>CAZQCK010000031.1:0-25257 GCA_964591925.1 uncultured Desulfobacterales bacterium
AGCTTGGACGAAATGAAATCGTTGAACCGGCCCACCACCACCGCAAAACGCAGGCCTTGCGCGGAAATCTTCCCTTCCAGCACCTTCGGCATGTTCACCCCCCTTTCAAAGCCATCAGCGGTACGGCTTTGCCGCGGGAATCACGACTCCGTCAGACCGCCGATTTTCATCAAATGCCCGAGCTTCTGGCACTTGGTCATCAGATATTTCATGTTTTCCGGCCTCGGCTCGCACTCCAGGGGCTCGCGGCCGGTGACTTCCAGCCCATACCCCTCCAGCCCCTTGAGTTTTTTGGGATTGTTCGTCATAAGCCGCATTCTTTTCACCCCCAGGCTCACCAGAATCTGCGCCCCCACACCGTAGTCGCGAAGGTCGGGCTTGAACCCCAGTTCCTCGTTAGCCTCCACCGTGTCCCGCCCCTGGTCCTGAAGGGCATACGCCTTGAGCTTGTTGGCCAGCCCGATTCCCCTCCCTTCCTGCTGCAGATACAGGATGACTCCCAGGCCCTCCTGCTCCACCCTCTCCATGGCCTTTTCCAGCTGGGAGCCGCAATCGCAGCGGTAGGAACCGAACACATCCCCTGTAAGACACTGGGAGTGGACCCGGACGAGAACATCCTTGTCGGGTTCGATATCCCCCTTGATCAACGCCATGTGCTCGTAGTCGTCGATGTCGTTGACAAAGGCCACGGCTCGAAACTCCCCGAAAGGCGTGGGCAGGACGGTCTCCGCCGCTTGATGCACGAACGACTCGTTCCGCATGCGATACTCGATGATGTCGGCCACAGTGGCGATCTTGAGATCGTGCTCCTCGGCGAATTTCTCCAGGTCCGGCATGCGGGCCATGGTCCCGTCGTCGTTCATGACCTCGCAGATGACCCCGGCAGGCTTGAGCCCTGCGAGCCTGGCCAGGTCCACAGACCCCTCGGTCTGGCCGGTGCGGAAGAGGACCCCGCCCCGGCGCGCGCGAAGAGGAAACACGTGCCCCGGCTGAACCAGGTCTTCGGGCCGGGCGTCGTCGGCCACCGCCGCCAAAACGGTCTGCGCCCGGTCCGCCGCTGAAATTCCCGTGGTCACGCCGTGGCGGGCCTCGATGGACACGGTGAACGCGGTCTTGAACGGAGAGCGGTTGTCTTGAACCATGAGTGGAAGCTGGAGTCGTTCCACCATGGTGTGATCCAGGGAAAGGCAGATCAGCCCCCGCCCGTGCTTGGCCATGAAATTGATGGCTTCGGGAGTGACCATCTCCGCCGCCATGGTCAGATCACCCTCGTTCTCCCGGTCCTCGTCATCCACCAGGATAATCATCTTGCCTTCGCGTAAATCCTTCAGTGCGTCTTCAATCCTTGAAACCGGCATGGTATGCTTGCTCCACAACGATGGAGATACACCCTACTGGAATCCCTTGACGTAGACCCGGGACACGGTTCAGCCCCGGCGGATGCAGGAGGGTTTCACTCTCGTGTTTGAATTTACCCTGAATTGAGCATTGATAACCTTGCAAAAAGTTAAAATTTCACAACAATACGCAAAGCTCGCAAATAGAACTGATTCATATTGAAGGGTCTTTTCTTTGCGCCTTGGCGTCTTTGCGAGAAAATACAGTTTTTACGAATTCGTCAAAATTCGTTTATGAATGGGCACTACCGAGTGAATCCGTGCTCGTGGAGGGTCTCCATGGATATGCCGGAAGGGGCTCCTTGCTCCAATAAACGGCCTTGCCCGGACATGAGCCTCTCCACGTACTTCCCGATCAAATCGACCTCGATGTTCACTCGTTCGTTCGGGCCGGTCTCCAGCAGGGTGGTTTCGCGGCCTGTCTGTGGAATGATGTTTACCTCAAAGTATCCCCGGCGGCAATGGTTGATGGTCAGGCTGACGCCGTCCACGGCTATGGAACCCTTCTCGATGGTATAGCGCGAGAGCACGGGATCCATCTCGATTCCCAGAATCCGGGAACCTTCCCGGGCCTCCTTTTTAACGACCCGCCCCACTCCGTCCACGTGTCCTGCGACCAGGTGCCCGCCCAGGCGGTCAGAAAGGCGAAGGGCCTGTTCCAGGTTGACCCTCCGGCCCGGTGTGAATGCGCCCAACGTGCTGCGGGAAACGGTTTCAGCGGAGACATCCAGGCTCAAGATCCTGGAACGTTCTTCGGTCACGGTAAGGCACACACCGTTCACACACAGGCTGTCTCCGATGCGGATTCCCTCCGTGTCAAACAGGGGCTCCACCGCCAGAACCATGGCCTTTCCGCTTTGAACCGCCCGCCGAATCCTTCCTACCCCTTGTACCAGCCCGGTGAACATGCCTTCCCTCTTGTCCTTTTCTTCCGCAGGGGCGCGGAGGCCCCGCAAAAACTAAGCATCCCGGCGGAGAACCGAACCATTCACCCTCCGGGATACCCTCGAATCATCACATCGTCTCCGAACCGCCTGATGCGAATGTGTTCGAGCACCAGACATTCGTCCATGCGCCGGGCCCCGGGGCCGGCGGCCACGGGTACACCGTCGTCGCCCCCGAGCATCTTCGGGGCCTTGAACACGTAAACCTTGTCCACCAACCGGCTGCGGATCATGGATCCCAGAATGCCTGCGCCTCCTTCCACCAGAAGGGACTGGACCCCCTTCCCCCCGAGAATGTCCAGCAGGGCCCCGAGATCCAGACCCCCCTCGCCCTCGGGACAACGGAGCACGGACACGCCGTCCATGGCGGAGAACGATTCCACCCTGGATGCAGGCGGATTTCCGCCCACAACCACGAGGGTGCCGGCGGAGGAAGACGAACGAAGCACAGCAGCGCCTTCAGGGGTCTTCAAGTGAGTGTCCGCAATCACGCGAACCGGATCTCTGCCCCGTCGCCTCGGCAGCCTTGTAGTCAGCGAGGGGTTATCGGCCAGCACCGTTCCCACCCCCACCAGAACGGCGTCGCATCGATCCCTGAGCCGGTGAACGAAACGCCTGGAGCGCTCATTGGTAACCCACCGAGAATGGCCGGTCGCCGTGGCGGTCCAGCCGTCCAGGGTGGAAGCCGTCTTGACGATCACAAAAGGCCTTCCCGTGGTCACCTGTTTGATGAAGGACTCATTCAAGGCCCGGCACTCTGTTTCCAGTACCCCGCTTCGGACCTGCACACCCATCTTCTCGAGATAAGCGCCCCCCCCGCCGGGCACCTTCGGGTTGGGGTCTTTCATCCCCACCACCACCCGGCGGATTCCTGCATCCAGAATGAGACGGGTGCAGGGCGGGGTCCTGCCGGTGTGATTGCATGGTTCCAGGGTTACGTAAAGCGTATCTCCCGGAACCGCCGGGCCTTCCAGGGCCCCAACAGCCTCAGCTTCGGCGTGGGGCGACCCAGCCGCGCGGTGAAAACCCGCAGCCACGATGCGCCCTTGTCTCACGATCACCGCGCCCACGGCGGGATTGGGAGAGGTGCGTCCCACCCCCTTTCGTGCCTGGCGCAGGGCCTCCCGCATGAAACGCTCGTCTTCGAGTCGGCTCATCTACTCGATCGTGTCTTTCTTTCTGGACTTCAGAATGCCTTCCAGCTCCGACATGAACTCGTTGATATCCCTGAATTGCCTGTAGACCGAGGCGAACCGGACGTAGGCCACCTCATCCCAGTCCTTGAGATTGGTGATCACCCGCTCTCCGATCTCCTTGCTGTCAACCTCCTTTTTCCCCAGCTCCTGAAAGTACACCTCGAGCTGATCCACGAACTCCTCGATCCGTGGAATGCTGACCGGTCTTTTCTGGCACGCCTTTCGAATGCCGGAAATGATCTTCTCGCGACTGAAGGGCTCCCGCCGGCCGTCCTTCTTGATGACCATGGGGAGGACCTCTTCCAGTTTTTCATAGGTCGTGAATCGCCTGGAGCACTCGAGGCATTCGCGCCGGCGGCGTATGGTCCGCCCGTCCTTGCTCAACCTGGAGTCGATCACCTTGTTGTCTATCTGCGTACAGTAGGGGCATCTCACGGGTTCAACCTCTTCACTTGGATTCCAGCCTCTTCGAAGAACTGCTCGGAGAGAGGGTCATCATACCCTTCAGCATAATAAATATTTAAAATCCCTGCGTTGATGATCATTTTGGAGCATATCACACAGGGCATATTGGTACAATACAGGTCGGCCCCACAGATGGAGATGCCGTGATAAGCCGCCTGAATAATGGCGTTCTGCTCGGCATGAAGCCCGCGACACAGCTCGTGGCGGGTGCCCGACGGAATGGAGGAGTCCTCCCTCAAACAGCCCACCTCCTCACAGTGGCGCAAACCCGAAGGGGCCCCGTTGTACCCGGTCGATAGAATCCGCTTGTCCTTGACCAGGATCGCCCCCACGGAACGCCGAAGGCAGGTGGATCGCATGGCCACCATTTTGGTGATGGCCATGAAGTACTCGGGCCAGCTGGGTCGTGCCAAAGGTCACCTCGTTTTTTCACGGTGCGCCCTGCGCCCTAACGACAGGCGAAACCGCTTTGTGAAATTTCAGGACGAGTTCCCGTTCCCGCCAAGGCCCTCGTAAACAGGGAAGCGCTCGCAAAGGGCCTCCACCTCCAGCCGGATCTTGTCGAGGATCTCGTTCTCGCCGGTGTGCGCCAGCCCCCGTGCAATGAAATCCGCTATCATCTCCATCTCCGGTTCCTTCATGCCCCGGGTGGTGAGCGCAGGCGTTCCCAGCCTCAGTCCGCTGGTCACCCGAGGTCCCTTACTGTCGAACGGAACCGCGTTCTTGTTGGCCACAATGCCGGCCCGGCCGAGAGCCTTTTCCGCTTCCGCCCCGCTCATGCCCTCTGGAGTCAGATCCATCAACAACAGGTGATTGTCCGTTCCACCGCTCACAAGGCGGTATCCTCGACGCTGAAGCGCGTGGGCCAGGGTCTCGGCATTGAGCACCACCTGGCGCTGGTACGCCTTGAACGCCGGATCCAGGGCCTGTTGAAAGCAAACCGCCTTGGCCGCGATCACGTGCATCAGGGGACCGCCCTGAATCCCGGGGAACACCCCTTTGTCCAGTTGTCGCCCGTAAGCCTCGCGGCTCAGGATGAGCCCGCCCCGAGGTCCCCTCAGGGTCTTGTGGGTCGTGGAGGTCACCACATCGGCCCACCTCACGGGTGATGGATGGAGCTCCGCCGCCACCAGGCCTGCAATGTGGGCCATGTCCGCAAGAAGCAAGGCCCCGGCCTCGCGGGCGATCTCGTGAAAGCGCTCAAAATCGAGGATCCGGGGGTAGGCACTGGCGCCGGCGACGATCATGCGCGGCCGGTGTTCCAAGGCCAACCTGCGGACCTGATCGTAGTCTATGCGGTGGGTGTCGGGGTCCACTCCGTAGCCCACGATACGGTACAGTTGCCCGGAAAAGTTAACCGGGCTGCCGTGGGTCAGGTGGCCTCCGTGAGCCAGATCCATGCCGAGAACCGTGTCGCCGGGCTTAAGCAAGGCCAGGTAGGCGGCCATGTTGGCCTGGGAACCTGAATGGGGCTGAACATTGGCATAAGGGGCCTGAAACAGCCGTCTCGCCCGCTCCACCGCCAGCATTTCGATCCGATCCACATGCTCACAGCCGCCGTAATACCTGGCACCGGGATACCCCTCTGCGTATTTATTGGTGAGAACAGAGGCCTGGGCCTCCATAACGGCCCGGGAGGCGTAGTTCTCGGATGCGATCATCACCAGGGTGCGCCGTTCCCGCAGGAGCTCGGCCTCGATCGCTCCGCTTACTTCCCTGTCTTCCGTCTTCAGCACCATGCAGGCTGTGTTCTCCTCTTGATGGGGCGCCGGGTTCGGCGCTCGAATACAATGGGGGAGGATGGGATCAGGCGGGTTAAGAAGGTGGCCTCCGGGCTTTCCCTCACATTTCGTAGGCCTGCAGCACAAGGGCCCCGTTGGTACCGCCGAAGCCGAAAGAGTTCGACAGGGCGGTCCGGATGTTCGCCTTTCTCGCCGTATTGGGCACGTAATCCAGGTCACAGTCAGGATCAGGCGTTTCATAGTTGACCGTGGGGGGCATGAGGCCGTCCCTGATGGTAAGGGCGGTGTAGATCACCTCCACTCCCCCTGCGCCCCCCAGCAGGTGGCCGGTCATGGATTTTGTGGAGCTGATGGGCAGACGATAGGCATGCTCGCCGAACACCTTCTTTACGGCCTTGGTTTCGGAATCATCGTTGAGCTTGGTGGAGGTGCCGTGGGCGTTGATGTAGTCGATATCCCGGGGTTTAAGGCCGGCGTCCTCAATGGCCATGTTCATGCAGTTTACCGCCCCCTCGCCCTCGGGATCGGGCGCGCTGACGTGATAGGCGTCGCCCGACAGCCCATACCCGGTCACCTCGGCATAGATCCTGGCTCCCCGTTCCAATGCGAATTCCAGGGCTTCCAGAATCACGATCCCCGCGCCCTCACCCATGATGAATCCGTCCCGATCCCTGTCGAAAGGGCGACTGGCCCGTTCCGGCTCGTCATTGCGCGTGGAAAGCGCCTTCATGGAACAAAACCCGCCCAGAGCGAGAGGAGTGACCACAGCCTCTGAACCGCCGGTGATCATGGCGTCGGCCAATCCTTCCCGAATCAGGCGGAACGACTCGCCGACCGCATGGGTGCTGGCTGCACATGCGGTCTCCACGGAGAGGTTCGGTCCCTTGGCCCCGTACTCGATGGCAATCTGCCCGGGGGCCATGTTGGCGATCATTCCCGGAATGAAGAAGGGGCTGATCCGCTTGGGGCCCTTTTCCAGGAGCACCTGGTGGTAGTGCTCCAGCATGGCCAGACCCCCGAGACCCGATCCCGTGAGGCACCCCACTCGGTGCGCGTTTTTACCTTGAATGGTGAGACCCGAATCTTCCATGGCCATGCGCGCGGAAGCCACTGCGTAGTGCACAAAGATATCGAACCGCCTCACCTGTTGCTTGTCCATAAAGTCCCGGGACCGGAAATCCGGCACCTCCCCCGCGATTTGACATGGAAACGCAGACGCATCAAACTTCTCAATGCGCCGAATCCCGCTTTTCCCGGCACAAACCGCGTCCCAGTTCTTCTGCACCCCGGTTCCCAGGGGGGTGACCATCCCGAGGCCCGTCACGACGACTCGCCTTCTCATGTCAAGCAACTCCTTCCATGCCCTCCGCCTTCATGAGGCCGCCAATCGCCTTTTGCGGCGACACTCCCTGCCCGCCTACTGATCCCTGGCCTTTTTGATATAGTCCACGGCATCCTGGACCGTAGCGATCTTCTCGGCGTCCTCGTCCGGGATGGACAGATCGAACTCCTCTTCCATGGCCATGATCAGTTCCACCTGATCGAGGGAATCCGCGCCCAAATCGTCCACAAATGAAGCTTCAGACACCACATCTTCCTCGGCCACATTCAGCTGCTCGCAGATGATGCTCTTGACCTGCGCCTCGATATCCGCCATGAATCCGTTCCTCCTTGTTCCATTATTCCTAGTATTCCAAGCGTTTTCAAAAACCCCGCTTCCAAAATCGCCTTATTTGATTTGGCAGGTCACATAAACATCCCGCCGTTCACATGAATCGTCTGACCTGTGATGTAGGAGGCCGCATTCGAACACAACCAGTAGACCGCTTCGGCCACATCCTCCGGCTGCCCGATCCTGCCCAAAGGAATCTGCTGCAGGAAAGCGTCCTGCACTTTTTGGGAAAGCCCCTCGGTCATCTCCGTAGCGATGAAGCCCGGAGCCACGGCATTGACCGTGACTCCCCTGGACGCCACTTCGCGGGCCACGGACCTGGTAAACCCCAGAATGCCGGCCTTGGAGGCGGCGTAGTTGGACTGTCCGGCATTGCCTATCCGTCCCACCACGGAGGAAATGTTGACGACCCTTCCCGTCCTTTGCTTTATCATGGGCTGAACCACCGCCCGTGTACAATTGAACACACTCTTGAGATTCACCGCCATGACCGCGTCCCAATCCGGCTCGGACATCCTCATGAGCAGGGTGTCCCGGGTTATTCCCGCATTGTTCACCAGGACGTCCACACGGCCGTAGCGCTCCATCACGTACTGGAACAGCCCGTCCACATCCTGCCGGGAGGAGACGTCGACCCGCAGGCCTTCCGCCTCGGCACCCAGTTCAGCGGTCAGGGAAACGGTCTCTTCCACTGCAGCGTCGTCGGCATCGAGGTGAACGAGAACGAGCTTCGCCTTTTCCCGGGCGAAGGCCCTGGCCACGGCCCTTCCGATTCCCTTGGATCCGCCGGTGATGACTACTATCCGTTCAGAAGCCGCCATAGATTTCTCCCCCCACCCCCGGTTTCGTCCGCAAGCTCAAGAAGCGCGAGCCACGTCCCCGTGAAACTGCTCAAACCGGCGCGCCAACTTTTCCGGAAACCCACTGCGCACATACTCGGCCGCGCGTTTCACCGCGTTCTTGATGGCAAGGGCTGAAGAGCTTCCATGGCAGACCATTCCGATTCCCTTGATTCCCAGGATGGGGGCACCGCCGTAGGTCTCATAGTCGAGCGTACTGAAAAGCGGATCCAATCCGGACGCACTCAATCCATGCCCCGTCTTTCCGTCAAGCAGGCGCCCCATCTCCTGTTGTATCCTTTGCCTTATCGCCTCGGACAGGCCTTCAGCCACCTTGAGTGCGACGTTCCCCACAAATCCGTCGCAAACAACGATCTGCACTCCACCGGAAAAGATATCGCGGCCCTCCACGTTTCCCACGAAGTTCGTCACCTCCGTCTTGAACAGAGGGTGGGCCTTTCGCACCTGCTCGTTTCCCTTCTCCCCCTCCTCACCGATGCTCATGAGCCCTACAGAGGGGTTCTCCATGCCCAGGCAGGAAGTTGCAAAGGCCCGGGCCATCAATGCGAACTGCACGAGGTGGGCGGGACGGCAGTCCACATTGGCGCCCACATCGATGAGAACCACCTCCCCGCTTCTGCCGGGAAGGATGCTTGCCAGGGCGGGGCGGTCCACTCCTTGGACCTTGCCCAGGGTCAGGATACCGGCTGCAAAGGTGGCCCCGGAGTTCCCTGCACTCACCACGGCATCGGCCCTTCCCTGTTTAACAAGATCAAAGGCCACACAGATGGAGGCATTGGGTTTTCGGCGGACCGCCTTCAGGGGGGATTCATCCATCCGCACGACTGCATCGCAGGGGCACACCTCCACCGGGCCGTCATTTTCACGCCCCTTCAGCGCCGAACGAATGGCGCCCTCATCTCCCACCAGCGTGACGGCAGTGCGGGTTTCTTCAGCGGCCTGCAAGGCTCCCCGGACCACCACCTCCGGGGCGAAGTCGCCGCCCATGGCGTCCACCGCGATGTTCATGCTAGGACTCTTCGACCTGAACGATCGTCCTGCCCTTGTAGGCCCCGCAGTGGGGACAAACGCGATGCGGCATTACGGGTTCATGGCACTGCGTGCACTCGGTCACGCCCGGAAGCCGGGCGTGGTCGTGCGACCGCCTCATATCCCGCTTTGACTTGGATTTTCTTCTCTTTGGTACAGCCATGCCTAGTCCTGTGCTCCCTTGATTTTCAATTCCTTGAGTTTTTGAAACGCGGGATGCCCCGATTCCGTGGAACACTCGCATGCTCCCTCATTGAGGTTTTTCCCGCACCGGGTACAAAGGCCCTTGCAGCCCTCGCTGCAAAGACGCTTAATGGGTTGCTCCAGCAGCACCTGCTCTCGAATGAGCTCATGGATGTCCAGCTCCTCGCCGGATGGGAATTCCACATCCAGGTCCTCTTCCTCCAGCTCCAGCTCAGCCTCCGCATCACTGTCCCCGGGCAGAGATAAAAACACGCTAAACGCCGTGTCCACATTCCGCTCAAACACACCGAGGCATCGGTCACAACGAACCTGGACGACCCCCTGGAGGTGCCCCTTCAGCACGATGTTCTTTCCCGCGCGCTGAATGTCGGCGTCCAGGGTCAAGGGTCCGGCAAGCGCCACCACGCCCTCCTCCGACTCTGTGGGACGCCAATCCCCGGGTTCCATGCGGAACCGATGCTGCTGACCGGTCTCCGGTATGGCTCTCAGGTCGATGTGCTTCATGAGAAAGCCGCCTGAAGGGAGCGTTGTCGACAGCTGCTTAATCCAAGAGCCGATCAAAATGCAACGAATTCAAGCCCTTCCAACCTTAAAATAAATATGCAACTATATCTCACGAGTGTGGTTTGTCAAGGAAATCTTATCCTGAAATCTTATCCTGTATCGAGCGCTTGCCGAGTTTGCCGAAGGGCGGGGAAGGAGGTGCTTCGATATATTCGAGCACCATCCCCTTGCAAAAAGCCGAAACCCGCGCCAATCCGTAAAAAAACACCGCCAACCCACTGATTTTGCTATTTTCCTTGACACCGGCGCCTCCCCGCTCCATACTCAGTTTCCATTCGGAAAAGGGTCTTTTCTTGGCGTCTTAGCGTCTTTGCGAGAAAACACAGTCTTTCCATATTGTGCAGAATGACCGCAAATATAAAAATACAAAGGGCGTCCCCTCATGTGGAAGTACCGGGAGCGGCTTAGTTACACGGAAAAAATTCGTCGATCTTTGTATGAAATCCTTCGAGATGCACTCGAAGTGAAGCTCATGAAGATCTCCCTGATCGATTCATTCTTCAAACATATCAAAAGCGGCGTGGAGTACCGCTTTCCCGACAAGAGCGAGCTCAAGCCCAAGTCCAAACGAATGGAACAGGAGTCTGAGCTGTTCAACACCTTCATCGTGCTCTTCTGTGAGGGAAGCCTTCCTGCCGAGCTCAAAAACTACATCCGGTTCTTTCCGGAAAACCGCGTCATCAAAAAAAACCTGGAGCGGGTGGCCTCCTTCAAGATTCGAAAAAAATTCCACTTGAACCTTCGCCATTTCGACAAACCCGCATTCCTGGACTTCGCCGAGAACCTCCTCGACGTGGACTATGCCCTGCTGATTCAACAGGATCCCACGGTTAGAAAAAAAAACCGCTATGCCCTCACCCATTTTCACGTGAAAATCGACTGGCCCATTGCGGATGCGGCCGAGGATCTGGCCCGGTGGCTTCGTTACATTCATACCAGTCTGTACGAAAACGGGGACCAAACCGGGCATATTCTGCAAAACAAGCTCTTCGAGTACTACGGGGCCCACCACAGCGTGGGAGGTCGCCGCACAGCCGCTCTGATTGCGGCTCAGCTCCTGCGGAAAACAAATTTTCTCAATACGGTCTACATCTCCAGTTCGGAGAGCCGATCCATGACCAAGTACTCCGAGCGGGGCGTTTCCAGGTTTTTTCTCATTCGACTGGACAAAAGACAAATCCAGGCCCTTGCCAAAAAGGAAGGCATGGAGCCCGATGCCTTCATAGCCTCTTATCTCTATTCGGCGGACGGCTACAACGTGGGTATCTCCGAGGCCGTGTACGACTACACGCCCTTTTCCCGGCCTCCGGAGGACGGCAAGCTGCGAAAGCTCAGGCCCGCCTACAACTGGCTCAAGCTTGCGGACGAGTTCCTCCACCCCCGCCCGGACTGCGCCAACACCGAACCGATCAATTACAGCTGGGTGTACACCAGCGAATAGGCGATCGCCCTTCCACCCATCTTACCCCCTTCACACAAGGGTGCAAGCGCTTCATGATCGTCATCATTTTGACGAGACGGCTCTTTCACCGGTGGGCCCGAAAATCACCGCTTCCGCTTTGCCTCCAAAGCCCGCACCCGGACCGACGATTCCGCGCGGCTGAAGCAGCTGCAGACATGGCATGTCTTTTGCTTTCATGAAACGCAGGATTTGGTGTCCTGCACTCGAGAAATCCGCAAAAACTATATTTTCCAGGGCCCCACTGAATGGAATGAAAACATCCTACGACGAAAACACCATAAAAGAATTTGTCGCTGAAAACCGGGATCATCTCGAGGAAATCGAGCCGGATCTGCTCGCCATGGAACGCGGCGGAGAGGAAATCGAGCCGGAAATAGTCAACCGCGTGTTTCGCGCCATCCACAGCATCAAGGGCTCCTCGGGG
This sequence comes from uncultured Desulfobacterales bacterium, assembly GCA_964591925.1. Lineage (GTDB taxonomy): Bacteria > Desulfobacterota > DSM-4660 > Desulfatiglandales > HGW-15 > JAIPEI01. The sequence goes on from CAZQCK010000031.1 coordinate 11,960, forward strand.
TTTTTCCGGTTCACCGCCATCAAGGAGCTCAGCCATGTCATGGAAAGCGTGCTGATGCGCTTTCGTGAAGGAGACATGTCAACGGACTCAGAGGGGATCGACGCCCTTCTGGCCGGCGTGGACAAGCTTCGAATCATGTTCGCCGACGTCCAAAAGAGCGACCTGGTGCCTTATCAGGAAGAACTGGATCGGCTCAATCGCCTCCTGCAGGGCCCGAAGGGTGCGCCTTCTCATAAAACTCCGGAGCACGGCCCTACGAAATCAGTCGACCAGGGCCTATCCTCACCCCGGGTCGTCCGGGACGGGGCGGGCCTGGTACTCCGGCCTCCGGAGGGCTGCGGTACAGCGGAGGCGGTCTTTGACCAGGCCGCCGGGCCTGCCGTCAGCAGTGCCCTCGTAGAAGGATCCTACGTATACGCCCTCTGGACCTCCTGCGACCGCACCTCTCAAGACCCGCAGGCCCTGGAGGGACTGATGGCCTCCTACGGCCGGTGTCTCTCCCGCTGCACCCCGGATCCTGAATCCGGCAAAAGCGTGTACCTGTTTGCAACCGTCATGGAAACCGACCTCCTGTGTGAAGCCCTGGGTCTGCAAGAAGCGTGGGTGCAGCCCCTGAAGGCCGAAGCGGAATCAGCCGAAGAAGCGGCTTCGTCGGTTGCCTCGGCTTCGGAAGCGGCCCCTGACACACCCCCACCTGCTGCCTCCGCCCCCTTAAACGGGGACAAGGGCCTTTCCTATGAAACGATCCGGGTGTCCGTGGATGTCATAGACAAGTTGATGAACCTTGCAGGAGAACTGGTCCTGGGCCGGAACCAGCTCCGCCAGGAGATGGGCGAAGCCGCCTTGGGAAACCCCAGGCTGGCCCCCTTGATCCAGAGCGTGGACGTGGTCACGAGCGAGGTCCAGGAGCGCATAGTCCAGATGCGTATGCAGCCCATGGAAAATCTCTTCAACAAGTTCAGCAGGCTGGTCCGGGACACCTCCAGGCGGCTTCACAAGGAAGTGGACCTGATTCTCGAGGGCCGTGAGGTGGAGCTGGACAAGAGCATTCTGGAAGGGCTCTCGGATCCCATCATCCACCTTCTGCGCAACGGCCTCGACCACGGCATCGAGGATCCGGAGACCCGGCTGGCCGCGGGCAAGCCCCGAAAAGGCACCCTTCACCTGCGCGCGCTCCACGAGGGTGGTCAGGTGAACATCACCCTCAGGGACGACGGACGCGGAATCAACCCCGATCAGGTGGCCGACAAGGCAGTGGCCCAGGGGCTCCTCACGTCCGAAGACACCGCCAGAATGAGTCCCAGGGAAAAGCTCAACCTGGTCCTGACGCCCGGTTTTTCCACGGCCGAGTCCGTATCGGAAATCTCCGGCCGAGGCGTGGGAATGGATGTGGTGAAGACAAACATAGAGAGACTAGGGGGGCACCTGGAGATAAACAGCGAGGAGGGGGTCGGCTCAGTGGTCCAGATCAGACTGCCCCTGACCCTGGCTATCATTCCTTCCCTCATTGTAGGAGCCGAGGGACACCGCTTCGCCATTCCCCAGGCCAATGTCAAGGAGCTCGTGTGTGTCCGGGCCGGGGATGTAGCTCGACGTATCGAGGGAATAGCCGGCGCAGAGGTGCTTCGGCTGCGTGCGAGCCTGTTGCCCATAGTCCGGCTCTCCGACGTCCTCGACCTGCCCCGGTCCTTCACCAGCCCGGACACGGGTGAAGCGGCACCGGACCGCCGGAGTCGTCTGCTCGATCGTAGAAACAGAACGGCCGAGCAAGCCGCTCCCCCGCTCCCTGAGCCCGGCTCCAATAGAAGATCCAACGCCGACAGGCGACGGAGCTGGCACAGCGATCTCTATGTGGTTGTGCTCAAGCTGGGGGAAAACCGCTTCGGCCTGTGTGTGGACAAGCTCTTCGACACCGAGGAGATCGTGGTCAAACCGTTGTCCAACCATATCAAGAAGGTCAAATGCTTCGCCGGAGCGACCATCATGGGAGACGGCAAGGTGGCCATGATCCTGGATCCGGCGGGGATCGCCCGCCGGAAGCAACTGCGCTTCAGCGAAATCGGGGCGGAGGAGCAGAGGCGCAGGCAAAAGGAGGAGGTCCGGCGGGAAGCCGCAGCCAGAGACCGTCGTTCCATTCTCTTGTTCAACAACAGTCCGGAGGAATTTTTCGCCCTGCCTCTGGAGAGCATCGCCCGCCTGGAAAAGGTGAACCCGGAGTCCATCCATCATGTCGGCGATCAGGCGTTCATGGACTACCACGGAGAAGGATTGCCGCTGATGCGGCTGGAAGAGTTTCTTCCCGTCTCGCCCCTTCCCGGGGACACGGAAGAGCTCTATGTCATCGTTCCCAAATCGGAAAGGGCGCAAGTCGGGATACTCGTCTCCGGCATCCAGGACACCCTGGAGACGAGCGCCAGGGTTCATGAACAGGAAGGGCATCGACCGAAAGGTCTTCGAGGCAACGCCTTTCTTGGAGACCGCATGACCCTGTTTCTGGATCCGGAGGAGCTTCTGGCGGTCTTTGAGGACCGAAACAGTCCCCTGGATTCGGCGCGTCAGGGGGGTGCCGTATGACCTCCGGACAGTTCGTAACATTCCGACTAGACGACCACCTGGCAGGCGTCGATATCCTGAAGGTTCGAGAGGTCAACCGCGTACTCGAGATCACGCCGGTTCAGCACGCGCCTTCTTACGTGCGAGGCCTTGTGAACCTGCGGGGACAAACCGTCACCATATTTGACCTGGGGGTCCGGCTCGGCCTGTCACCGAGGTCCATCACTGAAACCAGCCACAATGTCATCCTCAAGAGGGAGGACGTAGGCCTGCTGGTGGACCGGATCGGGGACGTGGAGGAGGCCGACGAGGCCAAGATCGAGCCTCCCCCGGCCAACCTCGAGGGCATCGGCGCGGAGTTCGTCGAATGCGTGGTCAGGCTGGAACAGGAGCTGGTATTGATTCTTTCCCCGGACCGCATTCTGGACCTCCGGTGATTTGAACCTGAACCGAGTTACGGTCCGGTCCGAACGCCGGTTCAGGGTTGAAGACCGAGACACAAGGGAGAATGGACATGAAAGGCGAGCTGTTCAGAAACATGAAACTGAGGAACAAAATCATGCTCGTGGTGGGAACGGCCGTGATCCTTTCAACGGCCGTGGTGGGAGGCCTAACGCTCAGGGACACCGTCCGCAGAGCGGCGGCGGACATCGAGGCCACGGAAACAGCCCAGCTCTCCAGGCTCAGGACGCAGATGCAGGACATGGTCAACGCCTCCTATTCGACCATGGAAAAGACCTACAACCGTTCCGTGACGGCCGAGGCGGTCAAGGAGCAGTACGGTCCTACTCTGCGTTCCCTGGTGGACATTCCTTTTGCCACGCTCACGGCCGAGTACGAAAACCTCGAGATTTCGGAAGACATGAGGAAGACGGTGCGAGACGCCATGATCGAATCCGCCCGTCTGCGCGCCATGGAAGCCGTCCGGTCCATGCGGTTCGGCTCGAGAGGATATTTCTGGCTCCACGACACCTCTTCGACCATGCTCATGCACCCGATCCTGACGGATATGGAAGGCCGGGACATGTCCGGTTTCACACGCAACGGAAAACCGGTGACTGCAGAGGGCACCACAACCCCTCTTTTTGAGGAGTTCACACGGATCGCTCGAGCCAATCCCGATTCCGGAGGCTTCGTGGTCCATGAATGGCCCGATCCGGAAAACACCGGACGCTGGGTTCGCAAGCTCTCCTTTGTCCGCCTGTTCAAACCATGGGGGTGGGTCCTCGGTGCGGGCATCTTCGTGGACCGGGTGGAAGTGGACGCCCAGGAAAGAGTGCAGGAGTTCGTGCGCGGCATCCATTACGGACAAGACAACCGCCTTTTTCTCCTGGGAGGCGACAGGAGCTCTCTGATCCGCAACAAGGACACGGCCTCTGATATTGAAGAGGGCCTTCCCGAATCGCTCATCAGGAGCGTCAAGGAAAACGGCAGGGAGTTCATGAGCTATGACGCCCCCGGCGGGAAGGGGGAAAGACTGGTTTATGCGCGGATCTTCGAACCCTGGAACTGGATCATCGGGACCTCCGTGGACCTGGGCGGGCTTCACGCCCGTATCGCTGCTGAGCAGGAAAATCTCCGCTCCACCGTCCGCCGTCAAATCTTTGTCATTGTGGGGTCCGCCGTCGGAATTGTGGCGATCGCTCTAATCCTCGCCCTGTTCATGACCCGGCGGTTTGTGGAACGTCCCCTGGACCAAACCGTAGGCGTGCTCCAGAAAATCGCCGGCGGGGATCTCACCCAGCGCTTGTCTGTGGGCGGTTCCGATGAGTTCGGCCTTCTGGCGAAGAGATTCAACGAGGCCTCCGGCAGGCTCCAGGACATCTTTCAGGGCTTTACGCGGACTAGCGACACCATCACCAAGGCGTCGGACTCCCTCAGCGGAACTTCGGAAGAGCTCGCCCTGCAGGCTTCGGATATGGGCGATCGATTCACCAGGGCCGCCGAGGCCATCCACCGAACGGACGCCAATATCAAGAGCATGGCTGCCGCGGCCGAGGAGGTCAGCACTCAAATCGCGGCCGTCTCTTCATCTTCAAAGGAGGTGTCCAGCGGCATGAAACAAGGCGGCCGGGTCACCGCGGAGGTGTCCGGAAACCTGCAGGTGGCGGCGGAAGACGTTCAGCAGATGGCGGGCTCGGTAAACAACATCGCCACGGCCATCGAGGAGATGTACGCCTCCATGAACGAGGTGGCCAAGAGCTCCTCCAGAGGTGCCAGCGTGTCCAGCGAGGCATCCTCAAAGGCGTCCCAGACCTCCGAGCTGGTCAACAACCTGGGCGAGGCGGCACGCGAGATCGGGGAGGTCATCGATCTCATCAACGGCATTGCATCTCAAACCAATTTGCTCGCTCTCAACGCCACCATCGAGGCCGCCGGTGCGGGTGAGGCGGGCAAGGGGTTCGCAGTGGTGGCGAACGAGGTCAAGGAGCTCGCCAGACAAACCGCCCGGGCCACCGAGGAGATCCGCGACAAGATCAAATCCATGCAGGCGAACACAGAGACCTCCATTCAGGCCATAGGGGTCATCGTGGAGGTCATTCTGGAGATCAATGACATCATGGGGACCATCGCCTCCGCGGTGGAGGAGCAGACCGCGACCACGAACGAGATCTCAAAGAATATCTCGGAAACCGCCACTCGGTCCAATTCGGTGTCGGAAAACGTCCACCAGGCTGCAGTGCAGGCCACAAGCACATCCGAGACCATGAAGGAGGCGGTCGAGCTGGAGCTCCAGGTCTCACGGAACATCGAAGAGGTGAGCCGCGCCGCTGCGGCCATTGCGCGGGATGCGGCGGAGGCCTCCTACGGGACGGACGAGGTGAACAGCAACATAACCCACCTCAATGAGGCGGTCAAGGTGACCTCCCATGGCTCCAAGGAGGCGGAGGACCAGGCGGGGAACCTGTCGAAGCTCGCCGGTGAACTGCAGGCCGCGGTGAGGAAGTTCAAGGTATGACCCATTATTCGACCCTGATTGGAAACGCCCTGGAAAGTTGGAGGTTTTAGGTTGCTTGCCTATATCAGAAAGCATCTCTGGATGAAGCTCATGAGCGTATTTGTCCTGGTCCTGGCCCTGGTGCTCGGGGCCATCCTGTTCCTGAGTGTCCGGCACCAGAAGGACCTTATCCGCAACCAGATGCGCACGGAGTTCCATCGCCTCTCCGAGTCCATCGAGGGCGGCATGGATGACGCCCTGGCCATAGGGAACAACGAGGTCGTCCGCCAGCAGTTTCATCGCCTCAGCCAGAAGCTGCCGGGAGTGAGCGTATACGTGGTGGATTACGCCGCGGCCGTTTCCTTTTCCACCGATTCCCAGGCCCTCGGAAAAACCATGGGCGAGATGATTCTGAACGAAAACGCCCGCCGGACCTTCGAGCAGGCCCTCGAAACGGGCCTGGCGCCCGGCGAGCCTTTTCAGGAGATCACCGGAGACACCCCTCACCTCATCTCGTTTCGGCCCATCAGGAACGAGAAGCGGTGTTTTCACTGCCACGGCGAATCCAGAGAGGTCTTGGGCGGCCTGCTTCTCAAGGCCTCTACTCAGGAAGCCGCCGCGGCTGTCAGCCGCGCTACGAGCACCAGCATCATTCTGGGCGTCCTGGGGCTCGCCGTACTGGTGCTCGTAACCTTCTTCATCACCAGAAGGATCATTGAGCGACCCCTGCAAAACACCGTGTCCATGCTCCGGGACATTGCAGAGGGCGAAGGGGACCTGACCAAACGCCTTCGAGTGGTCTCCAATGATGAGATGGGAATGCTGGCCGCCTCCTTCAATACCTTTATGGACAAACTCCAGGGCATGATCCAGCAAATCGTTCGGGACATTTCGCAGCTCAACGCCTCCTCCGAAGAGCTCTCCTCCATCTCCGAGGAAATGAATGCAAAGGCCGGGGAGATGAACAATCAGTCCGGAAGCGCTGCAACCGCTGTGGAACAAACCTCCCAAAGGATCAAGAGCATGGCCGCCGCCGCCGAAGAGGTGAGTGCTCAGGTGGCCTCGGTGGCCGGCTCATCCAATCAGGTCTCCGCGGGCATGCGGGAGATGGGCGAAGCCACCAACCACGTATCGGGAAACTTGACCACCGTTGCGGCGGCGGCGGAGCAAATGTCCTCATCCGTGAACTCCGTGGCCACCGCCATCGAGCAGATGTATGCATCTCTCAACGAAGTGGCCAAAAACTCCAGCCGCGGCGCGTCGGTCACACAAAACGCCTCGGAAAACGCCGATCGAACCTCCAGCATCGTCAACAGCCTGGGTGATGCGGCCCAGGAGATCGGAGACGTGGTGGACCTCATCAAGGGAATCGCCGCGCAGACGAACCTCCTGGCCCTGAACGCCACCATTGAGGCGGCCGGGGCCGGGGAGGCGGGAAAGGGCTTCGCTGTTGTAGCCAACGAGGTCAAGGAGCTCGCAAGGCAGACGGCCACGGCCACCGAAGACATACGGGAGAGGATCGAGGGCATTCAGCAGAACACGCAGTCCGCAGTGGACGCGATTCAATCGATCGTGGAGGTGATTGCGGAAATCAACGCTATCATGGGAACTATCGCCTCTGCCGTGGAAGAGCAAACAGCCACGACCAACGAGATTTCCAAGAGCCTGTCGGAATCAGCCACCGCCGCCACCTCCGTATCCGAAAACGTCCATGTGGCGGCCGAGCACGCCTCCAGCACGTCGAAGAACGTCCAATTGGTCATCGACTCGGAGCTGGAATTGACCCGGAGCCTGGAGGACCTCTCTTGCAGCGCGGATTCCATAGCCAAGGACGCGGGGGAGGCGGCCGCTTCAACGGACACCGTCACCCGGGGCGTGGCCGCGGTGAACACTGCCTCGACCTTTACGGCCGAGCGGGCGGAAAAGGTTCACACCTCATCGGACCGCCTCGCCGAGCTGGCCAGGGAGCTCTCCGCCCTGGTCAAGCATTTTATAGTGTAGCCACGGACAGGGCACTGAAGCGTTTTGGATTCAAAAACAAGGGCATCAAAGGAAGGAAGCCGGTATGCACATTTTGATAGTGGACGACCAGTCCACCATGCGCAGTCTTATTCGAGGAATGCTCCAGAAAATGGGGTTTGAATCTCTGCAAGAAGCTGAAGACGGTGACGTTGCATTGAATAAAATGAAACAGGAAAAATATGACCTGGTCATATCGGATATTCATATGCCTCGCATGGACGGCCTTGAATTCCTCAAGCAGGCCAGAGGCATCGAGTCATTGAAAGACGTGCCGTTTCTACTCGTGACCACGGAAAGCAGCAAAGGCGCGGTACTGGAAGCCATCAAGCTGAAGGTAAACGGCTATATCGTCAAACCGTTCACACCGGAAACCCTTCAGGAGAAGCTGGCCAAGGTGGGCGTGACCCCGCCGCAGCCGCCCGCGGAAGAGACCTCAGGAGGGGATTGAAGGACACCCATAGCACAGTGATTCTCGATCCTTTGGAAGAGGGTCAGGAGGGGCAAGCACATGGTGCCGGACCAGCAGTTCGTCATACGCCTGAGGAGCATGCTTCTGGATGCGTTCAACAATCATCTGATGCACATCCAGATGCCCGACCTCGCGGAACGCTATGAGACCAAGGAAGACCTGCTCGAGATGCTCTCCGTTGAGGCGGGCTATCTCCAGCGGAAACGGGACATGATCCTCTCGGAAATCAACGCTTATCTGGTGAACGGGCATTGAACACTCGAACCGATCCTCTCAAGATTCTGATCGTTGATGACAACCTCATCTATCGCAAATTCCTGGCGAGGGTGATCGAGGACATAGACGGCGTCGAGATCATCCCTCCGGCGGCGAGCGGCCGCATCGCCCTGACCCGGCTTCAGGCCAACAATGTGGACGCGGTCTTTCTGGACATGCAGCTCCCGGAGATGAGCGGCCTGGAAACCCTGCGCTGCATTCGCGAAATCCGCCCCGATGTAGGGGTGATAATGATCAGCGGGGAATACGCATCGGACGCGGACGTGGTGGTCAGGGCCCTGGAACTGGGGGCCTTCGATTTCCTGCCCAAAACCCCCCTGGACACGGAAGGCAACAGTGTTCTCGCACTCAGAAAACATATTACAATGCTCTTTCAGCAGCTTCAGGGAAGAAAAAACCTGAGTGTGGCGAAACGGATGTCCGTGCGCAAAGACCGCGCCTGCATGCAGTCCCCCGAACGCACAGAGGAACAGGAGGCGGCCTCTACCGAGGAACACGGCTCTCTGATAAAGGCGGGTCGAACACCTGCACCGTATCAGTACCCCTCCATTCACCCGGCAAGGATCGACGTGGTGGTCATGGGCGCATCCACGGGTGGACCCAACGCACTGAGCGCGCTCATTCCCAGGCTCCCCGCCGATCTCGGCGTCCCCATCCTCGTGGTTCAACACATGCCGTCATTTCTCACCTACTCCCTGGCACGGAGCTTGAACGGAAAATCGGCCCTCCGGGTCCGGGAAGCCGCGGAGGGAGAGTCGCTGGAGGGCGGTACGGTGTATGTGGCCCCCGGTGGAAAACACCTGCTGATCAAATCAAGGTCCACCGGAAACAATTCCCGGCGGGAACGGAGCCTCGCACTGGGAGACGGTCCCCCGGAAAACAGCGTACGCCCTTCGGCCGACGTTCTGTTTCGAAGCGTGGCCCAATCCTTCGAAGGTCACACCTTGGCCGTGATCCTGACAGGAATGGGCAACGACGGCATGAAGGGCATCCAGGCCTTGAAAGCCCGCGGATGCTACTGCATCACTCAGAGCGCCGAGACCTGTGTGGTATACGGAATGCCGCGGGCCGTGGACGAGGCGGGGCTCTCGGACGAGAGGGCCGACCTGGACACCATGGCGGAGCGCATCGAAAAACTGATAAGAGGTTCCTTGAGGGGGAGGCATTCGTGACCCTGTCCATCAGCCCACAGGAGTTCTCGATGCTCCGCAGGTATATAGAGGAGCAGTGCGGCATTCATCTCGGCGAGGACAAGTCATACCTGATCGAGAACCGTCTGTCGAGGCTGGTCCTGGAATCCGGCTGCAGCACCTTTGGTGAGTTCTACCACAAGATCCGCTACTCTCCCCGCACCCTCGACCTGAAGAACGCCGTCCTGGACGCCATTGCCACGAACGAAACCCTCTGGTTCAGAGACGCTCACCCGTTTCGCGTGCTCAGGGAGTCTCTTCTTCCCCGCTTAAAGGAAGAAATCGACCACGGTCGCCGGGAGCGGATCGCCATATGGTCGGCCGCCTGTTCCACTGGACAGGAGCCCTTCTCCATCGCCATGACCGCCTTTGATGTGTTCTCCAAGGCCGGGAGGGAAGAGGAGTGTGCGCGCCGGGTGCGCATCACGGCCTCGGACGTCTCTCACAAGTCATTGGCCGCAGCCAGGGAGGCGCGGTACTCCGAAGCGGCCATCCGCCGCGGTCTGCCGCCCGCCTACCTCCACCGGCACTTTCACAAGGCGGACAACCACTGGGAAATCGAAAGCCGGATTCGAAACATGACCTCTTTTTGCCGGTACAATCTGAAAGAACCGCCCCCGAGGACCTTCGGGTCTTTTGACCTGGTCTTTCTGCGAAACGTCATCATATACTTCTCGGATGAGTTCAAACGAACCATCTTCTCCAAGATTGCCCGTCTCATGAGCCCCAGAGGATACCTCTTTCTGGGCACCGGCGAAACCATAAACAGCTACACCGACGCCTTCGAGGTTTTGGAGGACGCCGGAAGCATCTATTACAGGGTTCGACCATGAACAAGGAGACCCTCTCCATGGGCGAAGAACGCAGGAACAAAACCCGCGTGCAGTTTGAAACCCGGGTCGTGGTTAGAGCCGGGGACACGGTGGTCACTTCCCGGGCCGGGTCCAGGGACATCAGCCTGCGAGGCCTTTACATCGAAACGGACAGGGAACTCCCAGAAGGGGCCTCCTGCGAAGTGGAGATTCTCCTCACAGGGACCTCCTCCAACCTCTTCATCAAGGTTCAGGGCCGCGTAGCCCGCAGGGAACGCAAAGGGCTCGGCATCGAGTTCGAGTCCATCGATCCGGACAGCTATTTCCACCTTCGCAATCTCCTCCTGTACAACACGGAAGACCCGGAGCTGATCGAGCAGGAGGAGCACCTCTGATCCCCTCGAAAAAAGAGTCCTCGATCGTCTTGTGATCCATCCCCCCGTATGCTAGCTTTCACAGCATTGTCTTTCTTTGATCTCAATCACAAGGAGCCCCTTTCATGTCCACCCGAACCGTGGTCACCCGCTTTCCACCCAGCCCCACAGGATTCCTGCACATAGGGGGCGCCAGGACCGCCCTCTTCAACTGGCTCTACGCCAGGCAGAACCGAGGAACGTTTATTCTTCGAATCGAGGACACGGACATCCGCCGTTCCAGTGAGGAGGCCACCCAGGCCATACTGGAGTCCCTTCAATGGCTGGGGCTGGACTGGGATCAAGGGCCGTTCTTTCAAAGCCGGCGATCCCATATCTACGAGGAATTCATTCAGCGCCTGCTCGACACCGGAAAGGCCTATCATTGCCGTTGCACCCAGGAGGAGCTGAACCGCAAGCGGGAGCAGGCCCGCTCCCTCGGATTGAAGCCCAAATACGACGGCACCTGCCGTAACCTCAACCTGGGCGAGGCCCCCGGTTCGGTGGTCCGGCTCAAGTCCCCGGACACGGGAAGGACCTTGTTCGACGATGCAGTCAAAGGGCCGATCGCCGTGGACAACGAGGAGCTGGACGACCTCATACTGAAACGATCCGATGGAAGTCCCACCTATCATCTGGCCGTGGTGGTGGACGACATCACCCTGGGGGTCAATACCGTGATTCGGGGTGACGACCACGTCAACAACACCCCGCGCCAGATCCTTATTTACCGGGCACTCGAAGAGCCCCTCCCGAAGTACGCCCACGTTCCCATGATTCTGGGACCGGACCGGACGCGCCTCAGCAAACGCCATGGTGCCACCTCCGTGCTCGCCTACCGGGACATGGGTTACCTCCCCCAGGCCCTGTTGAACGCTCTGGCCCGTCTCGGGTGGTCCTACGGGGATCAGGAAAAGTTCACCAGGGAGGAGCTGGTGGAAAAGTTCAGCCTGGATCACGTGGGGAAATCCGCCGGGGTCTTCAACGCGGAGAAGCTCCTGGACCTGAACGGCCGGTACATCCGTGAGACCGACGCCTCCGAGCTGGCGGACCTCCTTACGCCGTTCCTGCAAGAGCTCGGCCTGCATGGATTGGACCGGGACAAAGTGGTCCGGGCCGTGGAGACCCTGAAGGGCCGCAGTCAAACCCTGCGGGAAATGGCGGAAGGGGCCTCCTTTTATTTTCGAAAGACCCTGCACTACGAAGAAAAAGGGGACCGCAAGTTTCTCAAACCCAACGTGCTCGATCACCTGATTGCGCTCAGAGGCCGCCTTGCAGAGTGTGCCGACTTTAGTGAAAACGCATTGGAAATCCTCTTCTCAGAGTATCTCCAGGAGACGGGAATCAAACTGGGCAAGGTGGCCCAGCCCCTGCGCGTGGCCCTGACCGGAAAAACGGCGAGCCCGGGGCTCTTTGAGGTGATGGGTGTTCTCGGAAAAGACGAGGTGCTTCGAAGGATCGACGCCGCCGTACAACACATTCAGGCCAAGCGGCAACAGGAGTGATGGGGCCTGTTTCACCGCGGCCCTCAATAGGCCACGCATCGAAACCCCAGGATATTGGAATGGGAGTTGCGGGGGAGCAGGGTACGGCTTTCCAGGGTTACTCCCTGTCTTGCGATCCAACCGCCCCCCTTGGCCACCCGCCGGTCCTGTTCCGCGCCGAGCCCCCCGGTGGACGTCCACTCCAGCACGTTGCCCAGCCCATCCGCCACTCCCAGCGGGTTCTCGAAACCTGAAAAACAATCCACAGGGGACGTATCCCCGATACAGCTTTCCTCCACATTGCATCCCTCGGGCTCCCAGGCATCTCCCCAGGCAAACCGATACCCGTCAATGGTCCGCATGGCCGCCTCCCACTCATCCTCTGTCGGAAGGCGTTTGCCCGTCCATGCGGCAAAGGCCATGGCATCTTCCAGGCTGACCTGGACCACCGGATGAATGCGCTTGCCCCGCAAGGTGCTCCCCGGGCCCAGGGGCTGGTACCAGCAGGCCCCTTCAACCGAGGAATACTCGATACCCGATCCCACATGCAGGGTTTCCCGCCCGCTTTTCTCATCCTTCTCTCTACGAAATCTGCCCCGGTACACGGTTCCGTACCCCAAACGCTCAGCCGTGGTGCGGTATCCGGTCTTTTCCACGAACACTTCGAACAGGGCATTGGTGACCGGGAACTTCCCTATGTAAAAGGCGGAAACACGGCATGATTCGGAACACACCGGGTACATCCCTTCAGGTACCAGGATGTACTGGTTGTAGAAGCGGTCCATGGCGGCCAGGGATTGATTGAAATCCTCGGCCAGAAGCCGGCTTTTTTCCTCTGCAAGCCCCTCCCCCGCCTCAGCAAGATCTCCATCCTCGAAACCCTCTGTGACCTCCGCTTCTCCCTCGCCTTCCTCCACCAGGTCAGCGTCCTCGTACACATCTTCCAGCTCATCCTCGGCCGACTCCTCGTCAACCACTTCGTCCACCGCTTCCTCGTCGTCCTCTACCTCCTCGACCTCGTCATCCACCTCCTCTGCGTCAGGGGCATCCTCCTCGTCATCCACCACCTCGTCCTCTTCTTCCTCCTCCTCCACCAGGTCAGCGTCCTCGTACACATCTTCCAGCTCATCCTCGGCCGACT
>CAZQCK010000031.1:25357-29236 GCA_964591925.1 uncultured Desulfobacterales bacterium
CTCGTCAACCACTTCGTCCACCGCTTCCTCGTCGTCCTCTACCTCCTCGACCTCGCCATCCACCTCCTCTACGTCAAGGGCGTCCTCCTCGTCATCCACCACCTCGTACAATTCGTCCTGATCCTCCTCCAGGACCGGGGTTTCTTCCCCCGAATCCGGAGCATCCTCGTCCAAAGGCCCGCCACGGCCGTCTTGTTCAGGAATTTGCACGTCCAGCCGGCTTGCAAGTCCCCGCACGGCCTCCCGGAGGGTGTCCATGGCCTTCGCATCCAGAGAAAGGCCCGCCTCCTCCCCGTGTCCCTGTGAGCTCTCCAGCATTTCCTGAATACGACTAAGCGCCTCCCCCACGGCCTGCCAGTCCGCGCCCCCCCCTTCTCCGGGAACCATGCTCCGAAGGGCTTCCAGGGCCTTATCCTTGGCCTCGTCGCAAATCACGAACGTGTTGTCCGGACCGATGATCACCCCTTCCGGATTGCCCCCGCTTCTGTAGCGGTCAATCAGGTCGGCATTGATGGAGGATCGAAGGCTGCTGAGGTTTCGACGCCGGGACATCAGGGCGGGCCCGTTGTCGTTGATGTCCCACAGGGTCCGGACCAGATCATCGGTGGAGACGCCCTCCACCCGGTCCACACCGCCGAACTTCCGGCAGGCCTCCCTGACGGCGTTCACCAGGCGGGCCTTGGGAGAACTTTTACTGCGGTAGCCGAGCGACTCAACGGCCTGATCAATCCCCTCCATGCTCACGGGGCCGGACCCGGCGGGCCGGTGTGTTTTGTTCTCGTCCAATGAAAAATCCACTCCTCATGATGAAGGGCCACTTGGTATGCGTTTTGCATTCTTCATGCCGAAACCAGGGATGTTTATGAACGCGTGTCTTTGGGCCGATGAGGTTTAGTGTTTTTTTGCAAGGGGTGGGCCAAAGAGGAGGCAACCTGCGCGCGACCATCCCGGTAACGTCGACGAGGAGCGGGCAGTATTCATGGGGATCTTGATCGCCATTGCCAGCCTAAAGGGAGGGGTGGGGAAGACCACCACAGCGGTCAACCTTGCCGCCGCGCTGGCCATTGCGGAGAAATCCACCCTCATCGTGGACTGCGACCCCCAGGCCGCTGCCACGGCCTGGCTGAGGCTCGTTCCGGGGGCGTGCAACAGGGGCCTCTGTTCCTGCCTGAACGGAGGCGCAACCGTGAGCGAATCCATTGCAAATACGGGGCTGCCCTTTCTGTGGGCACTGCCCGCGCAAGACGACCTCCTTCAAGTGGAAACCGCGGCTGCTCACTTTCAAAACAGGAAGCACCCCCTGAAGGCCTTGCTTCGGGATCTGAGCGGTGAATTCGACTTCGTGGTTCTGGACACGCCCCCTGCCCTGGGCGTACTCACAACCAACGCTATTGCAGCGGCGGATTTCCTGCTCGTGCCCCTGCAAAGCGAATACCTGGCACTGGACGCACTGGGAGCATTTCTGCGGGCGGTCAGAATCTTCAAACGGCAGTCCAATCCTTCCCTTCGAATGGCGGGCATCCTTCTGTCCATGGTGGACGAGGAGGACCCCTTGTCGAGGAAGATTGTTCATGAGGTACGCCGCAACCTGGGGGATCTGGTCTTTCAAACCGTCATTCCTCGAACCCGGGAGCTGCGTGCCTGTCCGACACGAGGCAAGCCGCTTCCCTTTTTGAACGCCTCCATGGGCGGCCGGCCCTATCTGAACCTGGCAAGCGAGGTCCTGGACCGTTCGGCGCCGGACCTCAAGCCCCATCCAAAGGAGCCGCCGGCCGGGTTTGAAACCCCTTCCGTGGATTCATACAGAAAGGAGTCCTCCGGATGAAGATAACCAACGAAGCGGTCATCAAGAGTGGAGAGCAAGAGCTCATAGACGGGATCACGGCCGATCTGGACTGGGACGCCGTGGAAGGAATATTCAAGGAGCAGCACCGCCTGCCCCTTGGTGAAGACGTCTCCTTCAGGAGCGGTGATCTGGTCGTGCATGAAAACCACATCGCTTATCTGCTGGAGTTCGAAGTCAAGGTCCCGCTCTCCATGCTTGTGGATCGAGAGGGAAATTGCCTGGGTATTCGGGCTGCAGGTTCCAGGGAAGGCGGGAACCTTGAAGCCCGAGGCGACCCGTCCGAGATGCCTGCAACAAACGGGGAAAGGCCTGCAATAGAAGAAGGCGGCCAAGAGGAGTCCGGACCCCGGCAAGAACCCAACCACAACGACGACGCCATCAGCCAAAGCCTGACCGAGGCCCGGGCGGAACTTGCGGACCTGAACGAGCCGGCACACGAGTAAGCGGAGTTCAATTTAGAGTTCGGGGGACACCATACTTAATTCGGGACGCATATCGCATCACAAAACAGTGCCGCCGTCGAATTAAGTATGGTGTCCCCCGAACTCGACTCAAATCAGGAGGAAAGGGCGGAAGTCATGGAGCATTCCAACGCATCACCAGGTCCTGGAACACATTCCATGCTGGACATTCTGGACCAGGCCTTCCTTCGGCATTTTCAGCACATCACCGGGAGCCCAACCGGGATTCACGGTCTTTCCATGGATCTGGTAACCGTGGCCTGTATCGTGTTGCTGGCGGAGCGCTCCGACGAGGCCGGCGATTCCGAAGAGACAGAGGTCCACAGCCGCGGGGATCTTGAAAAGGAGCTCGAGGAAATGGGTTTGGAAGATTCAGGGCGCCTCGAGCACACCCTGGAACACATGATACAAAAGGAATACCTTAAGACCGACGATGACATGAATGGACTCGTACCGAAAAAGGCGACCCTTTCCATGGCCGGCCTTCTGGAACGAGCCTTTCCTGGAATGCCGGGCATGAATCTGGTGGCCTATTTTGTACAGACCCTGGACGAGGTGGAAAGCGGCCGAAAGCAACCAAAACAGGCCCTCTCCCAGCTGGATCAAATGCTTCGCCGCCACAGTGCCGCCCCCTTCGGGAACCGCACAAAGTCAGGGCAAAGTCAGCCCTCCCCGTCCATCAAGAAGCCCCGGCCGACGCCTCCCAGACGCACCGCCGCCCAACGGCCGAGCCGACTCAGGGCCCCCGTTCTCAAGGGGGTGACGCCTCCACCCACCCCGGAACCGGAGGAATCAGTACAGACCCCGGCTGATCCGCCCTTGCCGAAGAGCGACAGGCCTCCTGACACACCCTTTGATCCCTTACCCAACCCAGAAATCCTGGAAGAGGTTGAAGCCCCTTCGAGCGTGAAGAGCCCGAAGAGCTCGGCGTCTCCTTCAGTGACCCTGAATGCTGATGTGGAAACAGGCCCCGCAGAGCCCGAACCCGAGCCTCAGCCCCACCTGGAGCACCTCGAGCACCTCGAGCCGGTTGATTCCGATCCGGTCCTGAACACGCCCCCCCCACCCCCTGAACCGCAAGACGATCCGGAGGACCGCATCGCAGCCTTTGAGCAAGAGCTGTCCATGCAGTGCCCGGTCTGCAGGGAGGCCTCGGTTGAGGTTCAACAGACAGCCAAGGGACGCACTTACTACAAGTGCAGAAACGATGCATGCATGTTCATCAGCTGGGGCAGGCCGCACCACATTCCCTGCCCCTGGTGCGGCAACAGCTTTCTAGTGGAGACGTCCAATGAAGGCGACCCCACGACCCTGAGGTGTCCAAGGGCCACTTGCCGTTACCGGGGCACCTCTGCGGAACAGGAAACGACGCCCGAAGCCGTGGAAGCCGCCCCCTCCCGCCCGCCGTCGAAAAGCCCGAAACCCAGAAGGCGTGTGGTGCGGCGCAAGGTCCGGAGGAAGAAGCGTAATTCACCTTGACGCTGCGCTTCCATTTACCTAAGGTCGGCGAATAGGTGAAGACTATGAAAATCGCAGTCGCACAAATCGATACGCCCGCCGGAAGAGTGGACG
>CAZQCK010000032.1:0-29217 GCA_964591925.1 uncultured Desulfobacterales bacterium
ACGCACGACACCCAGATTAGGAATCTGGTGCTCTATCCACCTGAGCTACGGGGGCGCTGGAAATTTCAGTTACTTATTCCGATACTGATCCCTGCTTCTTCCATTTTGAGACATCGAAGCAGATTTGCCTCCTACTGTCAAGCTGTCGAGCTTCTGTTTGTGAGGGTGAGAGTATGCAGCGGGGCGGGTCTCTCCCCAGAGACGAGAAAACCTCCCGCGACGGGGGGGTCTGATGGCGTATCCAGGGTGCGGGAACCTGAATTGAGCGATTGTCGAGTTTGCCGAAGATGCAAGGAAGAGGGTGCTTCGCTATACTCTGGTATGCGAAGCACCTGATGACGCCGCAGATTCGGTAAAATCGGCAATCCCGAAGGGTTTTAAATTGCAGTTTTTTTAGAAGAAGCGCATTCATGCAAAAAGTGATGCTCAAACCGGCCCTCTTTAATGACAAGCCTTTGATATGTTGTGTGTTTTTCCATAGACTGCAATTTGAAACGCTCAATTCAGGGGGAATTAGATTTACATGCACGATATTATGGAGTACTCGTTTAGGCCCAATTCGGCTTGAATATGCAACCCAGCGCTTGTAGACACATTCGCGATAAGGTTCACAACGACTTCTCGGCTGATGAGCACGTAATATTTCACAGGAGAACCCATGAGTACAGAAAAAATCTATCGCGCGATTATTGCAGCAGTTAAGAATAATTCACCGAATACTGATTGCCTGATTCACCTTGATATAGGTGCTGGTTCGGGAGAGTTGATAAGAAAACTGCGACAGCTTGGAATCAAGCTTACTAGTTCAGCTTGTGATTACACTGATTCTCTAATGCAATTGGAAGGACAGAAAGTTGATATTGTGGATTTGAATAAAAACACATTGCCTTACGATAAAAATGTTTTTGATGTTGTAACAGCTACTGAAGTTATCGAGCACTTAGAAAATCCAAGGTCATTTCTTAGAGATGTGGCCAGAGTATTAAAGCCAGGCGGAATATGTATGTTAAGTACGCCAAATGTGCTAAACTTGAATTCAAGATTAAGATATCTTTGGTTTGGCTTTCCTGAGCTGTTTGGCCCATTATCAATTAAAGCAAGAAAAATTGAAAGTTGCTCTGGCCATATTACATTAATTCCGTATTTCTATCTCTATCATGCAATGAAAGAGGCTGGGTTTAATGATATTACGTTGGATGTGGACAAGTTCCAGCGCTCTGGGATGGTGAAGCTGATTTTTTTATGGCTACCAATAAAGCTCAAAGGTGCATTAATAAAATCGAAAGAACGTAACAAATATAGAGCTATCGACGAATCAAATAAAGATATAGTAAAACAGCTTAACTCAAAAGACATACTGTTAGGCAGAACTATTATATTAACAGGCAAGAAAATATAACCACCATATACGCTCGGACAGTAAAAAGCGCCGCTTTTTTTTGCTCAGCTTTTTACTGGCGGTGAGCGGTTTACATGCACGATATTATGATGTTTTTCTTGTTGACTATCAACAACATCTTCAGCTAACCTGCTCGACCCAAAGGCATACGGACTGAGAGCCGATCCCATCGATTTTCCGTTTCACCTATTTGTAAGGAGGACGAGATGAGCGAGAGCCAGGTGGACCTGAATGCCAACCGGATCAGCCGGCTGGAGACATTCGCCCAGCACCTCCCGGACGTCCTGGGGTCGGTTCGGGACCAGGCCGTCAAAACCTACAAGGACGGCGCCCTGGACGGGAAGACCAAGCGGCTCATGGCCCTGGCCGTCGCCCTGGGGGCAGGCTGCCGCAACTGCGTCCTGGGTCAGGCCATGTATGCCCTGGATCAAGGGGCCACCAAGGAGGAGATCCTGGAGACCATCTCCGTGGTGGTGAGCATGCGGGGGACCACCGGTGTGGCGGAATCCCTTAGAGTCATCCAGCTGTTGGACGAGCTGGGAAAGCTTTGACGACAGGTCATGGAGACGACCCGCTTTGTGGTTGCACTACTGGCGGCGGTACTGTGCCCCCGTCCCTGGTGTTCAGCCGGCAGGCCCATCAAAAAGGAAGTTCCTCCATGGAATCGTCTGATTATGCTCGGAAACTTAAGGTTCCCAAGGCTTTTTTCTCTTGACACACACCTTTTTCTGCAAGTAATATACGTCGTATTTTGCGGGGTAAAGGTGTGCCCATTCAAACTCCGCAAACCACTTTTTTGAGAAAGGAGGTGAAATCTAAGGCTTTTTTCATTTGAGGCCCTGATTGTATTTTTTTCTGGGCCCCCATTGCCAACTTGAATTCTTCTGGAGGAAGCACATGAAAAAGAAAGTTTTTGGAGGAGTCATGCTGCTGGTGGCAGCCATGATCTTCAGTGCGAGCGGTACATGCTTTGCGCAGCCGTCGGGAACAGTAACCGTGGACACCACCCTTTCGGGGACAACCCGTCTCGTTTATGGCCCGGTCTATTCCTCGGCCGACAGGGACGGCAACCGAAACATCGGCTCCGGTGCCACGGCCTACGGCATGATTGGGACCCCCTGGATAGACCCCGGAGCAAATATTGCCGGAGCCACTCCTTTCGCCATCGCCCGAAAAATCACGGACGGGGCCGGCGACATGAACCTGGTTTGGGCTCCCGACACGCTGGCCGCTGATTTTTCCGGGGCTACGCCCATTGGATCGCCTGCGATTATTTCAGGAAATACAAACGCCTTTGTCGTGGCCGTGAATGCACTTGATGACACTGTCACTACCATCGACGTTGCAAATTTCGACGGTGCGAACAATGCCCAGACCGGTGTCACGGTAGTCATGATGGACGGCGCTACCATGACCGCCAATTGGAAACGAGGTATTCCTGAAGCCGGTATTGGAACGAGAACTGCTATTTTTGACCCTACAAACCCATATTTCCCCACGGAACTCACTGTATGGAAGCCCAAAAAGGGCACAAAGCTTGATTCCACAGGTGTCACCATTTACGGGACAACAGGAGCGGATCTGCTCGCTTCCGGTGCTTCCGTATGGTCCTTGACCAATTGGGGCACGCCTGCCGGCGGCGGAACATGGGATGCAGGCAGCGGCATGACAGCATGGCCTGACATTACAACAGTTGGCTACACCCTTACGGGGAGCAACCAGAACGTCTTTGTAGGCGGGACCGGCAACGGTTCCGTGGCCGCCATTGACGGTTTTGTGGCCTCACCAGTGATCTCCGGGAATTCCGTGTTCTACGTGGGCACCGATGCTGCTAGCTCCATTAACTTCGGCGTTGGCTCTGGCGGTATCACTGTCTACCAGCTCCACAAGGATCATCTTGATGACGGCGTTGTTTACGCTGCAACAGTCAAGCCTGCAAGTACTGCCCAGACCTGGTCCGACCGTTTCATGCCCACTCCGGTGGTCTCAGGCGGATCTCTGTTCGTGGTGGGCAATCAGGGCGGCGTGACCGTTTATGACACCCAGGATCTCTCCACGGCCCGGACCGCCGGCTATATCGGCAATATCCTGCTGCCTGCTGGAACATTTACTGGTGTGACCGCGTCACCGGTGGTGTACAAGAAACAGGGCAAGAAGGATCCCTACATCATTATGGCTGGGACCTCTGCCGTAACCGCTTACAAAATCAGTGACGGCCTTGCCAGCAACCAGCGACAGTGGTGGTTTGACTTTGCCGCCAACGTCGGCGCCGGTTCCCAGATCTGGGGCACCCCTGCCGTTGCCGGGGGTTACGTGTTCGTGCCGGTGGTGGACTCCATCGGTGGTGACGGGGCTGTTTACGCATTTAAAATCACGGAGACACCCGGAGCGAACGATGTGTTACAGCCTGCTGATACGTACAACCTCAACAGCGGGGCCTATGCCTCACCCATCGTGGTAAACCGCGAGCTGTGGGCCTTCTCACATGGCCTTGCTCCGGCCTCTTCAGCACAGGCCACGAAGTGGGATGCCAGCAACCTGCTGTCAAAGGATGATGTAAAGGCGCACTCCTACTGGACACAGTTCAAGTTCGACGCCGCCAAAACGGGTGACGCAACCCGGGTGGAGGACGACGACGACTTTTATCCGGGGGACGACAGCGGTTGCTTCCTGAGCACCATAAAGTAAAAAACCGTCCATGATGTGATCCTTTTCACATCACATGGACCCTTTTCAAGGGGGCCGCCTTTGGGCGGCCCCCTTTTCTATCTGCGATAAACCGTCTCAGGGGTTATTCATGATTCCTTCTTGTTGACAGGCCGCAGGCCCTGTACTAGACATACCCTGGACCTAACCACGGCAAGGAATGAATAGGCGATCTTGCGGAGACGACCTTATGAAACGGCAATCAACCCACCCGACTGAGACCAGTGTAGATCCCTATATGGCAGTGCTCTACACGATGACCCTGGTCATCCCTTTGCTGGTGCTCCCGGGCATCGTGGACAACGCCTTCAAGGCCCCCAAAAACCTGGTCCTTATCACGGGCGCGGCCCTTTTGGCCGGCATGTACGCATTCCGGTATCTTCGCGGCAAAGACATTCCCCTCCCCGGGACATGCACGCCACGGCTCGTGTCAATCCTTATCCTCCTTAATCTCTTCAACTTTTTGTACACCCAGAACTATTTCTACACCAGGCTGGCGGCATCTCTTAACATAGCGGCCCTGCTGGTTTTCTTCTTCCTTTCCATACGAATGAACGGAAGGCGCGCGCTTATCATCATCGTACTTGCCGCCCTCTGCGGCGTGATCATATCCATTGAGACCTACCTGCAGTTCGCAGGAAAATTCATCCTGTTCAAATGGGCGCACCAGGGCATCATGGTGATGGGCACCATAGGCAATTCCAACTACCTGGGCGCCTATTTCATTTTTCCCCTTTTTGCGGCGCTTGCACTCGTCTTCCTGGCAAAGGGCTCCTGGAAATTGATTCCTACGGCCTGCCTGGTATTCATGACAGGGGCGTTTCTGTTTTCCAGGGCCCGCGGGGCCTGGTTCGGGTTTTTTCTCTCGCTTCCCACCCTGCTCTGGATCCTTTGCAGCATTTATCAATTCAAGATCCTGCCGTACATACGGGTCAATGCCGGACGCGTGGCAACCGCCGCTGTCCTGGGGATCGCAATACTTACGACCCTGTGGTTCGCGGCCCCGGACCGGCTTCACAACATGATGAGCTTCAAGCAGGTTGCCAGGTCCGACACGCTTCTTCTCAGAATGGACAAGTACTTCCAGGCCTCATGGTGGCTGATCAAGCAGAACCCGCTTTTCGGCACCGGGCTGTGGTCCTTCCGCAGCCTGGTCTACGATGCCCAGGCGGAAATAGAAAAGAGCAGTCCGGGGTTCTTTGAAAACTACCCAGAACCCAAGCCCCGGCGCGTGCACATGGAGTACATGGAAACGCTGAACCACGGGGGCCTTGTTGCAGCCCTGGCCCTGGCGGTCTTTTTCCTGACCGTTATGCGCCACGGTTGGCGGGTCATCAGGCTGGAGGGAATTCCCACCCGCGACAGGGTCCTCGCGGCCTCCGCCTTTTGCTCCCTGATTGCGATCATGCTCAACTCGGCCTTCTTTTTCCCCTTTCAAATCAGCAGCACGCTCTTCATGACCGTCCTGATGCTGGGTATACTGGAAGGGCTTTACGTAAGCCATTCAGGCCTGATGGACGTAAGGCCGGGCTGGGCCGGGCCGGCGGGCCGGTTCTTGATCCCTGTGGTCCTGCTGGTCCTCCTGGGGTGGGTCTGGTTCACAAGCATCAAGCCCTTCAAGGGGGAACGCGAGCACTGGCAATACAAGACGGCCCTTCAAAACGGGCGGCTCAGCGAGGCGGAGACACACCTGCTGCGGGCCATTGACCTGGATCCCCATAATACCGCCTACAACATGTATGCGGCCCAATTCTACCTGAATTCGTCCAGGAATTTTCCCGAGGCAGGCAAATACCTCGAGCGGGTCATCCTCGACTACAACGGCGATATCACACGCTGGTCCGTGTTTTACCTCAAGGGGATGGTGAAGTTTCAGAGTGGCAGTCTCTTTGAGGCACGTGAGGCCTTTGAGCGAGCTATCTATTACAACCCTGAGTTTGAACCCGCCCAACAGCAGCTCAAGGAGGTGAACCAGGTAATCAAGGATCATGACCGGGTGATGATTAAGTTTCGGTAAGGCCGTTTTCGTGGTTCGTGGTTCGTGGTTCGTTGAAAACCTCAACCGATACGGATAGGACATGAAATCTGTCGAGGAGCTCGATGTCTTCAAGCTGTCTCACGAGATGACCCTTCGTGTTTACCAGCTCACACAGTCCTTCCCGAACGATGAACGATTCGGGCTCTGCTCGCAGATGAGGAGAGCGGCCTATTCTGTACCGAGCAACCTGGCCGAAGGAGCAAACAGGATCAACCGCAAGGAGTACAGGCACTTCGTGGGCATTGCCAGGGGATCCGCCGCCGAACTCAGGTATCAGCTTATGCTTGCGAAAGATCTTGGATATTTGGATCAAGAGGAGTACCTTCGACTCAAATCGGATTACGACCGCATTTCACAGATGCTCAGTGCACTGGCAAGATCCTTGATCTAGAACGGTTTTCTTCCCGATCACGGACCACGACCAACGAGTCACGGATTCATGGCCGTCTACGAATACAAAGCCATCAACCGCAAAGGCCGGGAAAAGAGCGGCATCATCGAGGCCGAAAGCCGCATCTCCGCCGGTCAGTCCCTCAAGCGGATGAACCTCTACCCGGTGTCCGTCCTGGAAACGACCCGGGAAAGCCTGCAGGACAAGCCGGCCACAGAGGTTTCCATCCGGTCCGTGCTCGAGCGGATCACCAAACGGGACATCTCCATCTTCACCACACAGTTCGCCGCGCTCGTGGAGGCCGGCATGCCCGTGGTGGAGGCGTTTGACATAACCATCCACCAGACCGAGAAGAAGTCGGTCAGAAAAATGCTCTCGGTCATCAAGGAGGAGGTCAACCAGGGAGTCTCACTGGCCCAGGCTTTTCAGATGTTTCCGCGTCAATTTACGCCTCTATACATCAATATGGTGCGAGCCGGTGAGGAGTCCGGCAGCCTGGAGGTCGTGCTCAAGCGATTGTCCGAGTTCCTTGAAAGCCAGATGGAGATGCGCTCCAAGATCACAGCCACCCTTGCGTATCCGATCCTGATGAGCCTGGTGGGAATGGCCGTGGTCTTTTTCCTGGTGGCATTCGTCATTCCCACGGTCACGGGCATCTTCGAGGACATGAACCAGGCCCTTCCCCTGCCCACGGTGATCCTGCTGGGAATAAGCGGATTTTTGAAGAGTGCGTGGCCTTACCTTGCCGTTCTGCTTGTGATCCTTTACATTGGCCTGCGAAGCTTCAAGAAGACCGAAAAAGGCAGAGCCCTACTGGACCGCCTGAAGCTCCGCCTTCCCATGTTCGCCCCCCAGTACAGGCGGATCATCATGACCCGGTTCACCCGGACCCTGGGCACCCTTCTGGCCAACGGCGTCCCCATCGTGATCTCCTTTGACATCGTGAAGAACGTCGTAGGCAACACCCAGGTCTCGGCAGGGATTGAAAAGGCCAGGGAGGACATCAAGGAAGGGCGGGAGATCGCCAGACCCTTGGCCGAGAGCGGGCTGTTCCCCCCTGTGGTGGTGAACATGATCGCGGTGGGGGAGAAGAGCGGTCAGCTGGAGGAGATGCTGAACCGCGTCAGCCGGATCATGGAGGCCGAGCTGGACAGCTCCTTGAAGCGGTTCATGTCGCTTCTGGAGCCGACCATGATCCTGGTCATGGGGGGGGTCGTACTGTTTATTGTGGTTTCGATCCTGCTGCCGATCTTCGAGATGAACCAGCTGATCAAATAAATACCAGTTGAAATTTATTTGTGAAAGCTTGAAAACAAAAATGATGGAGTCGTAAAAGGCTTGGGGGCCAATTCATTCACCCTGGGATTCCAACGGCGGGCAGCATTGCCGGCGGCGGTCGAGCGGGGTTTTGCGAAACCGTCAAAATCGAGGTTGCGGCGATGAAGACGAAAAAATGCAAAGCAACGAACTACAGGAACGCTGGGTTCACGCTGATCGAAATCATGGTGGTCATAGTGATCCTGGGCATACTGGCCGGGCTTATCGTGCCGCGGATCATGGGAAGGCCCGAGGAGGCTCGAAGGACCAAGGCCGCCTTGACCCTCAGAAGCCTGGATTCCGCACTGAAGCTCTATAAGCTGGACAACGGGGTGTACCCCACTACCGAGCAGGGCCTGGAAGCCCTTATAGACAAGCCTGACACCGGAACAGTTCCCGGAAATTGGCGCGAAGGCGGATATCTGGACAGCAACCGGGTTCCCAAGGATCCGTGGGGAAACGACTACGTGTACATCCAGCCGGGGGAGCACGGAGACTACGACCTCAGCTCTTATGGAAGAGACGGCGAAAAGGGCGGAGAAGGGGACAACGCGGATATCAACCTCTGGGAGCTGGAGTGATAAAGACGGTGAAGGTGTAGGTAATAGTGAAAAGACGGAACCTATCGGGTAACGGAGAAACTCGGCCACATTGCAGGGGCTTTACACTGATAGAGCTCACCGTGGTCCTTTTCCTGGTGGGAATCCTCCTGTCCCTGGCGGTCCCGAACATCGACAACTTCATGTTTCACAGTGACCTGAAGAGCACAGCGAGATCGCTCAAGGCGGCGGTCCGGGTGCTTCGATCCAAGAGCATCGCCACGGGACGTTACGCCGTGCTCTGTTTTGACCTGGACAAGGGGACCTACTGGGGGGAGCTGGAGCCGAAACAGGAGCAACCTTTCAATACCATGGGCGAGAACGAACGGGTAGTTTCCGAACGTTACCTTCCGGAGGGGATCCGCTACGTGGATGCCATGAACTTCAACGTGGAAAAAACCGAATCCGGCATTCTGCGCTCGATCCTGAACCCCAAGGGAGTCATAGAGGAAACCGTTCTGCACCTGGCCGACCGCCGCAACCGCAACTTGACGGTAATCATCAATGCCTACACCGGGCGTTTTTCTCTCTATGAGCGCTACGTTGATGTGGAATATGACGGCGGCGCGGGGGGAGGATAAAGGCCTCATGACCACCGGCCGCAGGAGATCACCAGGCGGTTTCACTCTTCTCGAGGTACTGGTCTCCATGGCCATTCTGGCCACAGCCTTTGCCGCAGTTCTGCGCCTCCACTCCGACTCCATGGACATGGTGATCGCCAGCCGGATCCACACAAAAGCCTTGGAACTGGCCCAGTACAAGATGACCGAGATCGAGCTCTCCGGCATTCAGAATGTCACCCTGCTCTCCGGGGATTTCACGGAGCAGGCCCCGGACTACCACTGGGAACTGCAGGTGGAACCGGCTGCCATGGATGCCTGGAGCAAGGTCACAGTGGTGGTGGGGAACCGGAATTTGAAGGAAGGCGGGCGGGTCCACCTTACCGCCTATCTGCTTTCCTCTCCGCTCGAAATCGAGGAGCTGAGGCGGTGACCCTTAAACCCTGGACAGAGATGACTCTCACGCAGAAAAATCAACAAAGGGAACGGCAGGCGGGTCGGAAGGGGTTCACCCTGGCGGAGATCCTGATCGCGATCTTTATCCTTTCTCTCATAATGGCGACCGTGCTGGGCACTTTCACGGGCGTCATCTCCAGCGCGCGGGAGGCGGAAACCCGATCCGAGCTCTACCAGACCGGGAGATCTTTGATGGACCTCATAACCACGGACATCCGCTGCCTGTTTCCCCAAACCTCGAGCAAGGGGGAATTCTTCCGGGGGGAAGTGCGGTCCCTCGAGGGCATGGAGACCTCTATCGTGAGCTTTGTGACCACCAACGCCCTCACCATGGGGAAGACCCGTAACCCCTTTCTTACGGAGGTGACGTATTCCTTGAAAAAGGACTCACGCGGCCCCGGTTACGTTCTCTGGCGTCGTACCGAATCGCCGGCCCGGCCTCCCTATGACGAGGGCGGAAATGAGATCCCCATCTGTCGAATCGCCGAGCGATTTCGTTTGGAATTCGTCAGTAAAGGTGCTAAAAGGAAAGATTTGGTTGACGTCCTTCCGGAAGCCGTCATGGTGGAGCTGGTCCTTGATCTCGAAGGATACAGGGAGACGTTTGCAACCATGGTTCGGCCCATGGTTGCGCTGGATGAGAAAAAATCTTCGACGAAAAAGGAAGCACCCCCGGCTCAATAAGGGCCGGATCATCGAACATGGTGAATGGAAACAGAGACCCCGAGGCGACCGTCGTTCCCGGAAAACGAGACAACCGGGGTATTGCGCTGGTGACCGTTCTTCTCGTTGTGGCCCTCCTGATCGCCGTGGTTGTGGAGTTCAATAGAATCGCCGTGGCCGACATCCAGGTTTCCAACAACTTCGTAGACGAAAAAAAGATCCTCTACACCACCATGTCCGGCGTCAACGCAATCAGCGAGCTTCTGAGGCTGGACAGGGAGTACACGCAAAGCGACAACCTGCTGGAGGACTGGGCCCGGGGAGAAACCTACTTCGAGTCCGCCTCCATGCTGCTGGAGGAAGGCAAGGTCAGCGGCGTCATCACCGACGAGGAAGGGAGGATCTGCATCAACAGCCTGGTCGGAGACGGAGGAGAAATGGTCGCCGGGCAGTTCAACGTCTGGAGGCGGCTCCTTCAACAGCCCCGATTCCGCTTGAATGAACAGGAAGCCATGACCATCATTTACAGCATCAAGGACTGGCTGGATGCTGACGGCGAGGTGAGCGACATTTACGGGGCGGAAGACACCACTTACCTCCCCTTGGGATATAAGTGCAAGAACGGTCTAATGGACACCGTGGAGGAGTTGCTCCTTGTCAAGGGCATGACCCCGGAGCTGTTCTACGGGGATGAAAACCGGGAAGGCCTTCGCCGCTACCTTTCCGTTTACGGAGAGGGGACTGTCAACATTAACACCGCCCCGATTCCAGTCCTGCTTGCCTTGTCGCCGCGGATGAATGAAAGCATCGCCCAGGAGCTCGACGAGTACCGCAGGGAGCCCACAAACCGCGGAGATCTCCGGTCCAAGGAGTGGTACCGGCGGCTTTGGCCTTACGACGAGCTGATTCCCGAAGGCCTTTTGACCACCCGCAGCAACCACTTCACCGTGCGCATTCTCGGGACCCTTCGGGAGAGCCGCAAGCACGTAAAGGCGGTCATTCACCGGACATCGGAATTTGCAAACATCGTGTACTGGCAGGAAACCGTACCATGAACGGAACCCTATTCGCCATTCAGGTCACGGACGACGATCTCAAGATCCTGGGCATCCGAAAGGAAAACGGCACGCCCGTGGCAGCACCTCTCACCCATGTGCGGCTCACGGTCCCGGAAAGTGCCGAGGAGAGCGTAGATCCCGGAGAAGTCCTCTCGACCTTCATGGACGGTATCGACGAGCATCGCCCACAGGCCCTGCTCGTCTTGAACAGCCGGGATCTTGATTACCGAGACTTTTCCTACCCCTTCGAGGCCGAGCGAAAGGTCAGGCACGCCATCGACTTCGAGCTGTCAACGGATTTTCCTCCAGACAAGTATGCCTACGACCATGTCAAGGCCGTGGGCCGGGAACCTGGTTACCACGCCTACATCGCCGGCCTGGTTGCCCGATCCCTGCTGAAGGCGCGCATTCGAACGGTGGAGGAGGCGGGCTTTCGAATAGTGGGGATCACCTCGGACGTATCCACGCTCGGGGCGGCGTTCCGCGACGAGGACGAGGTTCTGGTCATGGACACCGGGGAACGGCACACCCTGTTCGCCCTCTACCACCTGGGCGTACCCGCCCTGCTTCGAAAGATCCCCATCGGGACGCTCGACCTGAAAGGCGCGACAGAAGGGCACACGAACGGCCTCACCCGGCTCGGGGCGGAGATCAAGCGCACCATACACTCGTTCAACGCGCGGGTCGGTCTCGAGCTGAACCGACTGTATGTCACTGGAAATCTACTACTGAACCAGGACCATCTCTCGGCCTTGCAGCGGAAGGTGCATACGGAAATCGCCGTCCGTTCCTCGAGCGACTACGGCACTCCCGTGGAGCAAGCGCCTGACTCCACGAACGTCGGCGTTTTCGCGCCCATGATAGGCGCGGCATTCTGGAAACGCAAAAACGGTTTCTTCAACTTCCTCAAGGAGGAGTTCGTCGGAGAGGAGCAAGCCGCCCTCTCCTCACAGCGGGCCCTCCGATGGGGAGCGGGATTTGTTGCGGCCTTTCTCTTGCTTCTGGCCCTGTCTTACAGCCTGGATATCGTGGCGCTTCGCGAGCGTCAGGAGTTCTTGAAGTCGGAGATGCGAGCCACCTTCACCTCTGCATTTTCCCAGGTCAATCGAGTCGTGGACGAGGTGAAGCAGGCCAAAAACCTTTTGGAAACCGAACAATCGGCCCTGGCCGGCGGCAACCCCCAGGGAAACGCATCCCTGATCACGGCCCTCCGAAGTATCAGCGCCACCATCCCGGAAGATGTTCCCTTTCAGATAGCAAGCCTCTCCTGGGAAGCAGGGAAAATCGAGATCAACGCGCGCACGGACTCCTTCAAGACCGTGAACACCATACAGGAACTCCTGGCGGGATCCAAAGAGATCGCTCGGGCGGACATCAGCAATGCCAGGCACAGAGAAGAGGGACAGGATGTGGAATTCAAGCTTTCTATCCGGTTTACGGGATAGATTTCGATCCCTGGGCTCAAGGGATCGAGCCGCCCTGATAATCGGTGTTTCAGCCCTCGGGGTCTTTCTGCTTTTTCAGCTCGTATTTCAGCCGCTGCACGCATCCTGTGAACGGCTCGAGTCTTCCATTCGAAGCCAGGAAGACGAGCTGTCCGAGCTGAAACGGATCGTGGCCGACTACAAACGTCTCGCTTCAAACCGGTCCGAGGACGCTGATACGACCGCTGATTTCAACCTGTTTTCACTTCTGGAAACACTTGCCACAGGCAGCGGGCTCATGGACAGGGTGGATTACATGCGGCCCGGATCCATGGACCTGGATGCGGTGCGGAAGGAGGACTGGGTGGAGATAAAGCTGGGCGAGGTCAACCTGAAGGAGCTCACCGAGTTCCTGTACCTCATCCGCTCTTCCGGCAAGGGAGTCTATATCAAACGACTCTCCGCCCGCAAAGCGGGGGATTATTTAGACATTGTGCTTCAGCCGGCTGTGGCCCGAGTGAAGTGAGAGGCGGATTGTTGAAAAAGAAATTCGCTTTCATAGGTCTCCTTACCGTTTACGGAATTATTCTCCTGGTGCTGCTGACCGTTGCCAGGATGCCTATGGAAAAAGTGCTTGCAGCGAAGCTGATGGAGGCGTCCGCCGGCCGGGTGGCCCTTCACATAGAGGAGTTTGATCCGGTATTTCCTGACAAGGCTGTTCTGAAAAATGTCCTTTTTCGAATCCAGGGTGGCGGAATAGACTCGCAGGTACGACTGGATGCTTTGCGGGTGCACCCCGATTATACGGGCCTGTTCCGGGGCTATATTCCGGTTCGTTTCCAAGGCGCCACTCCCGGCGGCACTGTCCGGGGTCGAATCGGTTGGTCGCCTGGAAAAGGTTTTAACGACGGGTATGTTCAAGTTCACACCCAGGAGTTCGTTCTAGAGCGCTTTCCCTCAGTAGGTGCCTTGCTGGACCGGGACATAACGGGGAGATTGTCGGCAGAGGTGAACATTCGTGGAGATCTGGAAGGATTGGTCAAAGCCGAAGGAAGCGGAACCCTTAGAATCGATAACGGGGCTCTGGAGGCCGACCTGGGCCTGCCGGGGTTGCAGAATATTCCGTTTGAATCATTGGACATGACGTTCACACTCGACCAGGGGAACCTGGTTCTTTCCCGGGCCGAGATGACGGGACCGGCCTTCTCCGGGGGGTTTCAGGGCGACATCGCGCTTCGAGAACCACTGCAACGCAGTCGCCTCCGGCTTCAGGGAGAGCTGACGCCCGGACACATGGTTCTGGAGAACGCCTTTCTGAGCCGATTTCTTCAAAAGGTGCTCAAAGGAGAACAATCGGTTCGCGTGCGTGTCCGCGGAACCCTTCAGAGCCCGTCCATCGCCAGGAGCAAAGGTTAGCCATGGATTTCGCCAACATCGCCCGGTCCGACAAAGCCCGCTACCTGGGGTACTTCATCATCGTGACCCTGGGCGTTTACCTTATCAGCACGCTCGTGGTGTTTTACATGAACTGGAACACGGCCCATCTGACACCACCCGTGGTGGAGGCGGCCGCATCCATTGACACCGGGCCCAGGGCGGACCGATCCCTGGAGTTCTTTCGGACCATATGGGAGAGAAACCTCTTTTCCGTGAAGGTTCAGGAGGACGAGATCGATCGCGCACAGAGACTCATGTCCGAGATCGATCAGCTCGACCTCACCTCCCTCAACTGCACGCTGATCGGAACCATCATACATGAAGGGGCTGAATCCTGGGCCGTAATCATGGACAACCAGAGCGGAGAGCAGGACAAGTACACTGTGGGGGACAAGCTTCGCAACGCAGAGGTCGTCATGATCCTGAGGAACCAGGTGGTGCTGAACATCGACGGCAAGAACGAACGGTTGATCATGGGGATCGAGAAGATTCGATCCGAGGACCAGTCCGGCCGAGTGGAGGCGGCGGAAGGCACCGGTGAAGTGGAGACCTACAAGATCAGTAAGGACTTTGTGGGCAAAAGCGTCAATAACATCGCTCAGATCATGTCCACTGTTCGCGTCAAACCCCACTTCAAAGACGGCAAGCCCGCAGGCTTTCAGGTCAGCAACATCAAGAGCGACAGCATCCTCAAGACCATGGGGTTCCAGGAAGGAGACATCATTCGAAGCGTGAATGGAGAAGAAATCCGCACGGCGGAAGACGTCATGGGGCTCTACAATACACTCAAGGACAGCAACTTTTTCGGCATCGGGCTCATTCGAAACGGCCGACCCAAAACCCTAAATTTCAAGGTGAGGTAATCATGAAGAACGCAGCAAGGGCGCTTTTTCTGCCTCTTCTCCTTTCCCTGCCCCTTCTTTGCCTGCCGGCATGGCTCCCCTCCCCGGTTGCGGCCCAGCAGGAGACGAAAGAAGTCGCACTCGATTTCGATGATGTGGACATACGGCTCTTCATCCGTGTGATCAGCGAGCTCACGGGAAAAAACTTCATCATCGACAACAACGTTCGGGGCAAGGTGACCGTGATCTCCCCTAAGAAGCTCACCACCAGGCAGGCCTACGACGTGTTCCAATCCGTCCTGGCGGTGAACGGGTTCGCACTGGTGGATTCGGGCGAGGTCACCAAGGTGGTGCCCGCCCAGAACATGAGCGGCTACGAGCTGCCCATCCACACGCGAAAGGTCCTGGATGGGGAGGATCAGTTCATCACCCAGATCGTCCCCATCAAGTACCTGGAGGCCTCCGAGCTTCAATCCCTGGTCAAGCCGCTGCTCTCCAGGATAGCGACCATCCTGGTCCCGCCCAACAATGATCTCCTCATCATCACAGACTACAAGAGCAACATCAAAAAGGTGGACGACCTCCTGGACGAGATCGACGTGGACCTCTCGGACATGGTTGTGGAACGTTTGGATCTCAGATATTCCACTCCCTCCATGGTCTCGGGCCAGATCACCGAGGTGCTGGAGGCCCGCTACGGCAAAGACCGAAAGGGCATGCAGCAGAAGTTCTTCAAGCTGGTTCCTCTGGATCGGGTCAACGCCCTGATCTCCGTGGCCCCCCCGGAAGTGGCCATGGAAGTCCGAAGTGTGCTGTCCAAGATCGATCGGCCCACACCCGAGGGCAAGACCCTGTTGAATGTCTACTACCTGGAAAACGCCGACGCCGAGGACCTGGTCCGAATCCTGACCCAAACCCACACCCAGCGTGGAACGACTCCGAGAGATACCACCTCACAGGCCGCGGAAGGGGAACGAACCGAGGCAGGAGGCGCTGTAGTGGGGGGCACCTTCACGGCCATGGGGGAGGAGATTTCCATCACCGCGGACAAGAGCACCAACAGCCTGGTCATATACGCGGAGCCCGACGACTATCAAGCCATAGAGGCCATGATTCGAAAGCTGGACATCCCCAGAAAACAGGTGTTCCTGGAGGCCCTGATCATGGAGGTTTCACCGAACGAGGAGTTCCGGTTCGGATCCGAGTGGCAGTCCCTGGAGGACTTGGGCCATCCCTTTTCCAGCGAAGCGCGTGTGGGTGTGATCGGCGGCAGCAAGAACAGCGGAGCCCTGGACAACCTGTTCGGTGGTAGCCCCGAGGGGGAGGGCGTAGCCCTGGGATCCGGGTTTTCCCTGGGTATGCTGGGGGAGCGCATCTCCATCGGCGACTATGTGTTCCCCTCCCTGGGGGTCCTGATCCGGGCCGTGGAGAGCCTAGATTCTGTGAATGTCCTCTCCAGACCGCAGCTCCTGACCCTGAACAATGAAACCGCCAACATCAACATCTCGGAAAACCGCCCCTTCCAGACCACCGAGACCCAGCTCGAGGGCGGCGGCACCTCTCAGAACATCGACTACCGGGACGTGGGCATAATTCTGGAGATTACCCCCCACATCAACCAGCAGGGCAAGATCCGCCTGGAAATCAACCAGGAGGTGAATCGCATCAGCGGCTCGGTCAGCGAGACCCAGCCCATAACGCGAAAACGGGCCATCACCACCACGGTGGAGGTGTTCAACGGTCATACAGTGGTGATAGGAGGCCTCATCGAATCTCAACGGGATTTCTCCAAGGGCCAGGTTCCCTGTCTGGGCGGAATGCCCTTTACCGGCTGGGGATTCAAGAGCATCGCCATGAACGACAACCGGACCAATCTCCTCGTCTTCATCAGCCCACAGGTCCTCGACAGCAAGGAGGAGACAGACGCCCTCAGCAGGGAAAAGAAGAAGCACATGGACGATGAATCCTCCCGGTTCGACAGGACTTCCGAGCAAGAGAAGCCCTGGTTCAGAGACGACAAGACAGCCCCGGAACAGGAGCCGGCTCCGGCGCCGGTGGACTGAACGCTCATTTTCACCCTTTTTCTTGAATCCGAACTTCTATGATCACGGAACTGACGGAAATACTCCAAAACGAGCTCCAGGTGGACTCCGAGCGCATTCGGGCCATCCAGGCGCTGGATGCGGGAGACGAGTCGCTAGCCGCCCGCATCCAGGCCGAGGGCCTGCTGGACGAGGCGACCTTGCTCAAGGCGTTCGCCGCACTCCTGGGCCTCCAACTACTGGAACATATCCCCTCGTCCATGATCGCCCCCGAGTTGTCCGCCAGTCTGAGCGTGTCCTTTCTCAAACAACGAAAGGCAGTACCTCTCTCAAACGGCGAGCACCAGACAGTGATCGCGGTCAGTGACCCCTTTGATTACGAGACCATCGACCATATCACCCGGAGCTTGAACCAGGGGTTTGTCGAAACCGTCCTGGCACCGGAAACCGAAATCATCAAGGCAGTCAACCTGGCCTTTGAAGAAGGCCCCCACACGGCCGAGCAGGTGCTCAAGGACATCGACGAGGAGGAAAGCGCCCGGATTTTCGCGGAGATCGAGGAGACCACCGACCTCCTCGAGGACACCTCCGAGGCCCCTGTCATCAAGTTCGTCAACCTCATGTTCTCCAAGGCGGTCAAAAGCCGGGCCAGTGACATTCACATCGAGCCCTATCAGCAGGAGCTCACGGTTCGGTTCCGCATCGACGGGCTGCTCTATCCCATGTTCGCGCCGCCCAAGAGACTCCATCCGTCGATCATCTCGCGTATAAAGGTCATGGCCGGACTCAATATCGCGGAAAAACGCATGCCCCAGGACGGGCGCATAGAAATCCGCGTGGGGGACAAGAACATCGACATCCGGGTCTCCACCCTGCCCACCGTGTACGGGGAACGAGCCGTGCTGCGCCTCCTGGACAAGAGCTCCCGCCTCTTCGAGCTCCATGAGCTGGGAATCCCGGAAGACCAACTGGCGCGAATCCGTAAGCTGATATCCCTCTCCCACGGCATTGTTCTCGTGACCGGCCCCACAGGAAGCGGAAAGACCACGACCCTGTACGCAGCCCTGTCCGAGATCAACACCCCGGAGAAAAACGTCATCACCATCGAGGACCCGGTGGAGTACCAGATCCCCGGCATCGGGCAAGTTCCGGTCAACCGCAAGGTGGGCCTCACCTTTGCGAACGGTCTGCGGACCATCGTCCGACAGGACCCCGACGTGATTCTGGTGGGTGAAATCCGGGACCTGGAGACCGCTGAGATCGCTATTCAGGCCGCGCTCACAGGGCACCTGGTCTTCTCCACACTTCACACGAACGATGCGGCTTCCGCCGTGACCCGCCTCATCGACATGGGCATCGAACCCTTTCTCATCAACTCATCGGTCCTGGCCATCGTGGCCCAGCGCCTGGTCAGGACCATTTGTCCCTATTGCAAGCAGCCCGTGGAAATGGCCGCAGACGTCATGAAGGAGCTCTCCATCGAGGAGGCCGACCTGAACCGCGCCATGCTGTGCCAAGGCGAGGGCTGCGAGAAATGCCTCGACACAGGCTATTTGGGCAGGCTGGGCGTGTTCGAGATTATGCAGGTCAGCGAGCGGATCAAGCAGATCATCCTGTCCACCTCGGACGCCAACGCCCTCAAGGAGACGGCCGTTGCAGAAGGCATGCGGACCCTGCGCCAGGAAGGTGCGGACAAGGTCCTCCGGGGCCTCAGCACACCGGAGGAGATCCTGCGTGTAACCCAGATTTGACTGGTGGACGATGCAAAAGCGCAACTCCTTCATCTCCGTTTTCCTCGGTATCCTCCTGAGCCTGGTCCTGTACCAGGCCTATTTTTTCAATCTCGTGCGGGAGGAGCTTCAAGTCCTGATCCAGCGGCAGGGCGCCTTGGAGTCCCTAAATCTTCTCGGGGTTCCCGGGACGGCCTTTCTGAACGATCTCGGCGTGTTCTTTGTGCTCAAGAGTTCCTTGTTTTACCTGGTTTTGCTGGGCATGCCCCTGGTGGTACTGCAACTCTTCTCACTCCGCCTGAAAAGGGCCTGGCTAAGGGTGGTTTTCATCCTTGCGATGCTTTCAGGGCTCATTGCCCTGTTGCATGGAGACCGGATCGCGTTCTCGTTTCCGTTTGTCACCGCCCTTGCATGGGGAACGTTTTTCTTGCTCACCCTCGGCTTGCATATCCGGACCTCCCGGAAAGACTTGATCACGCTGATTCTCTTGGGGCTCGTGGTATCCTCGGCCCTGTTTATGGGTGCAAAACAGAACTTCTTTCTCAAGACGAGAGACCGCCTCCTGTTCGACTCACATATCGGAGATCGGGTTGTTGCCTACTATTATACTTACTCCCCTCTGGCCGCCGCAGTGATCTCCCCTGCGCGCGGAGTGTACGAGGGCCTCATATTTCTGGAAGATTTTCAAGCACCTTTCCATCACCTGGGCCAAGGGCTCGTGCTGAGCGGAAACGCCAAGGCCGAAAAGGCTGCAGACTATGTGGTAAAGGAGCAAAGCAACGGACACGAGATAGTGAATCGATACGGAGACCGGACCCCTCTCCCCGAGGTGAACGAAGCGGAAATCCGCAGGGCGGCCTTGTCTCTATTCAGCATGCAGGGGTTCAAGACCCTGAATCACTTCTCCCTGTATGCCTTTCCTGCCGGCATACTCGTCCTGCCTTTCCTCATCCTGAGGTTGAGAACAGGTCGACGTAAACCGTTTGTCATCATGAGCGTGTTGATCGGACTGGGGCTGGTGGTATTCATCGGTAGCATAAGCCTGATAGGCACCTCCGCCTCAGGCCGGATCCAAGCCACCCACCCGGCGGATAAAGGAACCGCTTTGTCCCTGGCCTACAATCTCCACGAACAGCGAGAAGTACCGGACAAGTTTATTCCGCTGGTGCTCGAGTTCACCGATTCGCCGTCGACTGCGATCCGTTACTGGGGGGCGAAGCTCCTGGGGTATGCCCCCCCTAACCCCGAGCATGACAAACAGCTCCTGGCCCTGCTCGAGGACCCCTCCCCGAATGTGAGATGCGCTGCAGGCCTGTCCCTGCACAACCGCCTTCGGGCCGACAGCTTCAAGCTTCTGCTTCCCCGCCTTCTCAAGGACCCCAACTGGTATGTGAGATGCGTTATATTTTCGGCGTTTCTGAGGTCTGGTACGATCCCCCACCGAAGGTGACAAAGGGAGGGGCTTTGCTGCTGGGCGTCCTCCTCATGGAGGTTGCAGCCTGGGGCATCGCACGGACTGCATCCATCGATCCGGTACTCGTCCTCGGTATCACCAGATCGGCCGAGGCAGTCCTACTCATGTGCCTGGGACCCTGGAGGCCCTGGCCGCTGAAGAACCGGCAGGCCGCAATAAGAAGCCTCCTCTTGGCTCTTACTGTTTCAGCAGTAGGAGTCACGGGACTTTTTCTATGGACACGGGTGTTCCATCTTCCCACCTTCGGGCTTTTTCACCAAAACATTCTACCACCTTCGGGTGCGGCCCTTTTTCTTTTCACAACGTCCATCGCCTCGCCCGTGGCCGAAGAGCTCGTGTTCCGGGGATTGCTGTATCGCTCTATTCGCGTCCACCTGCCTATGCCGCTCACCACTATCCTGGTCTCAGGAGGATTCGCGCTTCTCCACCTTCTCTTCGGCGGGGCATTCCTCCTGCCGTTTATCGGCGGCATCCTCTTCTGCGCGGGCTATGAAAAAGAGAAGACCATTTGGGCTCCCGTCCTGCTGCACGTCTTCGGGAATTGGATCATTTTTCTGTCCCCCCTCTGGCTTGCTTGAGGGGATGATTGGACGCCGCTGCGAAGGCTGTAACCGATCGAAATCACGAAGGCAGACGGCCTGGTTTACGGCATATGGCAATCCCATAAATTTTCCCTTGCTTTTAGAATATGCAAGAGATAAATTAGTGTGTTCTATCGGGCCTTGAATGCGGGTTCCGCCGTGGGGATGTAGCTCAGTTGGGAGAGCGGTACGTTCGCAACGTACAGGTCGTGGGTTCGAATCCCATCATCTCCACCATTGTCTCCTTCGCCTGAATCGGGCGATCGTCGAATTTGCCGTATCACATTCGTCTCTTTCGGAGAGCCGCCTCTATGGAACGTTCGGCGATCATCGACAGAAAAACCCGGGAAACGGATATCCACCTGACCCTGCAATTGGATGGAACCGGGCGTTCCAGTGTTGATACGGGAATCCCGTTCATGGACCACATGCTCCGGCTTCTGTCTGCGCACGGGTTCTTCGACTTGGACATTCGCGCTCTAGGTGATACGGAAATCGACGATCACCACACGGTGGAAGATCTTGGCATCTGCTTGGGGGCTGCACTGAATCAGGCCTTAAACCAAAAGGGAGGCATTCGGCGGTACGGGTGCTCCATCGTGCCCATGGACGAAGCCCTGGCCAGGGTGGTCATCGACATGTCCAACCGGCCTTTTCTGAGCTATCGTGTCAAGCCCAAGCTCCGATTGGCCGGCACATTCGACGTGGAACTGATCCGCGAGTTTTTCAGGGCGGTCACAACCCATTCCGGAATGACCGCGCACATCGACCTCCTCCATGGAGAAGATGCGCATCACATTGCTGAAGCCGTTTTCAAGGCCTTTGCCCGCGCCCTGAACCAGGCCACCCGTGCGGATGACCGGCTGGATGGAACCCCTCTTTCCACAAAGGGTTCCCTCTAGATCGCATGCATGAAATATGAACACGGGGGAGGCCTACGGTCACCTGCCCGGTGAATCCATCAGGACGCCTTATTGGGGAGACCAATACATGCGGCATTCAGTGCGTCCCTTTCCTTGCCATTCGAAAGTCTTTCTGCTGCTTTTTCTGGTGATCCTTGTCTCCCTGACCTGGGCTTGTGCAGCCAACCGCCGTCTCCACGACCGGCCCCAACCGTTTCCCGAAGACCTGAACCGACTCGTTGTGGTGGGATTTCGCTCAGCCTTCGACAAAGGGACCACTCCGGAGGTGCTTCGAAGCCCCATCGCCGGTGACGCGTTCCTCTCTCAAGCCGTACCCCGGGCCGAGGTGAAACGGATGACGCATCGCCTGTTTGACATAGTATCCAAGACAGGGCGCTACGACCTCGTGTCTCCCGACCAGGCACGGGGTGTGTACGCCGGCCTTGTCTTTTCTCATTCCACATTGAGCGAAATCGAGCTCCTGAAGGGAATCGGAAAGGCCTTCTCCGCTGACGCCGTCCTGGCCGGCTACCTGTATCGATGGCGCGAGCGGGAAGGAACAGACTATGCCGCCAAGACCCCGGCCTCGGTCGCATTCGATCTCTATCTGGTTCGACCGGAGGATGGAGCCGTCCTTTGGGAGGAACAATTCGACATGACCCAGAAGTCCCTTTCCGAAAACCTCCTCGAAATGGGCACCTTCCTGCAGGGAGGAGGCAGGTGGATGACAGCCGGGCAGTTGGTCTCCCTGGGTCTCCAGCGGCTTCTACAAGGACTTGACACCCCCCCCCAGACCCCGCTCCGGGAGGACAGGCCTTGATCGTAATTCCCGCCGTCGACATTCGAGCAGGCCGCTGCGTGAGGCTGAAACAGGGAGAAATGAGTAAGGAGACCGTGTACTCCGATGATCCCGCCGACACGGCGCAGCAATGGGTGACACGGGGCGCGCAAAGGCTTCACCTGGTCGACCTGGACGGGGCTGTACAGGGTGAACCGGTCAACCGCCCCGTGGTCGGAAGGATCGTCGAAGCCACGTCCGTACCGGTTCAACTGGGAGGCGGCATTCGAGAAATGGCCGCCATTGAATCCTATCTTCGAATGGGCGTGGAGCAGGTAATTCTCGGCACGTCCGCCATACGCAATCCCGAATTTCTGGAATCGGCTTGTCGTGCCTTTCCCGGACGGATTATTCTGGGGCTCGACGCCCGCGGAGAACGTGTGGCGGTTCAAGGATGGACGGAAGAAACCGCCCTCACACCCATAGAAACAGCGAGGCGCTGTGAACATCCGGGTCTCTTTGCGATAATCTACACAGACATCCATAGGGACGGCATGAGCACTGGACCCAATGTGGAAGCCACCCTCGCCCTGGCACGCTCCGTCCGCACTCCGGTCATTGCGTCCGGTGGGATTTCAGGGATACAAGACGTATCCGCGATCGCCGGTCTCGAAGCGCACGGCGTGATCGGCATGATCACAGGCAGAGCCCTGTATCAGGGTACCCTTGACCTCTCCGAGGCCATTCGAACCGCCTCCGGATACGCAGCATGCTCAGATGACCATTGACATCATTTTTGAAATCGTTATACTAAAGGTTTGAGTTTTTGTCGAGTTTCCTCGATGGGCATGATACGTTGGACTCTTTCTGTTCATCCGCGGCTCATGCGCAGATCGACTTACGATGCCCGCGTACAAGGCCCTTTTTTTTCTGATCGGGGCAGCCCGAAGCGCTCCTGTAGAAGGCGTCCATAATGACCCCATGGGGAACGCGAAACGTCCTGCACGTTTGTCCTTGAGGGATCGCCCATGTCGTTCAATCCGTCCGTCAAGGAAGAGGTAAGGCAGGCTGCAAACATTGTGGAGGTAATCGGCCGGTTCGTCCAGTTGAAAAAGGCGGGGCAGAACTATCACGGGTTGTGCCCCTTCCACTCCGAGAAGGACCCCAGCTTTACGGTCAGCCCTTCCAAGCAGCGCTTTCACTGCTTTGGATGCAAAAGAGGAGGCGATGTATTCGCATTCTGGATGGCATATCACAATGTCTCCTTTCCTCAAGCCCTCCGCGACCTGGCCTCAAAATATCAGGTATCTATTCCGGAACCGAAACGTAATCCGGCCGAGACCAAACGGCTTGAACTTCGGGATACACTGTTTAAGTTAAATAAGTCGGCTGCCGACTTTTATCACCGGACCCTGATGGAATCCAAAGGGGGAGCCCCGGGAAGGGCTTACATTCGAGCAAGGGAGATCGACGAGCAAACCGTTGCCGATTTTATGCTCGGCTACGCCCCTGACCGGTGGGACGGCTTGTGCCGCTATCTTAAGAATCGAAATGCGGACATGGAACAGGCCGCAGAGGCCGGCTTGGTCATTCGGCGAAACCAGGGAGGGTGGTATGACCGTTTTCGAGGACGCCTTGTATTTCCGATTTATACTCCGACGCGTCGCATTGCAGGGTTCGGTGGCCGCGTTCTCGACAACGGTTTACCCAAATACCTGAACACACCGGAGACGCCCGTTTTTCGAAAGGGCGACATTCTATACGGGCTCCATTCGGCCGGACCGGCCATTCGACAAGCGCGACGCGCCGTGGTGGTGGAGGGATACACCGATGTGCTTGCCTTGCACAAGCAAGGGTTCTCACAGGCCGTGGCCACCCTGGGGACCGCTTTGACCCGAAACCACATCCGCAGGCTCAAGGGATATGCCGACGAAGTGATTGTAGTATTCGATTCGGACGAGGCGGGAAAGACGGCCGCACTCAAAAGCCTGTCCTTCTTTCTGGCGGAAGGTGTGGCATCCCGTGTCCTTATACTTCCCGAAGGAGAGGACCCGGATAGTTTCGTGCGGGTTCAGGGAGTGGAAACATGGACTGAAGCCCTTGATCAAGCCGTACCTATGTTCGATTTCTTCATGGATGCCAGCTTGGAATCCGCCGGAGAAGGGGTGGAGTCCCGGGTCCGCGCCCTGAGAGAGATCCTCCGCGTTCTGGCTGAGCTCGAGGACCGGGCACTAAGCGCGCTGTATGTGCGACGCCTTGCTCATCGAACCGGCGTTCCGGAAGCCACAATCCTTCATGAGCTGAAACGTTCGTCTGCGAAACCCGCTGAGCTCCACCGAAAGAAAGCAGCTCCTGCACTCAGACCCCGCGTAGACGAGGTGGTTCTCTTGCATCTTTTAGTGCATTACCCGGACTCCGCAAAAACGGTCCTCGAAACCGCCTGGAGAAAGATCGTAACGCACACAGGGGTACGCTCCGTGCTCTCGGCCGCTGAAAAGCTCCTGCTCGAAAAACAGAAAATCGTTCCTGCGGAAGTCGCCGACTCGATGACAGAGAAAGAGGCTCAAACGCTTATGAACGGAATCATGGTCTCACCGCCCATG
Source organism: uncultured Desulfobacterales bacterium (assembly GCA_964591925.1). Classification (GTDB taxonomy): domain Bacteria; phylum Desulfobacterota; class DSM-4660; order Desulfatiglandales; family HGW-15; genus JAIPEI01. Next base: position 25,001 of record CAZQCK010000032.1, read on the forward strand.
ATTCCGGAAGAAGCAGTGGAGCAGGCGGTGAAAGAATTCGTGGCCAAGATTAACACAAAAGCCGAAAGCGGCATGACATCAGCGGCTCGACAAGGGGATCTAGAGAAGGCCAATGAAATATTGCATAAAAAGTGGAAGCGGTTAAACGAGACCATAACCAGCACATGACGGCCTTGCAAAAAGTCAAAATTTCGCGCCAAGCCGCAAAGACCATAAAGTGAACTGATTGATATTAAAAGATTTTTTGGCGTTCTTGGCGCCTTTGCGAAAAAATACAGTTTTTACGAATTCGTAATTATTCTATTTTCGATAAAAAGACATGATCAGGAGGGAAAGGGAATGAGCAGCAGTTCCGATATGGTGAACCTGAAAAGGCTGATAGACATCGGCAAAAACAAGGGCTACATCACATACGAGGAGCTCAATGACGACCTTTCCGAAGAGATTACCTCTTCCGAATACATCGATGACCTTATGATGATGTTCGAGGAGCTGGACATTATGGTCATTGATGAGGCAGCCAAGGACAAGCTCGAAAGAAACAAGGCCCTAAAGAAAAAAGAGGATAAATCTCCCGAGAAGGAGACCTTTAAGGCGGATTCCGCAGAAGGCGGAGCCAAGGCGTCCGATCCCGTCAAGATGTACCTCAAAGAGATGGGATGCATTTCCCTCTTGACCCGGGAAGGGGAAGTGGAAATCGCCAAAAGGATTGAGGCGGGTGAGCTCGAGGCCCTGAATGCCTTCCTGAAGTGCCGAATAGGGATTGAATACATCATCAATCTTGGAAGATGTCTGAAGCGCGGCGAAATCAAAATCAAGGATGTCATAAACGATCTGGAAGACGATGACAGCCACACACATGCCGGAGAAAAACGTGAAACCATCATCCAGTTGATCGATGAAATCGAAACCCAATACGAAGCGTCTTGCTCATTGAAACAGGAAGCCCGGAAAAAGAAGTGCCCTGCCGCGAAAAGGAAAACATTGAACGTCCAAATAGAAGAAAACGACAAGCGCATTGTGGAACTGATCAACTCCTTCAAGCTCGAGAAACGACAACTCGATCACATGGTGGAAAAGTTGCGGGAAACCGTAGGGGACATCGAAAAGGCGGAAATGACCATCGAGGAATGTATGATCACAGCCGGGGGTAAGCCGGCTGCTTATATCAAAAAATGTGCCCGCCAGATCCCTAAGACCGCCAAGGAAAATCAGAAAGTCACTCCCTTGAAACTCCGCAAGGACGAGCTGCTTGAAATGAAGATGAAGATCGAGCACTCGCAAAAGGTCCTCGAAGAAGTAAAAGCCAAGACCAACATGAAGCCGAGAGACCTCAAGGAAGCCCTTCGAAGCGTTGAGGAATGCATTAAAAAATCCAAAGAAGCCAAGAGTGAGTTGATCGAGGCCAACTTGAGGCTCGTGGTGAGCATCGCCAAGAAGTATACGAACCGGGGCCTGCAGTTCCTCGATCTCATTCAGGAAGGAAACATCGGGCTCATGAAGGCGGTGGACAAGTTCGAATACCAGAGGGGTTACAAATTCAGCACTTATGCTACCTGGTGGATCCGTCAAGCCATCACCAGGGCCATTGCAGACCAGGCCCGGACTATCCGCATTCCCGTACACATGATCGAGACTATAAACAAGCTGATACGAACATCCAGATACCTTGTCCAGGAACACGGCCGCGAACCGACGCCTGAAGAGATTGCTGAAAAAATGGAATTCCCCCTGGAAAAGGTCCGCAAGGTATTGAAAATCGCCAAGGAGCCCATCTCGCTGGAGACACCGATCGGAGAGGAGGAGGACAGTCACCTGGGTGATTTCATCGAGGACAAAAAGATCACCTCGCCCTCCGATGCCGTGGCCAACCACAACCTGGGTGAGCAAACCCGAAAGGTTCTGACCACCTTGACGCCAAGAGAAGAAAAGGTGCTGCGCATGCGTTTCGGCATCGGAGAGAAATCAGATCACACACTCGAGGAGGTCGGCAGGGATTTCAATGTGACGCGCGAACGTATTCGCCAGATCGAGGCGAAGGCCCTTCGCAAGCTCCGGCACCCCAGCCGGTCCAAGAAGCTCAAGGGATTTCAGGAGTACTGACCCTGTTTTCCCTTGACAAGTACCGGGCCTGTTTGCATTAAATATAGGGTCTGCCTGTGGCGGTGCCCTGACAAGGCAAGCCCGACTCAACAATTCATGGCGCGCAGGATGATCGCACAGGGGGCCTATAGCTCAGCTGGAAGAGCCACCGGCTCATAACCGGTAGGTCCCTGGTTCGAACCCAGGTGGGCCCACCAACAAGCGCATACCCGGTGAGGGGGGAAACATTACGATCCGAAACAATGACGTTGCCGGCCTCCTAACCGGCCAGGGCGCACCCGCTCAAGGTGCGCCCTTTACATTTGCCTTCACCGGGGAGATAGGATGAATTGATTTCCATCCAGAAAGGGTCTTTTTTACTCCTTTCTGAATTGGAAACTCAGCAGTTCCCAGAATTCGTTTATGGAGGGGCACTTGTCAGCAATCCTTCATTTATTCGAAAGGCGGAGATGACCATACAGGTTCAACACATCCTGGAGGTCCTCGAGAGGGTTGCTCCCCAAAGGCTTGCTGAAACCTGGGACAACCCCGGTCTCCAGGTGGGAGGACGAGAGGATCCTGTGAGACGAATCCTGCTATCCCTCGACCCCACCATGGAGAGCGTACGAGAGGCCACCCGCAGACAAGCCCACCTCCTGATCACCCACCACCCCCTGATCTTCAAATCCATTACCTCCATTGAACCGACCACCTATCCCGGCGATGTCCTGTACGAAGCGATTCAAAACGGAATAGCCGTGGTGGCCGCGCACACAAACCTCGATGCCGCCAAGGGAGGCCTCAACGATCTCCTCGCCGGCCTTCTCGGTCTGGAGGACACTTTCGTGCTCCAGAAGACAGCTGATGCCGACGCTGAAGCGGGCCTCGGCAGGGTCGGTTCGTTGCCGAATCCGCTTGCAATGGCGGAATTCGTGCACCAGGTAAAGCGGACATTCAATGCGCCTACGGTCGGCGTGGTCGGATCGCCTCATCGAACCATCCGGAGTGTGGCCGTGGTGGGAGGCTCCGGAGGCAGCCTGATCACAGCGGCTGCACAAAAGGGAGCCGATGTGTTGATCACGGGGGATATCGGGCATCACGACGCCCTGGCCGCGTGCACTCTCGGTATGGCGGTGATCGATGCCGGACATTTTCTCACTGAGAAGACGGCCATGACCGGGTTTCGGGACACGCTGACATCCCGCCTCGGGGCGGCGGGTCTCGAAGATGTCCAAGTGGAGGTTTACCGCGAGGAAAAACCGCCCATGCGGTATGAATAGAAAGGAAGAGGTACACTTGGCAAAAACAATCCATGAGCCTACCGCTCGAGGGACAAAATGGGCCTGAATCCATTCCGACGAAGCGGAGCGCGCCCGTCGCCCAGGGAGCATGGAATATCGACAAGAGGGGAACCATTTTGAAGGATAAGATCAAGGTACTCATCGAGCTTCAAAATTGCGACAACCGTATACAGCTCCTTCAAGGCAAAAAGATGCAGGCGCCCAAACGAATCCAGGTTCTTTCAGACGAGATGGAAGCGGTCTCCAAAGAGTTCCGGGAGGATGAGGAACGCCTCGAGGCCATCCAGTCCGAAAGACGCGCCCTGGAGGGGGAGGTGGAGGACCTGGACGCCAAGATTCAGAAAGGCAACGAGAAGCTGTCCAGCATCAAATCGAACAAGGAATACACAGCCGCCCTCAAGGAAATCGAGGCCCATAAAAAGAAAAAGGCGGCCCTGGAAGATCAGCTCATTCAGCAAATGGAGGAGCTGGAGCAAGTCAAGGAACGATGCCAGGCCAACAGTGAGGAATTCAAGTCCCTGCAAGAGAAGTTCGAGCGGGACAAAAAGGGAGTTCAGCAGAATCTCATCGAAATCGAAAAGGAGTTAAAGGGTTTGGAAAAGGAGCGCTCAAAGATCGTCGACAGGGCGGACCCTCAACTCCTGCGGCACTATCAGCTCGTGAGGGAGCGAATCGGATCCCATGCGGTCAGTCCTGTGGTCGGAGGAGTCTGCATGAACTGCCACATGGGGATACCACCCCAGATGTTCAACGAGTTGATGAAATGCCTGGAACTCACCAGCTGTCCTCACTGCAACCGGATCATCTACTGGGGGGATGACGCGCATTTCCAGG
>CAZQCK010000033.1:0-28016 GCA_964591925.1 uncultured Desulfobacterales bacterium
GGCCCCGGATCCGGCGTGTTATCTGACCGACGAAGAAATCCACCGGGCTCCTTAGTGAGTGCCCGTGCATAAACGAATTCCGGGCACTGCTAAGTTTCCAAACACACCGTTTTTCTCGGGCGCAACGTTTCCAGCCGCTTGGGGATCCCGTGGTCAAGGAATACTATTAAGTTTCCAATTCAGAAAGGAGGATTTTTTGTCAAGATCAAGGAGATCAAGAGGTGACGCGGAGGCGTACTGTCGTACGCCGCACAAGGAACCTCGCTGATCGACGATGAGATTGGCATACCGGGAACCCGCCCGAAGGGTGGGCGTCCAAGCGAAGTGCGGACAAAAAAGACCCTTTCCTGATGGAAACTAGGAGGAGAGCCATGATCATTCGACCGCGCAGGCTTCGAAGAACCCCGGCGATTCGGGAGATGGTCCGCGAAACGCGGCTTTCGGTCAAGGACCTCATTAGTCTCGCGTTCGTCAAGCCCGGAAGGGGAGTCCGGGAGCCCATCGATTCCATGCCCGGGCAGTTTCAGCACTCCGTGGACACCCTTGCGGATGAGGCTGAAGGGATACGGGACCAAGGCATTCCCGCGATTCTGCTCTTCGGCTTACCTGACAGAAAGGACGCCATAGGCAGCCGCTCCTATGCTGATGACGGCATCGTTCAACAGGCCGTGGCCGCCGTGAAACGCCGGGCTCCGGATCTTACCGTCATAACGGACGTCTGCCTTTGCGAGTACACCGACCACGGCCACTGCGGCATCCTAAGAGACGGAGACGTGGATAACGACGCCACCCTGGACATCCTGGCGCGCCAGGCGGTCAGCCATGCCGCGGCCGGAGCGGACATGGTGGCCCCGTCGGACATGATGGACGGCCGTGTAGCGGCGATTCGAGAAGCCCTGGAAGAGGCCGCATACTCGAATGTGGGCATCCTCTCCTATGCAGTGAAATACGCATCCGCGTTCTACGGTCCGTTTCGAGAGGCCGCCGAATGCGCACCTCAATCCGGGGACCGCTCGAGCTATCAGATGGACCCCGGCAATGCCCGGGAGGGGATAAGAGAAGCCATGCTCGACGTGGAGGAAGGTGCGGACATGGTCATGGTGAAGCCCGCGCTTCCTTATCTGGACATTATTCGGCGGATACGCGACACTTGCCCCGTTCCCGTAGCCGCTTACAACGTGAGCGGCGAGTATGCCATGATCAAGGCCGCAGAGGACAAGGGCTGGATCGACGGCCCCGGAGTCATGATGGAGGTCCTGATGTCCATCAAGCGCGCAGGGGCGGACTTGATCTTGACCTACTTTGCGAGAGACGCCGCAAGAATGCTGAACAGGGACTGAACATGCAGACCGATTCCACAGGACAGGGACAAGGCGGAAACTTGCGGCTCGTAGCCTGGGAGGTCACCCGAAGCTGCAACCTCAACTGTGTTCACTGCCGGGCCTCGAGTGAGCGCGGCCCGTACCCGGGAGAGCTCTCCACGGAGAAATGCCTGAGCATCCTGAATGAGATGGCGGCCATCGGCCGGCCGATCGTAATCCTGACCGGAGGCGAGCCTCTTCTGCGAAAGGATATCTTTGATTTGGCGCGCCACGGTTCGGATCTCGGCCTGCGCATGGTGATGGCCACCAACGGCACCCTGTTGACCCCGGAGATCACGGAGCGCATGCAAAAGAGCGGCATCCAGCGGGTGAGCATTTCCATTGACGGGGCGGAGGCAGAAAGCCACGATCGGTTCAGGCAGGTGAAAGGCGCCTATGCCGGGGCGCTCGCAGGCATCGAAGAGCTTCGACGCGCAGGGATCGAGTTTCAGATCAACACTACGGTGACGCGACACAATCTGGATGAGGTGCCTGTTCTGCTGGATTCGGCCGTGGAGCTGGGGGCGGCGGCACATCATCTCTTTCTGCTGGTGCCCACCGGCCGGGCCCGGGATATGGCGGAGCAGGAGATCGAGGCCCAAGAGTACGAACGCCTTTTGCACTGGTTCTACAGGATGAGGGATCAGGTTCCGCTTCATCTGAAGGCAACCTGCGCTCCACACTACTACCGGATTCTGCGACAAGAGGCGCGCGCCCGAGGGGAGAAGGTCACCTTCGAGACCCACGGGCTGGATGCCGTTACCCGCGGGTGCCTCGGAGGCACGGCCTTTTGCTTCATTTCTCACGACGGTATCGTTCAACCGTGCGGCTACCTGGAGCTCAATTGCGGGGACCTGAGGTCGTCAACGTTCGGTGAGGTGTGGGAGCATTCAGAGGTTTTTGCCGCCCTTCGGGACTTCTCTCGCTACGAGGGCAAGTGCGGGCGCTGTGAGTATTTGCGGGTGTGCGGAGGGTGCAGGGCCCGCGCCTATGAGGCGACCGGCAATTATCTCGCCGAGGAACCCCTTTGCTCCTATCGTCCAGCCCGGGATGCGATTCCAACGGATCGCATGGAAACACCCTCAGACGGGGGCGGCCATGGATGACACGGATCGCGCCATTGTCAACGAGATTCAATCCGACTTTCCCATTACCGCAAGGCCTTACCTGGCCTTGGGAAGACGGCTCGGCCTGGGGGAATCAGAGGTGCTTTTCAGGGTGGGCCGTCTGAAGCAGGAGGGTGTGATTCGGCGGATCGGCGGGAACTTCAACTCCAAAATGATCGGTTTTACGAGCACACTGTGCGCGGCCAGGGTTCCCGAAGAAAATCTGGATCGCTTTGTGGAGGTTGTGAACCGATATTCGGGGGTTACGCACAACTACCTTCGAAACAATCCCTACAATGTATGGTTCACGTTCATCGCCCCTGACATGGGTACGATTGAGTCCGCCCTGGAAGAGATTTCCGAGGAGACCGGCGTGGAAAACATCTGCAACCTTCCGGCCGTTCGAATGTTCAAGATTAAGGTGGATTTTTCGGTTTGAGCTGTGTCCTTTTACAGTCCTGTCAAGATTCAGTAGTCTTCCTCTTGGTAGGTATATTTATCCATATACATATCGTATTCTTCCTGGCTCATTAGCCCGCTATCCACCAGGATTTCACCGATTCCATCCTCTCTTAGATCATCGATGGACATAATGGTACTGTTTCGCTTCCCATTGGTACTGTAGAAAGTGTAATTCAGGGTGAGCTCTGATTTTTCCAGCACCTTGATCGATTTTCCAACGAGGATGACGTGATAGCTCAGCAACCCATACAGAATTCCGGCCAGAACGGCCCAGATCAGATATTTTTTCAGGACCTGCCCCATGGTGTCCTTCGCCTCCTGTCCCGATGTTTCCTCTTCCCCGCCGGAATCCTTGTGGCTGGTTACAGCGTGGCAGTGTACTATAGCGAATTCGTGGAACACAAGAGGGATTTCCACCATCCTGTGTGCGTTTCAACCCCCGGTAGACGAGGATTTTATGGTTTACTACGTGTACTATGACAGTTATGGAAGCCCCAGAAAGGCCGTCAGCGCCGAGGAGCTGGAGTTGCTCTACGGGGGCGACCCCGAGGCCTTTCGCTTCTCCATTCGCGGCGCTTCTCCGGTCACAGAGCACATGACGGCTCATGTGGGAACCGTGAGCTTTCGGGACCAGACGGAGTTGCAGGAATTTCTTGACGCACTGGACGAGGCCAACCGTGGGTTTTTCGAGGGGGAAGGGCAGAGCCGGCCGTTCAATTTTTGAGCATGGGGACATTCTGCAGGAACCAGCCAATTCGAGGAAAGACCATGTCAACAAGGTCAAAGGCCGCCGCCAAGGACAGAGATCAGCAAAAGAACACACCCGGCCACGCCAAGCGGGATACCCTTCTCCTCGTGGCCGTGGTCTCCCTGCTGGTGGGGTTTTTCGCAGGCATGGTGTTTCAGGCCTATAGGGTCGGCTCGATCGAAGGGCGGGCCGGAGGTGTGAGATCGCCCTTGCCTTCTGAAAATGAGGTCCCAGAGGTAGACCAGGCGATTCAGGAGCTGGAGAAAGAGGTGGCCGAGCGCCCGGATTCGGCGGAATCCTGGGCCCGTCTCGGCCATGCCCGTTTTGATGCGGACCGGCACGAAGAGGCGATTCAGGCCTATCAGCGGTCGCTGGACATCGATGCCACGAATGCGGATGTGTGGACCGATCTGGGTGTCATGTATCGTCGATCCGGTCGTCCCGAGCAGGCCGTTCAAGCATTTGACCGGGCCATGGAAGAGGATCCCGAGCACGAGGTCTCGCGTTTCAACAAAGGGGTGGTGCTGTTTTACGATCTACAGGATGTGGACGGGGCGCTGGAGGCCTGGGAAGGATTACTGCAGGTCAACCCCATGGCCACGGCACCCGACGGCCGGCTCGTTATGTCGATCGTGGAACAGTTCAGACAGCCCGAGGGTGAACAGTAGAAAACAAGACCAGAGCCCTCGAGTCAGGGTCAAGGTGCTTTGCCTCATGACGCGCTCGTTCCCATCGGAGAGAAACGAGACCTGGATTACGGATGTGGCTGCGGTGACCGCTTTGGGGAATCACCTCGAGGAAACATGGCTGCAGCTTCTCCGCTCCGAGACGGCCATCCGCCGGGTGGATCGATTCAACGTGGAAGGATACGCAAGCGGTGTGGCGGCCTGCATTCCGGATCTCACACCCGAGGGCGTCGGTTCCATGCTTCCTGTTCTCGTTGGGCGCTTGAAGCGGGGGCTGGGAGCGGTGCCTCCGGATGCATGGCTTTTTACCGCCACCACCAAGGCGGGAATCGATGTGCTGGAGCAATACCAACAGGGCCGTTCTTCCCTTTTCGAAGACCTCTTTCCCGCATCCTTCCCCCGCCTGGTGTCCGAAACCTTTGGCCTCAAAAAGCCGGGGATCAACATCAGTGCGGCCTGCGCCTCATCCATCCTTGCCGTTTCCCAGGCCTGCGCATGGATCCGTTCCGGCGCGGCTGAAGTCGCGCTCGTGTGCTGTGCGGATCTTGTGACCGAGTTTGTTTTCTCCGGATTTTCCGCCTTGGGTGCAATGTCCCCAACACCCTGCAGGCCTTTTGACCGCGACCGCAGCGGCTTGAGCCTGGGGGAAGGCGCGGTAGCCTTGCTCTTGATGAGTGCGAAGCGGGCGGAAGCCGAGGGAAAAGAGCCTATGGGCAGGGTCTGTGGATGGGGTGCGGCCAATGACGCCTTTCATGTGACCGCTCCGGCCCCGAATGGATGCGGGTTGACCCAGGCCGTCCACGGGGCCCTGGAATGCGCGGGCCTGGAAAAGGAATCCATCTGTGCCGTCTGTGCGCACGGCACGGGCACAGTCTCCAATGACGCCATGGAGCTGAGGGCCCTTCGGGACTGTTTCGGGGATCCCGCGAGTGTGCGGCTCCCGGTGTTTTCAGTCAAAGGGGCCATCGGGCACACCTTGGGCGCTGCAGGGGGACTTGAAATCGCCTTGGGCCTGAAAGTGCTCTCCCAACAGGTTGCGCCTCCCACCGTAGGCTTTTCCTGTCCCGCCGACGGGGCTCAGGGCTGGGTATCTTCAGCACCCGTTGCCGTACAGGGCGAGTACCTGTTGAGCTCCAATTCGGGGTTCGGGGGGATCAACGCCGCCCTTGTGCTGGGAAAAGGAGCCTGAACGTCATGCCGCTTGTTACCGGGATTGGCTGGGTTACGGCAGGGGACATGGGGTGCGGCCGGGATCGTCCCTGTTTTTCTATGGCACCCGGCAGCCTGCCTTCCGTTACCCGGAAATCGGTCACGGACAAACCTTTCCCTCATTTCGGCCGCATGGATGCCTTTTCCAAGCTGGGTCTGGCCGGGATCGCACTCTCGCTCAAGGACGCGGGCCTGCATGAATGGAAGGAAAAACGCCCCATCGGCATCATCGCTTCCACGGTGCACGGCTGCCTTGGAACCGATGCGGATTATTATGATACGGTGATGCAGGGCAACGGTCTTCAACCAAGCCCGACCCTGTTCTCTTACACCCTTCCCAACTGTTTTCTGGGTGAGGCCGCCGATCACTTCGGGACCACCGGGTTGTCCTATGTGATCCATGACTCCTGTTTTGCCGGCCTCTCCAGCCTGAAAGCTCTTCTTCTGAACATCCGTCTCCATGCCTTTGAAAAGGCCCTGGCAGGGATCGTGGATGAGCACTGCCCCTTGGATTTCCCGTCCATACCGAAAGCGTCGCCTGGAGCGGCTTTCGTCATGATCGAGAAATCACCCGGTTCCGCGCAAAGGCCTTACGGCCGCGTGGCATTAACAAAAGGCGGGGAGGTCCTGTTGAACGGCAGAACGCAGGACACGCTGATCCGTTTCATTCAGGAGTGTCTCGCCGCTTTTCACGGGGGGCGCCCCGAGGGTTGTTGATCGTAAAACCCCGAGCAAGGAATCGTGCGAGCCCTTCCGCTTCACAGGGCCTCCTGAAGGGCGATGGAAGGGTTTGTCAAGGGTTGAAACCCTGGAGGGGTCGGTGAGGGTCAACGAATCAAGTGTTCCCAGAGCGGGCCTGTGTGTCCCCGGCTGTACAATCGGGGAATAACCTTGGCCGCGGCTTCACCGCCCGTCCCGGTCACCCAGTTGAATCGTCCGTCCGCCCGCTCTGACAGACGCTGGACGATTTCATCGCTTCCAATCCGTTCGGGCTCGTAGAAGACCGGGTTCAAGAGGCTCTGATCCCTGGATATCTGACCTGCGTCAAGCGCGATATCATACAGCACGGTGTGAGGATAAATTCGCATGGCACAAAAAAAGATGTAAACGCTTTTCTCGAGTCGAGAAATACTGGAAAAGGTTTCGTTGATCGTCTTTTCATCCTCGCCGGGCCCTCCGAGGAGAAAATAGTGGGCGACATATAACCCGGCCTCCAGGGCGCGCTCATGGGCCTTGATCACGTGGTCCACTCGAAAAGGCTTCCTGTAGACTGCCAGCATTTCATTCGACAGCGATTCCGTGCCGAACTCCACATGGGTTAGCCCGGCATCGGCCAACGTCCGGAAGTATTCCTCCGGAGGGGCGGTGGGGGCGAAAAAGGCCCCCCAGGGGATCGAAACCCCGGCATCCATGAATGCCTCGGCCACTCGGGAGCTGTGTGCGTAGTCGGCATTGAATGCAGCGTCTGTCACAAAGAAATACCTTGCGCCGGCTTCCTCAAGACGCAATGCCCGCTCTGCGGCAGCCTCAGGCGGAATACGCCGCAGCCGTTCCCCCTCAATGCGAGGGTACGTGCAGTAGATGCACTTGAAGGGACACCCTCGTTTTGTTTGAAGGTTCAGCATGCCGCCGTTTTGCAGGTAATACTCGAGCTGGGAACGCTCGGGCAGGGAGCTCAGGGAGAATGCCCGGTCAAGGGGAATGCATGCATCCTTGCTCGTGTCCCGGGACATGACTCCGGGAATGCAAGAGAGACCCTCCCCCTTTTCCAAGGCCCTGAGGAGTGCGGCCAATCGTTCCCCTTCTCCTACTACGCCGTACTCCGCTCTCAAATCCCCCATGAGTTGTTCGGGAAAGAGAGTAAACCCGCTTCCTCCCAGCACGACCGCGGCCTGGGTGTTCTTTCGAACCGTCTCGACACACGCCTGGTAATCCTTCATGAAACCGCACAGATTCGTTTTATCAGTGCTGTCAATGTTTCGTATCGAGATTCCGACCATGTCGGGAGTGTTTTCTCGAACCGCTTTCCCCAGGGCCTCGAGTCCCCCCAGCACATTGATGTCCAGGATTTTTACCTCATGCTCGGCCCTGATGGCATCAGCCACGTAATCGAGGCCCAGCGGATAAACCGGGTAGGGAGTGGTCAGGGCGTTGGGTGAGATGAGCAATACCTTCATGCAAAAAACCTGATCTCGGGCTGAACGCGTTTCATGCTCAGGATGGACGGTCTCGAAAAAAATCCGTTCGGGATTGCCGATTTTGCCGAATCTGCGGCGTCAGGTGCTTCGCATACCCGGGTATAGCGAAGCACCTTCTTCCTTGCATCTTCGGCAAAAACGACAATCGCTCAACTCAGGTCAGGGCTCATTTATCCGGTGTCTCGAGGATCTCCACAGCGGTAATGAATTTTCCGAAACCCAACATCAATATCCCCTTTCCCTTCAGGTCGAAATTCCCTGAGTCCACAAACCCCGCGGGAATGGCCCCGTCCCTCACCAGGGCCACGCCGAGAACCGCGGCTACAGCCGAGGCAGAGGCAAATTCACCCGTAAACCGCCGGTAATGGATCACCGGTCCTTGGAAATGCACACTCGAGCAGAAGGCTTCGAGCTGTTCGCGGCCGAGGTCTGCATAGGCACCGGGAATCCCTGCCAAGAGGGCCCCATAGGCCGCATGGATTCGTTTTACTCCACCCAGGCTGCGGACCAGTGAGGCCATGACCGAGGGGTTATGTCTCGTATTTTCAAAGAACAAAGCGGCCATTTTTGTGCCTGAGGGGCTTGGGGACCTCATCACACACAGGGCCCCGCCTCCGTCAGCCGGTATCTCACAACCGGCGACCGAACGATCGAAACTCCTGGAGAGTTTTCCGTGGAACTCGTCAGCTCCCACCACCAGTGCCGGGGCGTGGGTTTCCCGTAACACAAGACCGGCCGTCATCAAGGCCTGCTCAAAGGAGTAATCACCGCTGGAGGTCGTGATATTGGGGCCGGTCGCCCGAAAGTGCATTGCAACGTGGCCGGCCGGGGCATTGTGAACCGAGCCCACAAACGAGATAGGGCTTGAAAACGCCTCTTCAGACGACCTCAGCCGGTCCAGAAAACCGTACGCCTCTGAAAGAGGCCCCCAGCCGGTGCAGAAAAAGACCGAGGCAGGATCATCCGCAATTCCGGAATCTTTGTGGGCCGAAACAGCCAGGGACAGGACCATGCGAGACAACCGCTTGAACCGCCGGATGGATCTGGGTGGAAGATGAAGGGAAAACGCTTTCTCCTGGAGCACTCCCCGGCAATCCCCTTTTTTCGAGACCGCCCGTATGGTCCGGATGATGTCCCCGGCTCCGGTGATGCAGGCGCTTCCCATCACGGCAAGACAGGGCCTGGATTGCGATAGGACCGGGGGAGGCGTCGCTCCCCTCCTGCCGATCACCACCGAAGCATTGTTGCCGCCGAAACCAAACGCATTGGAAAGCACGGTGTTCACGTGCCCTTCAAGTGGTTGGATGAGTGGATTCAGACCCAAGTGGGGGTCGGGCCGAGCACAACCGGTGGTGCCCGGCATCAGCCCCTCCTTGATGCTCATGGCAGCGATGCCGGCTTCTATGGCCCCTGATGCGGCCAGGCTGTGGCCCATGGAGCCCTTGATGGAAGAAAGGGGAGGTGGTCTTTCCTCGAACAGGGCGCGTATTGCCCTTGCTTCTGTGAAATCGTTCTCCACGGTCCCGGTGCCATGGACACTGATGTAGTCGACCTCTGAGGGAGGAACCCCTGCATCTTCAAGCGCAGCCTTCATGGCGTTCAATGCGCCTTTTCCGTGGGGATCCGGAGATGAGGGATGGTAGGCATCGCAGGACAGACCCGCTCCCAGAATCTCGCATGCCGTATTCCCTTCTGTTTCATCCTTTGCTTCCAGCAGAAGCATGCCGGCCCCCTCAGCCAGCGTCATGCCGTGACGGTCCGTATCCAGGGGCCGGGCCCCGGCCGGATCGATCAACTGAAGGGACCTGAACCCGTAGTAGGTCAGCCGGCACAGGCCGTCCGCGCCACCTACAAGAATCCTCTTCGCTTGAGCGGCCCTCAGCATCTCCACTGCGATCTTGATGGCTACAGCCCCTGAGGAACAAGCCGTTGAGACGGTGATCACCGGCCCTGGGCAGCGAAGTTCAGCGGCCAAGTATTCGGCCACCGAGCTCTGGGAATGATACCTGAAGGAAGTCCCGGCGGGCTCACCGGCCTTAAAGACCTCCTCGGTTTCAAGCATTCCCCCGGTGGTCCCTCCCATCACCACGGCATCGGGGGGGGTCAGTGAACCCGCAAGGGCCTCTCTTGCGGCAATGAGCGCCAGATTGTGCGTCCTCGGTACATTAGGGTCCGCCCAGTGAGTCCGGACTTCCCCCACCGGCAACCCGGTGCCATGCGCCGGAGGGAAAATCGTAATGGGTGCGATGGCTTTTTTTCCTGCGATTAAGGCGGCCCAGTTCTCAGCCACCCCGCATGCCACCGGGGAGACCACCCCGATGCCTGCAATAAAGATCCGTGTCGCACTCAACGGGCCGGCTCCGCGGCATGTTCACGGACATAACCTGCAAGGGCCTCGAGATTCACAAAGACCTTTTTGGCCGTATCCTCGTTGTCGATTCTAACGCCGTAATCCTTTTCTATCATCATTACCAGCTCTAACAAATCTATGGAATCCAGCCCAAGCTCTCCCCCGACCAGCAGATCTGTTTCACCGATCTCTTCCGGCTCGATGTCTTCGAGATTGAGTGTTTGAACAATCTTTAGTCTGAGTTCATCTATCAGGTTTTTCAAATCTCTTCCCTCTACAAAAAAGCACGAAAATTATCATAGCAAAATCTGAATCATCCCGGCCCACTCCTTCGTGGAACAGTTCAGACAGGCCGATGGTGAACAGTGGAAAACAATACCGGAGCCCTCGGTCGGCTTTATTCCTCCGCTTCGGCCGGTTTTTTGGGAAGCCTTACAGTGAAAGTGGTTCCCTTCCCCACCTCGCTCTCCAGTTGGATGGTGCCCTGGTGCCCTTCGACGATCGCTTTCGCTCCCGCCAAGCCCAGCCCGAACCCTTCCCTGCCTTTGCCATCTGTCTGGCATTGGCAAAACGGATCAAAGACGAAAGGCTGATCTTCTGCAGCAATCCCGATACCCTCATCGGACACGGCAATGAGCACCTCAGAGGGTGTTTCTCGGGTGGAGATAGTGATGGTTCCCTTTCCTTTGGAGAACTTTATCGCGTTTGTCAGGAGATTGGTGAATACACGGCGCAGCCGCTGAGCGTCCGCCTCGACCAATGGGAGAGGTTCTTGGGCGTCCAGGCGCATCGTGAGCCCATGTTCGGAAGCCATGGGTTCATAGGTCTCGTAGAGCTCGTGAATTTCTTTATCCAGTGAGGTGACGCTGTAGTCCAGCTTCAGGAGACCTGTCTGGAGGCGAGTCAACTCCAGGAAGTCATTGATCATGGATTCCAGCTTGCCGGCTTCATTCTCGATGATCTCCAGGTATCTCTTTTCCTTTTCGTGGGGACCGCCGGCCTGTTTGAGGAGACGGTGGGCAAAACCGTGGATGCAGATGATGGGTGATTTCATGTCGTGGGCAATCATGGACATGACGTTGTTTCGCTCCCGTTCCAGTGCCTTCAAGTAGCTGGTATCCTGAAACGCCTCCACACCTCCGATGAGGCGGCCTTGCTCGTCAAACAGGCCTGCGGTGTTCATCCTGACGGGAATCGAATCGCCGGATTTGTTATGAATGGTCGTGTCGATACCGGTGACCGGCTTTTCCGCATTCAGAACCGTCCGCAATGGGCAGCTTGTAGAGCACATGCCGCCTCTGAGGATCTCCCCGCAGAATCGGTTGAGTGCTTCCTGTTCCGTATAGCCGGTGATCTTCTGGGCCCATGGGTTGAAGGCGATGATGCGCAGATTGGAGTCCACTGTAACCACCCCCACCGGAAGGCTGTTGGTGACCAGCCGATGGAGTTCTTGACTGGTGAGGAGGCTCTCTTTGTCCCGGAATGCGCTGTCAGACATGGAAGGCTCCCTTGTTCGCGGTTTTTCCCATACCGGGCTTCTGGAGGGCCGGACGCTTACCTCCTCCACCGGATTTCAACAATCCTGCCATAAAATCAACGGGAAAAAAGCTTCATTTCAAGGTATTACATCTCCCTCCCGGCGCAGCCGATGTGGGGCGGTCTAATCTTCATGGGTCCCACCTTTTCGTATTCGTGCCAATGGTATCAAGAACACAACCACGAACGCCAGGGCCAAAAGTACCAATCGAACGTATCCCGTGTCGTTTTCTGCTTGCGGGCCTCACACAGAAAACCGGGCGGAACGTGAGAGGATGGCACGGACGATGCCGGTGGGCTCGAGCGAAACGGACCACTCCTATGCCTGCGCCCGGGCGGCCTTCAAGGCGGCGTCGTAGTCCGGAGGATCTGTGATCTCTCCTACCAGCTGCCGGTAGGCGATCTTTCCGTCCGAGTCGATCACGAACACCGCCCGGGCCAGCAGACGAAGCTCCTGGATGAGCACCCCGAAGGCCTCGCCGAAGGCGGCCTCCCGATGGTCGGAGAGCAAGGTGACGTTTCCGGCGCCGTGCTCGTCGGCCCAGCGCTTCTGGGCAAAGGGCAGATCCATGCTCACCACCACCATCTTAACCTGCCCGGGCAGGGACGCCGCTTCCTGGTTGAACCGCTTGGTCTCCTCGGAGCAGACCGAGGTGTCCAGCGACGGCACGGATGCCACGATGAGCACGCCGGTCCGCTGATCCGCCAGGGTCGTGGGTTCCAGGCCGGTGGTCAGAAGGGGGACGTCAGGGGCCCGGTCCCCCGGCGCAACCTCGTTTCCCAACAGGGTCAGGGAATTTCCTTGAAAGGTGACCTGCTCTTTTCTCTCGCTCATGCCTGGTACCTCCTTTTGAACGCGTCCCCAAGATGTTGATAGTTTCTTCTTATTGACACACAACCTTCTACCCGTGTATTTTGTCAACCAAAAAGCAACTTCCTATCCCGCGCACCCCTGCCGACAACGCGCTGCGGTGTGTTCAAAAGACAAGGGCGCATCCATTGTTGCGAGCCTTTTACCATAAAAGTCCCCCTGCAAAAACAGGCCTTTGCATAACCGGAGCTGATCCAAAACGAAACCCGGCTTGCGGTGTTTTGCGGCGTCATCAGGTGCTTCGCATACCAGAGTATAGCGAAGCACCCTCTTCCTTGCATCTTCGGCAAACTCGACAATCGCTCAATTCAGGTTCAATCAAGGGGCGTGTATTGTCCAGATCAACAACGAAAGCCAAAAGCCATAAAGATAGGTACCTATTTTGATAATGATTGATTTTTGGGAGGGTCAACTATGGAGATCAAGACCAGTGATCTGCCGGCTATAGGGAAGAGATACTCCTTTACTACCGCGGGAAAAGATCATTTAGTGATTATCTTGCATCACTCCGGCAATCGTGAAATCTATCATTTCAGCGATGAAAATCATGATGAACCCGACTTCAGCATAAATGTGACCGATGAAGAAGCACGGCAGCTGGGCATTCTCCTTCTGGGTGTAGACTATCAGCCCGTGGCTGACGACCGGATGGAGCTTTTGCTCAAGAACTTCCGAATCGAGTGGATCAAGGTTAAACCGGAAAGCTGCCTGGCCAACAGGAAAATTATTGAAACTCGGATCAGGAGCGAAACCGGGTGCACTGTTATCGGGATTCAAAGGGACGACCAGATTATCGGCAGCCCGGATATAGAAGAGGTGATAAGGCCCGGGGATGTTCTGATGGCCATAGGGAAAAGGCAGCAGATCAAGAAACTCGAATCTTTATGCACCAGTTGACCATATCCTACTCTTAAGCTGACAGGAATTATTTTGGAAAATATCCCTTTCCTTTTGATGGCAGGGTCGATTCTTTGTGTTTTTTCTGTGGCCAGTTTTACGTCTGAAAGGCTCAGGCTGCCTTCGGTCCTTATCTACATTGTCCTTGGCCTTGCTGTATCACCTTTTTTTCTTGAAAGTCACGGCATTCTCAATGATTCAGAGAGGAGAGTTCTCAGCTATTATCGCAAGTCTGGCAGCCCCACAGCTTAGAATTTTGAGTGGGGTGTATATCCTGTTTTCCGCTTTCATCGGCGTCCTGCTTTTTGATAAAGCGCCGGCAATTGCCAAATGGCACCATGACAGGCCGGCGCCGTCTCATCAATAATCAAGAGAGGGTGGCGGGCGATGCAGGACTCGAACCTGCGGCCTTTGGTTCCGGAGACCAACGCTCTATCCACCTGAGCTAATCGCCCTGAGAGAATGGATGATGCCGTTGTAGCAACTTTTTTGCCAGGGGTCAACCGGTACTTCGTGGAGACAGCCCCTTCACCAAAGGCCGTGATACCAACCCGAGAGTTTCCTTCTATGATTTAAAATTCCTTAGAAATGGGACAATTATGCGAGTTTTCCTTGTGCAACCGTCTTGACAGAGCAAGGCGGTTATGCTAGCAAATCGAAGAGGAAATATCGACGCAAGCCTCAACCCTAATGTGGAGACGCCGGGCCATGGTGAAAGACGATACGATCACGGAAGAGGGGATGGGCGAAGAGGAGGATCTCCTGGACTTCGACCTGGATGACCTTACGTCGGAAGATACGCCCGAAGCCGGAGGTGATGAGGAGATCATCGAGCTGGTGGACCTGGTGGAGGAAGATGTCGAAGAGGGAGGGACCGAAGAGGTCGACGAGATTGCTATGCTTTTGGATGAAGATACGCCTTCTTCCGAGGCCTCTGTTGACGAGGGGGCCGAGGCGGGCGCAGATGAGTTTGCCGGCATGCTGGACGATGTGGACCTGGATGAAACCGAGGCGGACATCGATATGTCGGATGTATCCTTAGATCTTGACTTGGGCGTTGTCTCCGGAGAAGGGGAGCAAACCCAGGATGCCGACCTTGGAGCGGATGCGGATTTTAGCTCCATGCTGGAGGAGGAGTCCGACCAGGAGATCTCTTTCGATTTTGATGAAGGTGATGCACCTCAGGCGCCGAAAGAGGCTCCACCTGAAGCAGTCGTCGAATCAGGAACGGACGACGATATGGAGGAGGGCATCAGCGAGGACGAGCTTCAGAAGATGCTGGAGGACGAATCGCAAGAAGACTTTGACTTTGATTTGCCGACTGACCAGGGCTTCGAGGATGGCGATCTTGACATGCCCTCTGACGAAGAGTCGGCTTCTATGGAGGCCGAAGGCGAGGAAGAGGCGGGCGGAGAAGACGTCACCGAGGAGGCCTTGGAGAGGATGCTCGAGGACGAGTCTGATATGGGGGAGGAATCCCTCGAGGCGCCTGTCACCGAGGAAGAGGTGCGGATCATGGCCTCGGAAGAAACGGTGGCTGAAGCGGCGCCCGGCCTTTCTGAGGCGGGAGGTGCCGTCTCTGAGGAGCGAATCGAGGACATCGTCCGGGGAGTGGTAGAAGAGGTGGTGACCAGAGAAATCCGACAGTCCATGGCGGATGTGGCGGAAAGCGTCATTCGCGAATCCGTCACCAATGCGACGGAACGGGTCATCAAGGAGACCATTGAAGCACTGAGAGCCAGCCTCGACACGACTGGAGAATGACCGGAACGACACGGCGCTGTGAAAAGCCGGGAACCAGCTCCTCCACCCCTGTGATCCCAAAGGGTTACTGCCTTGCCGTCGGCGGGTTTTTGGCTAAGACCTCAAAGCCGCCTTTTCATTTCCCTGCTTTGTGATGCATTCAGGGGTTGTCTATTTGCAACCCCTTTTTATTTTGGTGTGAATACCCGTTTCGTACAGCCGACCACAGCCGTGACGGCATTATACTTGCCGACCCTAAACAAACGTCCTTCCCGGACATGCCCGGTTCGGAGGGTTCGAATCCTCACCCGCGAAGACAGGGCTGCTGTTCATGCGGCGGGCGGCGGCCCGGCCTCGCATGAACAGCCCGGGAAACGTATCGATACGGAAACATATCGCGGATGCCGCGCTTGAGTGCACCGGAAAACCGGGAACCATTGCCACTGCGGAGCTGCCGGAGGAAGGAAGCATGAACAAGGAGAGCTTGGCCAAGGGCTATGAACCCAAGGAAGTCGAGGAACGCTGGTATACCTTCTGGGAGGAAAACGGGCTGTTCCAGCCCGATCTCGATTCGGACCGGGAACCGTTCTGCATTGTAATTCCTCCGCCGAACGTTACAGGTTTCCTGCACATGGGGCATGCGTTGAACAACACCCTCCAGGACATCCTGTGCCGCTATAAGCGAATGCAGGGGTACAATGTTTTATGGCAGCCGGGTATGGATCATGCCGGCATCGCCACCCAGAACGTGGTGGAAAAGGATCTGGCCTCTAAAGGCATGAGCCGCCACGAGGTGGGCCGGGAGCGTTTTGTGGAGCTGGTCTGGGAGTGGCGGGAAAAGTACGGCGGGGTCATTATGAACCAGCTCAAGCGACTGGGGAGCTGCTGCGACTGGAGCCGGGAGCGCTTCACCATGGACGAGGGGCTTTCCCGGGCCGTCCGGGAGGTGTTCGTGCGGCTCTACGAAGAAGGGCTGGTGTACCGCGGAGACTACATCATCAACTGGTGCCCGCGCTGTCATACGGCGCTTGCCGACCTCGAGGTGGAGCACGAGGAGCGGGACAGCCATCTCTATCACGTCCGTTATCCTTTCGAGGACGGGAACGGCCATTTGGTGGTGGCCACCACTCGGCCCGAGACTATGCTGGGAGACACTGCCGTGGCGGTGAACCCCGAGGATGAACGATACGGCGATGCCTCCGGCAGGCACGTGATCCTGCCTCTGTTGAACAAGCCCATACCGGTGATCTTCGACCGCTATGTGGATATGGAGTTCGGGACCGGCGCCCTCAAGATCACCCCGGCCCATGACCCCCACGACTTCGAGATCGGCACGACCCACGAGCTGGAACGGGTCAAAGTGATCGATGACCAAGGACTGATGAACGCCCTGGCCGGGCCCTACGAGGGGCTGGACCGGTTCGTTTGTAGAGACCGGGTGGTGGAGGACCTCCAAAAGTCCGGATTGCTGGAAAAGGTGGAGCCTTACCGGCATTCAGTGGGCCACTGTTACCGATGCGCCACTATGATCGAGCCGCTCTTGAGCAAGCAGTGGTTCGTGCACGTGAGACCTCTGGCGGAACGATCCATCGAGGCGGTGCGCGAGGGCCGGACCCGGATCGTGCCGACCCAGTGGGAGGACGTGTACTACGAGTGGATGACCAACATCCGTGACTGGTGCGTTTCCCGCCAGATCTGGTGGGGGCACCGCATTCCGGCCTGGTATTGCGACGACTGCGGGCGGGTGATCGTATCCAGGGAAACCCCGGAGACCTGCACCGAATGCGGCGGCTCCAACCTCAGGCAGGAAACCGATGTGCTGGACACCTGGTTCAGCTCCGCCCTCTGGCCCTTTTCCACGCTCGGCTGGCCGGACGACACCGAGCATCTTCGGATCTTTTATCCCACCTCCGTTCTGATCACCGGGTTCGACATCCTCTTTTTCTGGGTGGCGCGTATGATGATGATGGGAATCCATTTTATGGGAGAGGTGCCGTTTCGGGACGTTTACATCCATGCCCTGGTCCGGGACGCCAAGGGGCAGAAGATGAGCAAGTCCAAGGGCAATGTGATCGACCCGCTGGAGGTGATCGATCACTACGGGACCGACGCCTTCCGCTTCACCCTGGCCGCGCTTGCCGCTCAGGGACGGGACGTAAAGCTCAGCGAAGAGCGAATCGCCGGTTACCGCAACTTCGTCAACAAGATCTGGAACTCCGCCCGCCTGGCCCTGATGAACCTGGACGAGGAGGATGCCGGGGAAGGACCGGCCAACGCCGTGTTTACGCTCACGGAGCGATGGATCCTCACGCGGCTCCATCAGGTCAGCCGGGAGGTCCAGGAGGCCTTGGAAGCCTATCGATTCAATGAAGCGGCCTCCGTCTGCTACCATTTCACCTGGCACGAGTTCTGCGACTGGTACCTGGAGATGGCCAAGCAGGGGCTCTACAACGACGATGAGGGCCTAAAGCGATCTACACGTTTCGTGCTTCGGCAGGCCATGCTGGCCGTTCTCCGGCTCGCCCATCCATTCATGCCCTTTGTGACCGAGGAGCTCTGGCATCGCATCCCCGGAACCGAAGGGAGCATCATGAAGGCGCCGTTCCCTGATCCCGACGACTATCTCGAGGATCCGGCCGCCCTGGAGGAGATGGACCTTCTGATGGGACTGATCACCGCCATTCGGAACATTCGAGGAGAAATGAACATTCCGCCGGGGAAAAAGGTAAGCGTGGTTCTGGAAATGCCCGGTCAAAGCGAGTCGAATGTGATCCGCCGTAACATCGTCCATGTCCAGGCTCTGGCCTCCGTAGAATCGGTGGAGATCGCGCAGAGCGCTGAAAAGCCGGAGGCCTCGGCCAGTGCGATGTTCGGGGACAATCAGGTGCACGTGCTTCTCAAGGGGTTGCTGGATTTCGAGGAAGAGAAGCGGCGGCTTCGCAAGTCCGTGCAAAAGGTCGAAAAGGAGATGGCCGCTTCCCACAAAAAGCTCTCCAATGAAGGCTTTGTGCGTAAAGCCCCGCCGGAGGTGGTGGAAGAGGTGCGGGAGCGGGTTCAGGACATGGAGCAACGGCTGGCCAAGCTGAACGAGAACCTCGCTTTCTTTGAGGCCATCGGCGAGGAGTGACCTTCGGGGGGGCGGTTTCCGCCGGGGAGAGGACGGGGTTGATGTGAAGTGGGACGCCTTTTTCGGAAGGAAGAAAGAAGCGAGAGACCGGGAGAGGGAGGAGATCCGAAGCCTGATCCGGCGCATCGAAAAATCAGCGCCCCGTGAGTACCGCCGGGATCGGGCGGTTCGGTACTATTACTACGAGCAGATTCGGGCCTATGTCCAGCCGCTCAAACGGCTGCTGGAAGCCCTAGCGGACAGGGAAGCGTTTGTGCGGGACGAAGGTGGAGCCGTGCGGGGACTGTTTCTTCATTTGCGTCCCTTCTACGACATCCGCGGACGCCTCAGCCTGGAAGAGGCCGTCCAGGATATGCGTTTGAGGAAAAAGCTCACCCATCTGGTGACGATCTTTTACGGTCGCAAGGACGTGTGCGGTGACAAGCTTTCCCGCATGCTGGAGCCGTTACGGGAAACAGGCGAACCAAGCTAGCCTTGAGCGCGGATCATGTCGTACAAACGCCTGCCGATTTCTCGAAGCTCTTCTTTTTCCCACGAGGGTTCCGGGTGCTCTTGTTTCTCTCGAATCATCTCGGTGGTCAAGCGGTCCAGGGCCGTGCGAAAGGTGAGCTGTGATACTGCCTCGAAATGATCGATCACCCCCAGCTTGTGATATTTCCATCCCATGAGTTTCATGCTCTTGAGCTCATCGGCCTTTTTACCCGGTCTTCGTCCCTCCTGAAGAAGCGCCTGAACCGCGATCCAGTAGGACTCCAGGAAGGTCTTGGCAAAACGCGACCAGGAGGGAAGCCTGTCATGCCCCAGCCGGGTGATCTGGTACCCTTCACCGGACGGCGCCTCGCGGACCAGGCCCGCTTCCTCGAAATCGTCCATCACCGCACACACACGCGCTCGGTCATCCTTGGCCGTCTCCACGATGAACTCCGTCTTGAACAGATTTCGAAGAAACCGGTAGTCATCCTCCACGGCCGCGATAGGCTTGATCTCTTCCCTGCCCTGAAGCAGGGACACGGCCACCAGTGAGTGATGGATGAAGTGATGGATGACGCTGTTCTTGTAAAACTCCAGTTCGACTTTCTGCTCGTCTTCCACAAAATAGAAATGCTCTTCGCCTTCCAGGACCTCCAGGGAACGGAGCACCTTCCATGATATCAAGAGGGTGACGGTCTGCTCTATGGCCTCTTCCGGGGCCTCCAGCGTGGCCGCCAGAGGGGCGCCCCGTTTGCTCAAGAACGCCAGGTATTCCATGGAGGTTTCCTTGACTTCATCCATGTGGAATCCACCGCGGTGGGCAGTAAGAATGGCCGAGGCCGTCAGGGAGAGCGGGGTGACCAATGTGACCCGGTTGATGGAGCGGATCAGATGAAAGGCAAGGGGCTTGTGTGCCTTGGCGGCGTCCAAAGGGCGGCTTTCCAGGTAGTCCTTCAGAGACAAGGGTTCCCCGAATCGAATGTAGATCTTTCCGTATTTCTTTTTGAGAAAATGCCGCGCTTGAATGATCTGCCGAAAATTCTCCTTGGATTTTTCTCCGCCGGACATTTCATTGACAAAGGCCTTCTCCTCCAGAATCCGATCATAGCTGATGGAGGCGGGGACAAAGATCAAGTCCTTGGCGTAGCCCTCCTGGAAGGCCTGAAGAAGGATGGTGAGAAAGCCGATTTTGGGAAGAATCAGCTTTCCGCTGCGGCTCCTTCCTCCTTCGAGGAAGAACTCCAGCGGGTGCCCTTCCTCGATCAGGGCCTTGATGTAGCGGTTGAAGACCTCCCGGTACAGCTTGGCTCCCCTGAAGGTGCGCCGAATGAAAAAGGCCCCGGATTTTCGAAAGATGTGTCCCATGGGCCAAAAGGCCAGGTTTTTCCCCGCGGCGACTCGGGGGATGTGCATGTTGTAGTTGTACAGCACATAGTTGAGGACGAGGTAATCGATATGGCTCTTGTGGGAGGGTACGTACACCAGGGACCCTTTACGGGCCCATTCCCTCATACGGGCCACGCCTTCCATGTCCACATCGATTCCGTCGAACAGCTTCCTGAAGAACCAGGTGAGTGCAAGATGGAAGAGCTCGATATAGGCCATGTTGAAGTTGGCGGCGATTTCGTCGAAATGTTCCCCGGCCTTTTTTCGCGTTTGCACTATCTGTTTCGGTTCGCCTTTCGCCATACGCTCGATCTGCTTGTTGACGCCCTGGTCCCGAAGCACGATCTCCTTGAACTGTTGGCGGGACTTCATGATCGGACCGAGGATGATGCGTTTTTGGGCGTCGATTCGATCCACCAGGCGTTCTCGAAGCTCCACGGCCGTGTCTTCCAGGGAAGCGGACGGAGGCTTTTCGCTCAGAACCTCCTGAAGGTTGACCGGCTCTGCAAAATCGATAAACGCGCGTCGATTGTGCCGAAAGAACAGGACCGTTTTGCGGAGAACCCCCGGGTGCTCCTTGTAGCCGAACAGGATCTGGCTCAGGGTCGGGGCATCCCGCTCCGGGCTCTTTTTGTACAGCACCAGCTGAGGAACAACAAAAATCGGACGGTCCATCTCCTGTTGTGTCTCCAGAAGGAGGTGAAGATCGTCTTTTTCCGCGTGTACGAACTGCCGCAGGAACCGCTTCGGGTCCACGAGGAAGATAAGGGAGGTGGTGCCGTTTCGAACGGCGTCGCGGTAGAAGCCGAGACGGTAGGGGTCAGGGAACTCCCCGTGCCGAAGCAGATAGGCGAGGCGGTGCAGGGTGTTGCGAAGGAGGAGGCGCAAGGGGAGGAGCAGGGATATGCTTTGACTGAACGCCAGCTTCGGGTAAGGAAGCCGCCTCATTCGGAAGTTGTAGTGGTACATGAGGTAGTCCAGGCGGCCCCGGTACTTGATGGCGTATACAACCGTGCCCTCCCGGTTCATTCGCTTGAGGTCTTCCTTCATGGGTTCGTCGAGGCTCACCCGCTTGAAGAGGCTGAAGAGAATCCGGCTCAGAAAGAGCCCCGGCTTGTGGTCCAGGATGTTGGCTCGAAACAGCTCTTTTTCCATGAACAATCCCGTTCTTTCCAGAGGTTGATGCAGAGCCCCGATTGTTATGCCTCCCGGTTTGCGAAATCAAGCGTTTTTCCGAATCAGAGGTGATGTGTGCCGAGGCTCGCGGATCGCGCAGGGCAAAGCGGTATTGACAAATCGCTTCGCGATGACGGACAATGAATTAAGTCTCCATTTGCAAGGGAGAGAAACGGAGGAAGACATGTTCAGGCCCATGGTCATATCCGGTCTTACCGTGGATCCGTTGACCAACAGCCCTATCGTCATTTTGAAGGAAACCGACGGGGATCGAACCCTGCCGATCTGGATCGGCCTGCTGGAGGCGACCGCCATAGCCAGCGAGCTGGAAGGTATCAACTTTTCGAGACCCATGACCCACGATCTCTTGAAAAACATCATGGAGATGATCGAGGTGAAGGTGGAGCGGGTCGAGGTCTGCGATTTGAAAAACAACACCTATTACGCGCTCATTCATGTCCAGCACAAGGGCAAAGCCATTTCCATCGACGCACGCCCCAGCGATGCGCTTGCCCTTTCGTTGCGGGTCGGGGCGCCCATTTTCGTGGCCGAGGAGGTCATTCAAAAATCCAAACAGATCGATTTGCAGGCGGAGGCGGAAGACAAGTCCGAACAGGGAAAGAAGTGGCAGGAAATCCTTGAGAAACTGAATCCTGAGGACTTCGGTAAATACAAGATGTAGCTGGTGCCCGTCCAATAGTGATGATTGGTTACAGGTCCATCCTCGTTGCAGCGGATGATCCACTGCATGTCTTAACCGGGCGAAGGACCCTCACGCCGACATTTCGGGGCCCGAGCAAGCAAAGCGCCCGGGGGTCTCCACCTGAATCCCTCGACATTTACACTATGAAACACCCAACAGGTCTGATGCGGACACGCATCGGATTCAAAGGCGGCGAACGTGTGTCATGATTCCCCGTAGGCCGGGGAACCAAAGGGGTGTGTTTTCCTGATGGCGGCGCCATGAAAAAAAGACATACGAAAGGGACCTGGCATGCGGTCGGCATCCTGATCGTTGTGACCTGGCTGGCCTTACTCGGCGTTCTTATTCGGAAGATTCATTTCTCCGCCCCCCGCGGCCACGAAATCACGGAAACCGAAACATTCGCCACCATTCAGGGCGCACAGCGGGAGTGGAAGGAGCTGTTCTTCAAGGACCGGAAGATAGGGTACGCGGTTCATTTTCTTCGGCCCAAGGCTGATGGATACATCGTTCAGGAAGAGATGTTTCTCAAGCTAAACCTCATGGGGTTGGCCGGCGGGGTGTACACGGTCACTCACTGCGAAACGGACGAACGTTTTCGTTTACGGCGGTTTCGGTTTCGAATGACATCCGGGGCGGTGGGGTTCGAGGCCCAGGGGCACGTGGATGGCGATGCCATTGTGGTCACCACGGGCCGTGAGGGGGATCAAAGTGTGCAGCGGATTCCCATCGATGAGACCCCGATCATGGGTGCGAGTCTGGACTATCTGTTCAAGCAGAAGCCGCTTAATGTGGGTGAGGCGTACCGTTTCCCCTTGTTCGATCCTTCGAGCATGAGCCGGAGGAACATAGAAGTCCGGGTCACCGCTCGGGAGAGCGTCCGCATTCGAGGGATGGATTACGACGCCTACCGATTGGAGGCTGAGGTTTGGGGGGATCGCTTGACGTTCTGGCTGGACGAGAACGGGACCACCCTCAAGGAGACGGGGTTCATGGGGCTCACCGCTGTGCGGTCCAGCGCCGCCGTGGCTCCGGAGAACATTCAGGGCAGCGGGGACCTGGATTTCTACGAGATCGCCGCAGTGGTCCCGAATAGAGCCGTCTCCCGGCCGCGGCGGGTTTCCTTTCTCGAGGTCCGCCTGGAAGGCGTAGAGGAGGTGCCTGTCGATAGAAGTGCATGGGACGGGGGGCGGCAGCGCTTCTCCCCCCCGATCATGAAGATCACCCGCGAAAAACCCCCTTTTGAGCCCGGCTACGAGAGACCCTTTTTGGGTGATGAGGAGCGTTTCAAGAATGATTTGAGGCCGGAGTTCAACATCGAGAGTGAGCATGAGGAGATCATTCAAGCGGCCGAGAGAATCGCGGGATCGCAGGAAAATCCGGTCACAGCGACTCGGAGGGTGGTGGCCTGGGTGTACCAGCAGCTGGAGAAGCGCCCGGTGGTCAGCATTCCCAGCGCCGTGGAAGTTCTTCGCACAAAGGTCGGGGATTGCAACGAGCACGCCACCCTGAGCACCGCGCTTCTGCGCGCGCTCGGCATTCCCGCCCGGATCGCGGTGGGCCTCGTGTACACCCGCGGAAAGTTTTTCTACCATGCGTGGACCGAGGCCTACGTGGGAGAGTGGATCTCCCTGGATGCAACCTTGAACCAGATGCCGGTGGACGCCACACACATCAAGCTGGTCCAGGGCAACCTGGACAGGCAGGTCGACGTGGCCGGCCTGATCGGCAAGCTGGGTTTGCAGGTGATGGACTACAAGCATGATTAGGCTGATCGATCTCACCAAGCTGTACCGGGGATTCGTGGCGGTGGACCACATCAACCTCGAGATCCCCAAGGGCCGGTTGTTCGGCTTTTTGGGACCGAACGGGGCGGGAAAGACCACCACCATCCGTATGATCGCCGGCATCATGAAGCCCACCCAAGGGCGGATCGAGCTCAACGGAGTCGACCTGGCCGAAGACCCCACTGAGGCCAAAGCCGGGGTGGGGTTCATTCCCGATCGCCCCTTCCTTTACGAGAAGCTCACCGGCATGGAGTTCCTGCAGTTTATGGGAGGGCTCTATCGGATCGATCACGGCATATCACCGGACCAACGCGCTATGGAGCTTCTCGAGCTGTTCGAGCTCATCGACTGGCGGGACGAGCTGATCGAAAGCTATTCTCACGGTATGAAGCAGCGCCTGGTCATGTGCGCCGCGCTTCTTCCCCGCCCCCGAATACTGGTGGTGGACGAGCCCATGGTGGGCCTAGATCCCAAGGCGGCGCGGCTGGTAAAGGACATCTTCCGTGAGCAGGCCGCGGCAGGGACCACCGTGTTCATGTCCACCCATTCCCTGGAGGTGGCGCAGGAGGTGTGCGAAGAGATCGCCATCATTCAGAGCGGGAAGATAATCGCCCAGGGAACTTCTGAACAGCTCAGGCGTCAGTCAGGTGTGGATGGAACCCTGGAAAACGTGTTCCTGAAGCTCACGCAGGAGAGAATGAGCATCCATGAGAGACCTCGCACTCCTGCTTAGTCCCCGAATCCTCGGGGTCTGGAACGAAATGAGGCTCGCCGGGTCGCGCTCGCGCAAGCGAACCTGGATTCTCGGAATTGTGGGTATTGCCTTCTGGCTGGCCATGTTTCTGGTCTCCGCCCGGGTGCTGCGCTACTTCCAGTCCGTTGAGGTGATCGGCGACGTCCTCGCCCATCACCTGCTTTCCATGGTGCTCCTCACCTTTTTCTCTCTCCTGATCTTCAGCCACGTCATCACGGCCCTTTCAAACC
Source organism: uncultured Desulfobacterales bacterium (assembly GCA_964591925.1). Taxonomy (GTDB): domain Bacteria; phylum Desulfobacterota; class DSM-4660; order Desulfatiglandales; family HGW-15; genus JAIPEI01. The sequence continues at coordinate 24,802 of CAZQCK010000033.1, forward strand.
TTTACCTGTCCAAAGACCTGGATCTCTGCCATGCTACACCCGCTTCTCTGGAGGAGATTTTCCTGAGCCGGGTCTTTTATACCATAGTGGACAGCTCGTGGATGGTGATCGTGTTCGGGCTTCCGGTCATGATGGCCTATGCCTGGGTGTATGCACCCGGCCCGGCATTCTACGTCACACTCCTGCATTCGGGCCTGGCCATGGTGCTCATAGCGGCGGGCGTCGGGGTGCTTGTTACTATGGTCCTGGTGAGCCTTTTCCCGGCCCACCGGACCCGGGACATCCTCATGCTCCTGGTGATTCTCCTCGTGGTGGCCCTGTACCTGCTGTTTCGATTCCTTCGACCCGAACGGCTCGTGGACCCGGACGCCTTTTTCAGTGCGGTCCAGTACCTGGGGGCCCTGAAGGCGCCGGACAGCCCTTATCTCCCCACTCATTGGGTTACCGAGGCCTTGTGGAGACACTTGAGCGGCACCCCGTCGGGCGATTACGGGTTTCACCTTGCCCTTCTGTGGAGCACGGCGCTAGCTTTGGTGGTGATCAACGTGTGGACGGCGGAAGCCATCTACTTCAGCGGATTTTCCCGGGCCCAGGATGCAAAACAAAGACGGCCCGGCGGAGGGCTTTTTCTGGGCTTGCTCAGGCGTTTGTTCGCGAGTCCTCTGGGGCGCGATCTGGCCGCCATCGTAGACAAAGACCTTAGGACCTTTTTTCGAGACAACAGCCAGTGGTCCCAGCTCATCCTGCTGGGGGCCTTGGTGGTGGTGTATCTGTACAACTTCAGCGTGCTGCCCCTGGATCGAAGCCCCATCCGGCTCGAGTTCCTTCAGAACCAGATCGCCTTCCTCAATCTGGGCCTGGCCGGGTTCGTGCTCTCAGCCATCTCCGTGCGGTTCATCTTTCCCGCCGTGAGTGCGGAAGGCAGGGCGTTCTGGATCATTCAGAGCTCGCCTTTGACCATGCGCCGTTTCCTATGGGGGAAGTTCGCCGTGTACGTGGTACCCATGCTTATTTTGGGTGAGCTCCTGGTTGTTTTCACCAATCGCCTGCTTCAGGTGACCCCGTTCATGATGGGACTCCTGACGGTGACCATGTTTTTTTCCGTGTTCGGCATTGTGGCCATGGGTGTGGGCTTCGGTGCGCTCTATCCCAAGTTCCGCTACGAGAACATCGCACAGGTGTCCACAGGTTTTGGCGGGGTGATTTACATGATGGTGAGCAGCCTGTTCATGGCGGCCGTCATTCTGCTGGAGGCCGCACCTGTGTATGTGCTTTTCATGGCCGACCTGCACGAAAGGGCGGTCTCCGCACTCCAGTGGCTGTGGATCGTGCCCGCGTTTGTCCTCGTACTGATGCTCCAGGCCGCTGCCGTGATCCAGCCCATGCGAATGGGCGTGAAGGCCCTTAACCAAAACGAATGACCCGCGCGGCGGCCTGCGCTTTGGACCGCTGATGCGCGACTTTTGGAAGGCTTCTGTGTTCGGCTACGAGTACATCGGAAACATGCATGTGCACTCGAGGCGCTCGGACGGTACGTTGAGCGCTCCTGAGATTGCGGGGGTGGCCCTTAGGGCCGGCCTGGATTTTGTGTGCCTGAATGACCACGATTTCATGTTGGACGGCCTTCACCTGGAGGAAGAGGGTTATTACGGCAAGGTCCTGGTCCTTCGGGGACTGGAGGTGGGCAAGCGGTATCACCACTACCTGGCCTATGACCTGAAAACCATGGTGAGAAGCGATAATGCAGGCCCTCAGGAGGTGATCGACGGGGTCAAGGCCCAAGGAGGCTTCGGTTTTCCGGCCCATCCATTCGAGGGAGGCATGCCGTTTTTGGAGAAGAGCGTGGCCTATACCTGGAACGACCTGTCTGCTCGAGGCTTCGCCGGGATTGAAATATGGAACTACAGCTCCCGGTGGAAGGAGAGGATCAAGGGGCCTCTAAGGGGCCTGTACTGCCTGGCCTTCAAGCGGCGGACCCTGCGCCCGCCGAGTCAAAAGACCCTGGTCTTCTGGGACCGTTTGTGCCGGGAAAGGCGGGTGGTGGGCATCGGCGGCTCAGACGCCCACGGCCACGGGTTGCGTTGGGGGCTTGTTCATTTTCGGCCCTTGTCCTATGCCTTTCTTCTGAACACCATCAACGTGCACATCTTCCTGAACCGCCCCATGCCCAAATCCTTTGCCGAGGCCAAGCAGAAAACCTACCAGGCCCTTCGTGAAGGACGCCTGTTCATCGCCCATGACGGCTTGGCCTCGGCAAAGGGGTTTCGCTTCTTTTTTCTTTCGGACGACGGATCCGATTTGATGATGGGTGAGGAATCGTCTTTCCAGCCGGGCGAGCTCGTGGTCGAGCTTCCGGCCGAGGCCGAGGTGCGGCTGATCAAGGACGGTTGCATCGAGGCTGCCTGGAAGTGCAAGGAAGCCATCTACCGGGTCAAAGAGCGGGGCGTCTACCGCATCGAGGCGGACCTGAAGCTTAGGTTCGGCCGTTATCCCTGGATCTATACCAACCCCATCTATCTTCGTTGATACCTTGCCTGGGAGTTTGCGGTTTTTTCCTTGATTTGGTGAGCCTGGTTTGGCTACGCTTTCCATGGAAGGAACTCCGACTTCCCTGTTTCTCCGTGGACAGAATCACGGACCTCCATTTGTGCCTGGGTGGCGGAATAGGTAGACGCAAGGGACTTAAAATCCCTTATGGCTCGTCCATGTGCGGGTTCGATTCCCGCCCCAGGCACCAACAAAAACGGAGGGTTACAGAACATTCCCTGCTCAGTTTTGGAGAACCCGGGCACAAGCCGTCCCCCAAGGGTTTCAGCTTGTCCCGGGTTTTTTAGTTAGGAATGACGGGGTTCTTTGCGGGGCACAAGTGGATTTGTGCCCAGAGGTTGACTGGCTGTAGTTCTCCTCGAACTTCTCGAAGGCGAGAGTGACCGTGAGGCCTTGAGCGTCGGTCGTCCCCGGGACGCCATCGATGTCGATGCTAGGTGAAACCGGTTCATCCCCGCCCACGCGGGGAACACGTATTGCATAAGGTCTTGTAGTAAAGGCCGCCTTAGGCGGTAAAAATGATTCATTGTATTCTATCCATACCGGCTGTTTTCCCGGCCTGAATTGAGCGTTTCAAATTGCAGTCTATCGAAAAAACACACAACATATCAAAGGCTTGTCATTAAAGAGGGCCGGTTTGAGCATCACTTTTTGCATGAAAGCGCTTC
>CAZQCK010000034.1:0-28013 GCA_964591925.1 uncultured Desulfobacterales bacterium
CGGTTGATCTCGCTTTCGAGACCGGCTTCTCTCAATGTTTGTTGGAGGTCGCCCGGTCGAAATCGAATGCCCGCCACTTGTTGGAGGACGCTTTCAAGGCGTTTTTCCATGTCCGGGTCCAGGTTGTGAAAAACCTTTCCCACGGCCGAGGCCAGCCTGCGAACCGACAGGTGCCCATCGGCATCAGCGGCCGACTTTACCACGCTGGAGACTTGTTCCGCTCCCAACCCCAGCTTGAAAAGCGCCTCTTGGATTCGAGGAACATCCGATCGATCCACCATGGGCGAGGGGGCGGATTCGGCCTTGTCCCGAAACAGGGCATGGAGTTTTGCAAAAAGCCGGTCCATGCGGATGTCGCCGTTCTTGTCTGCGAGGGACTGGAAGAGCCGGTCGATCTCCTGAGACGAGAACCCGTGCTGTTCCAGAAATTGTGCCAGCTTGGAGAAATCATTCGACAAGAGCATCATACGTTCGGCGCCGAGTCCTGGGACGTCGAGGCCTTTTCCCTTGGGCACAGTCCCGCTGAAGGAGGTTCCACCCAACCCGGCGCCGGAATCGTTGAGCACGGATGCCAGAGGAAGCCAGGCCGCACCCCCGCCTTGGTCCTGATCGTTGACCTGCCGAAGGAAAGTCCGGAAGAGGCTGTCGCCGACATCGCCCGGGAGGGATTTCCGGCTGAACCCGGCCCCTTCGGAAAGATTCGGGGCAATGGGTATTCGGGGGGAAAAGGTGTTCATGGCGTATCCTCGGTTGCATGGATGAAAAGTCGTTGACGCGAGTAAAAGCAACCGCCGTGCCAGAGCGATAAAGGAGATGCAAGTAATTAATATTGCTTAGTTTAATGATATGATGGGTCTGAGGAGGCGCGCGAGTTGATGGAAGGTTCTGCCAGGCCCGAATGAAAGGAGGCAAAAATTGCCGCGCGGCTTCGAGCGGCGGCTTGCACTCCGGGGCGGAAAGAATGCTTGCGCGGAAGGCCCGGCGCACTGGAGTGTGGGGCGGGGGCCTTGAGGTTTACCTGGGGTTCTGGAAGAAGGAACAGGGTCAGTCGGTCCGGCTCAGGCGTTCGCTGATGGCTGCGCCGCGCTCCGGGGACATGGATGCCAGGATCTGGCCGGCGGCTTTGCCTCGCATGTTGCCGAGAATGCGGACCACGGTGGGGATTTCGAGCTTGCTCATGATGGCGGCTGCGCGCTCCGGCTCCATGGCCTGATAAAGGGACACAAGGTGTTGGGCCTGGGTGTCGTTCAAAGCCTTTTCCCGGTCGGCAAGCTTCTTGGCGAACGCGGTCAGGCTGTCCTGGATTTCCTCCAGCTCGGCCATTTTTCGGTCGATCTCTTTTTGCAGTGGAAGGATCTGTTGTTCCCGCTTTTCCAGATCTTCCTCCCACTTTTCAAGCCGCTGCTCCTTTTTGAGGAGCCGCTGCTCCCTTTCCGGTGAAGGGTCGGCCTCCCTGCCGGTTTCCTCCTCGGCAAGGGCCTGGGTGCCTGCGAAGTCCAGTGGAATCCCACTCAGAAACAGGCCGCTCACCAGGATTTTCAGAAGAAAGAGAAGCGTAAAAGCGGCGGCGGCCGGCAAAAAAGGCCGTTTCTGCTTTACATGAACGCCCTTCCATGACGGATCACGGCCATCTCGTCCAGCACCTTCTGTTCTTGATGTTGTTCTTCCTGAAGCCATGTCTGGTGGTCCCTTTCTTTGAGCTTTTCCACGATTCGGACATTCCGGGTGCTCTCCACGACGTCCTTCATTCGAGCGCGGACATCCTCCCGGCGCTGCGTGACTTCCTGCTCCTGCGCCTGTATGCGCCCCCGGAGCCCGGAAACGAAATCCACGTGGTTTCTCAATCTCTCCGCGGAAGCTCGTTTCTTGAGGGCGTCCTGAATTTCCCCGCCCGCCTCACGGAGGCGATTCTGCAATGACTCGAGCGTTTCCCTGGCTTGCAAGAGTTGCCTTTGGGCCCGGCCGAGCGCGACTTCGGCCCGTTCTTTGCGGTGGGCCCGGTACTTCAGAAGCGCTTCGAATCGAAAGGTAAATCCCATCATTGACCCCACCCGGTGTGGTTTTACAACCTGCATGATCACAGGCGATTCGGGTTCAACGCTTCAGCTTGCGCATGGTGAGCAGCTTTGTCAGCGCCTGAAGCCCTTCTTTCATGTCTGCGCGCGTGTCCACCCCCTGCGCCAGAAAGGCATTGAGGTCCTCGATCATGTCAACGGCGTCATCGGTTCGTTGATTGACGCCCCTTTCATAGGCTCCCACATTGACGAGATCCTCTATGCGGGCGAAGTCCGCCAGCAATCGCCGGAATTCCACGGCACGCTTCTGGTGATCAGCGCCGGCCACCTCGGACATGAGCCGGCTCACACTGGCAAGCACGTTCACCGCCGGATAGTGGCCTCTGGACGCCAGGGTCCGGTCCAGCACGATGTGCCCGTCCACGATGGAGCGAACGGCATCCGCAATGGGCTCGTTCATGTCGTCCCCTTCGACCAGAACCGTGTAGATGCCGGTGATGGATCCCCCTTTCGCCCCGCACCCCGCACGCTCCAGAAGCCGGGGCAGATGGGCGAATGTGCTGGGAGGATAGGCCTTGCTCGTGGGTGGTTCACCGGCGGCAAGCCCGACTTCCCGCGCGGCCATGGCGAACCGTGTGACCGAATCCATCATGAGCAGGACGTCCTTGCCTTGATCGCGGAAAAATTCGCTGACAGCGGCTGCATAATAGGCCCCTCGAATGCGCGACAGAGGAGAGGCGTCCGAGGTGGCCACTACCACCACGGATCGTTTGAGACCTTCTTTTCCCAGGTCCCGTTCGATGAACTCGCGGACTTCCCGCCCCCGCTCCCCGATCAGGCCTATGACATTCACATCCGCCGATGTATAGCGCGCCATCATGCCCAGAAGCACGCTTTTCCCCACGCCCGACCCGGCCATGATGGCGGCCCGTTGCCCCTTGGCGAGGGTGGTAAGGCAGTTGATGGAACGTACGCCCACGTCCAGGGGTTCGCAGATCCGGGCGCGATGGAGGGGATTGAGGGGTTCGGCGTAGAGAGGCATTTCATGTTTCTCGGGAATGGCATTTCCTCTGTCAAGTGGGTTTCCCAGGCCGTCCACCACCCGTCCCAGCATGTCCTCGCTCACCGCCACGGACGCCTTGTACCGGTCTGCGATCACCGCGCTTCCGGGCTCGATTCCGTCGGCTTTCCCCAGGGGCATGAGAAGGATTCTGTCCTCTCGAAATCCGACTACTTCGACGGTTACGGCTTCTCTCTTGTGGTTGAGCGGGACCACCCGGCATATGCCTCCCACAGGCATGGCCGGTCCGTTCGCTTCCAGAACCGTCCCCACCACCTTGGTGATCCGCCCCTCCGTGGTGATGGGTCGAGCCGCATCCACGGCCTCCACGTACCTGGCCAGCTCAAGGTTCATGACCCGTCCTTTCCGCTGGAGACGAATGTCTGCTCGATCACCTTGTCGATGACGGACAGCTGCTCGGAGATGGTTGCATTGATTCTGCCGAAGCCGGTCTCCAGGAGGCACCCACCTCGATCCACGGTCTCGTCCTCGGTCACCTGGAACCGCCCGCCTTGAGCCATGGAGGCAAGCTCAGGCAGAACCCTCCGGATTTCTTCCATGTCTTCGGGGTGAACGGTGATGGAAAGCCGGCTCCGGTCGGCGGCAAAATCCAGGGCCGCCCGAACCGTCCTTTGAATGACCGATGGATCGGTGCGGATTTCCTCTCCAATGATCCGCTTGGCGATGCGTGAGCCCAGGGTCACGGCCTCTTGTTCGGCTTCGCGGAGCAGGGACGGTTTCAGGTCACGGAGCTCGGCAAAGAGGGCTTCCATCTGCCGGCGTTGCTCCTGGATCTGCTTTTTTTCCAGCTCCAACCCATCCTTGCGTCCCTGTTCGAAGCCCTTTTCGTAGGATTCACGCTCCAGTCGCGCCAGCCTGTCCTCTGCGCTCTCCGCCTCACTGTCTTCGCCGGCCGGCTCTGCCACTGAGGCGGGTCCGCCGGGCAGGACCAGGGCCCCTGCCTGGGTGCGGGAACAAGGTTGTTCGTCTTCGATCTCGGAATTGAACGTGTCCGGATCGAAGGCGCGAATATTGAACTGAATGTCCGCCTCTTGTTTGATAACGTTAGACCAGGACATCGTCCCCTCCCTTGCCGCCGAGAACGATTTTGCCCTCCTCCTCGAGTCTTCGCGCTGTCTTCAGGATGTTTTGCTGAGCTTGCTCCACGTCCCTCAGCCGGACCGGTCCCATGACCTCCATGTCCTCCTTCATCATCTGGGCTGCCCGCTGGCTGACGTTTGCGAAGATCTTGCCCGTCAGATTTTCACTGACGGTCTTGAGGGCCAGAATGAGCTCATCATTGCTGATTTCTTTGAGCAGCGTACGGATCGACCGGTCGTCCAGATGACCGAGATCCTCGAACACGAACATGGACTGTCGGATTTCCTCGGCCAGTTCCTCCCGGTCCGTTTCGATTCGCTCCAGAATTGAGCTCTCGGTCTTCTGGTCGACCTGGTTCATGATCTCCGCCGCTGCCTGGATGCCGCCCAGCTTTTCATCGGATTCGTTACCAATGTCGGCGATCTGCTCTACAATCACCTCTTGAATCTCGTCCATGATTTCGTCGGGGACATTGTCGAGTTCGGCGATCCGCACGACCACTTCGCTCTGAATGGCTTCGGGCAGGAGCTGGATGACTTCAGCTGCGGTCTGATGGTTCAGGTTCACAAGGATGAGCGCAATGGTTTGCGGGTGCTCGTCCCTGACGAGATTGGCCAGGGCTTGGGGGTTCAAGGAGCGAAGCATGTCAAAGGGGCGTTGTCCCTCCTTGGTGGACAGCTCACTCAGAAGAGAGTCCGCCTTGCGGGAATCGAACGCCTGGCTGACGGTCTTTTTGAAGAAGTTGCTGCCGCTTACGCCCAGAACACTGCTCTCCCGGCAGGCGGTGAAGAATTCGTCCATGATGGAAGCGACCATTTGGTTGTCCACGCTCTTGATTTGGGCCATGTGCTCGCCGAGCACCTTCACTTCCTGCTCGTCGAGGTGCTTGAACACCCGGGTGGTGAACGACTCGCCCATCACCATTAGGAGTACCGCGGCCTTACGCGGCCCTGTGAGCCCTTTGATCAGGTCCACTGTCAGCGACTCCCTTCAGTCAGCCAGGATCGAATGATGCCGGCGGCCATCTCCGGGTTCTTTTTGGTGAGCTCGAGGAGTTGGGTTTGCTGCCCCTGTTCCGAGCTCGGCTCACTCTCTCCAGCCTCCAGTTGGGGCCTCTCAGAGCCCTTTTGCAGGGCTTCCTGCTGTTGTCCCGCCTGCTTCAGCCACTTTCGAAACGGCCGGACCGCCAGCAGGAAGAAAAGGGCGATCAGTAACAGGTTGAGGGCGGGGCGGGCCATCTTTTTAAGGTATGAAAGCCATGCGGGTTCGGCCTGAAACCCACCTGCGCCGCCATCCTCCGCCTGAAGGGCGAAGGCTATATTGGATACGCTCACCTGATCCCCCCGTTGCTCGTTGTACCCGATGGCCTTCTTGACCATCTCTTCGAAGGTTTTCATTTCCCTTCGGCTTCGGGGTGTGAACTGCTTTTCCGTTGCTCCGCCCTCTCCGGCCGCGGTGTACGGTCCGTCTATGACCACGGCTGCAGTGAGGCGGGTGATGTCCCCGACGGAGCTTATGACTTGCCGATTGACCCTGTTGATCTCATAGTTGATCACGGAGTTTTCTTTTTCGAATCCGTGGGCGGAGGCGCCGGCATTTGAGGCGGCCCCCTGGTCGTTTACCTGATATTTCAGATCCGGGCTTCCACCGGGGAGGTCTTGACCGTTCGAGGAAGACTCCTTCTGCACCTGTTCGCTTCGAACCACGGCACTGTCCGGGTCGAAGCTTTCCTCGGAGATGTTCACCTGCCGAAAATCCACATCAGCCGCAATTCTGGCGACGACCCGGTTGGCCCCGACCACAGGCTCGAGCATGGTCTGGATGCGGTTTTCAAGGGATCGCTCCAGCTTCCTCTGATACTCGAACTGAGAGCGGCTCAAGCCCCCTGCGCTCAAGGCATCCTCACCTTTGGACAGTAGTCCCCCGGCCATATCCACCACGGTGACGTTTTCCGGCTTGAGCCCTTCCACGGCACAGGCAACAAGGTTGACCATGCCTTGGAGCTCCTGACGATCCAGTGTGCTGCCGGGAATGAGCCTTAGGACCACTGATGCTGTGGCGGGTTTCTCCGGTTCGGCAAAGAGGTTGTCCCCGGCTGTGACAATGTGGACGCGGGCCTGACTGACGGTGTCGAACTGGTTAATGGTACGGGCAAGCTCCCCTTGCAGCGCCTGCTGGTACTTGAGCTTCTGCACGAAGTCGGTGGTGCCGAAGGAGATGCTGTCAAAGACCTCGAACCCTACGTTGCTTCCCTGGGGCAGCCCCTCGCCGGCCAGGTCGAGGCGGAGTTGATACACCGTTTCTTCCGGAACCAGAACAGCGCTGCCTCCTTCCTTGAGTTGGAAGGGAATCCGTTGTTCCTTGAGTTTCTCTGTGATTTTGGCTGCGTCCGATGTGCTGAGATTGGAAAAGAGCACCTGGTAATCCGGCCGATTGGTCCAGACGAGCAGCGCGACAAACGCGCCTATCATCAGGAGCAGGGTGGCGGCCAGAGAGATCCTGCGGGCCGGCGGCATGTTCCGCAGGACATCGGCAAACTGTTGAAGGGCGTTTTTATCGGCTTCTGCTTCTGCCATGGCTCATCCTTGATTTCAGCCGCAGTCGAGTCCGGACCGAACCGCACCCGGTGGGGCTGCTAGAACGACATTCTCATGATCTCCTGATATGCATCGAGCAGCTTGTTCCGAATTTCGACGAGGATTTTGAAAGAGATCCCCGCCTTCTCCGAGGCGATCATGACTTCATGAAGGCCCTGGCTCTTGCCCACTGCGAACTCGGCCGTTTTCTGATCCGCCGCCTTGAGTCCCGTGTCCACCTCCTTGTAAAAGGCGGTCAAGGTGTCCTCAAAGGTGGGGGAACCCGCGTCAGTCCGGCTTGCCGGTTGAACCTGATGAAATGCCTTGGGTAGGCCTCGAATGGGATCCATAATTGTTTCGTCCGCTTGAATGCGCGCCCCCGAGTGCGTCAAGGGCTGCGTTATTGGTCCGGGTTAGTCTGCTAGCGGCCGATTTCCAGCGCCTTGAGGGCCATGTCCTTGGCCGCCTTCACCACGGCGGCGTTGGCCTCGTACGACCGGTTGGCGTTGAGCATGAGCACCATTTCTTCGACCAGGTTGACATTGGGAAGATACACGTACCCATGTTCGTCCGAATCCGGGTGGGCGGGGTCGAAGATCCTTTTGAAGGGGCCTTCCACGGGAACGATGTTGGTGACTTCTACACCCGACACCTTCCGATCCAGCGCTTCCTGCAAGTGGGTGTCGAAGCCGGGGTTCGCCGGGGTGGACTGAAAAATGGCGGTCTTCCTCCTGTAGGGAGTTCCCTCTTCGGTCCGCGTGGTGTTCACATTGGCCAGGTTGGCGGAGATGACGTTCAGCCTGGTCCGCTGTGCCGCCATTCCGCCGGCCGCCAGGTCGATGGTCTGAGTGAGGTCCATGGGTGCTATCTCCTTCCTGCCTGAATGACATCCTTGAGGGCTTGGAATTTTTTGGACAACAGGGTGACCGAGGCTTCATACAGCAAGTTGTTCTTGGCCATTTTGGCCATCTCCCGGTCCAGCTTCAGGTGAGACGAACCGCTGCGGTCCGGCGGGTAGTTTTCGATGTCGTAGACCCGCTGCGAGTCCGGTGAAACCGGAAGGTGGTTTTGGTGGGTGGTTCGAAGGTGGACCTGATCGGTTGAAGCGGCGCTGCTTTTGTCCACGGCGTCTCTAAGCGCCTGATTGAAGGTGGCCTTTTTCGGTTCGTAGCCCGGGGTCTCGATATTGGCTATGTTGCCCGCGATCACCGATTGATTGGCGGTTCGAAAATCAAGGGCTTGTTCCAGGGCCTTCACGGTCCGTCCCATCAATCGGTTTCGCAGTATGCCTTCAATTTCCATGTTCGCCTCCTCGCATCGGTCTGCCCGTTATCTTGCAAAAGCGATACCAAAAGGTGGGCTCGCGGTATTCCAGGGTTCGGGAGAGCGTCAGGGGTTTCCCAATCATCTATGAGGGCCGGTTCCGACCGGGTGACAGGGGAAAATGTTGCAGGGGTGGGGCTGCCGCCAATCGGCGCATGGGGGATGGCGGGTCCTGAACGAGCTGCAGGCGGTCTGACCCGGAGTGGCCTGTCAAGGTTTTGACAAGGTCATGGGGGTGTTTTTCGCGCGTCATGCCTCAGACGCCTTCTCATACTCATTCAGCTTGTTCCGGAGGGTGCGGACGCTGATGCCGAGCACCTTGGAGGCGCGTGTGCGGTTTCCCTCATAATCGTCCAGAGCACGGAAGATCATGCGTTTTTCCATCTCACGAAGCGGAAGAACCCCTTCTCCGGTGTCTTCCAGCGCCGCGGGGGGCGCGCTCCCGCCCAGCCCGGCGACAAAGTCCAGGTCGTGTGGTTGGATTTGCTCTGCGTCCACCAGGAGGACAGCGCGTTCCATAAGGTTTTCCAGCTCCCGGACATTTCCGGGCCAGGGCATCCGAAGAAGCCGGTTTTCCGCCTCCGGTGACAGGGTTTTGGCGGGCAGCCCGTTGAGAGCGGCGGTTTCCCTGAGAAAGTGATCGGCCAGCATGGCGGTGTCGTCCGGCCTTTTGCGCAGGGGGGGCAGATGCAGGGGAACCACGTTCAACCGGTAAAAGAGGTCCTGCCGAAACCCGCCCTCTTGAACTTCCCTTTCGAGTTCCCGATTGGTCGTGGCGATTACGCGGACGTCCACTGCAATGGGTGCGTGCCCTCCCACACGATCGACCTCTCTTTCCTGGAGAACACGCAGGAGCTTGGCCTGCACGGACACGGCCATCTCGCTGATTTCATCAAGAAGGAGGGTGCCTCCGTCGGCCAGCTCGAACTTACCCTTCTTTCGCCCGATGGCCCCTGTGAACGCCCCCTTTTCGTGTCCAAAGAGTTCGCTCTCCAGGAGGTTCTCCGGAAGGGCCGCGCAGTTCACAGCCACAAAAGGGCCTGCACTTCGGTCGCTGCTCGCGTGGACGAATCGGGCCAGGACCTCTTTGCCGGTTCCGCTTTCTCCCTGGATCAGCACTGTGGCTCGACTGGGGGCGATGCGTGCGGCCAGGTCAATGGTCCGGATCATCTCGGGATGGACCGCGATGGGGCGGTTTCGGGCCGGCTTTTGCGTGGGTGTCGACCCGCGGGATTCTAAGGCGGAGCGGGCCTTCGGAGGGCAAAGAGCGCCTTCGACCACCGCCAGGAGTCGCTCCTCATCAACATGTTCCGGAAGGTATTCGGTTGCGCCCAGGCGGATGGCCTCGGTGGCCTCTTCGATGGTCGGTTGGGCACTGGAGAGGATGATGGATATGGAGGGGAAGGCGCTTCGCACCTCTCGAACCAGGGACAGAGCGGAGTCCGGATTTCCGTTGATCTGCCCAACCCATATGCCGGGCCGCATCCTCTCGAGGGTTTCCAAGAGTTTGCCTTGGGATTCCCGGATCATCACACGAGAGCCGAGGGCCTCGATGCGTTCCCACAGCTTTTTGGGAAGAGCCAGACGATCGGCCGTCCAGAGGATGTTGTTTTGAGTTTCGGCCATGATGGACCTTTGGTTACCGTGCACCGCCTGAGACGGTGTGCGTTCGACGGCGGGGCTCATTTCGACCAGCCGGACAACCGTTGCAGTTGTTCCTCGAGTCCGAGCATTCCCAATCGAATGCGCACCCTCTGCTGCAGGGGGCCGTCTCCCTGTTCAGAGATCTCCATCAATAGGGTCTCTGCGCGATCGTGCTCCCCGGTTTCCAGGTAGGCCTGCGCCATTTGAAACCGCAGCTTCCAGTATCCGTCCACACCGGGCTCATACCCCTCGTTTATGGCTTGCTCAAACGCTTGCAGGGCTTTGTGATAACGGCGGTCCTGGAAGTATCCCGCCCCAAGCTCTGCATAGGCTTGCCTGAGAACCGGTTCGGCCGTGTTTGAGCGTTCGGCGAGACCGATGCACCGGTTCAGTGAGGTTCGCGCCTGTTCAAGATCTCCTTCACGGGTTTCGAATCGCCCCATTTCCAGATATATGAATGCAATATCACGATCCGAAAGGAGCCGTTTGCCTTCCACCAGCCCCCGGTACAGGTCGTACGCTTCTTGCCTGCGGCCCCGTTCGCGGTAGAGATCGGCAAGCATGAGGTCCAGTTTCTGTTGGTCGGCGGCGGGTAAAAGGGCCTGCTCCTCCCTTTTCTCGAGCTGCGCCAGGGCTTGTTCTTCCTCGCCCTCCTCGAGAAGGCTCTTGACCAGGGTAAGGACCCTGAGCCCTTTGGATACCTGGTTCAAATCATAGGGCTTGATGGCGCCCAGGAGCTCAGCGGCATGGATGTGCTTTTCGAGCCTGTGCAGGGATAGGCCTACCAGGAGGACGGTCTCCGGGTCGATGTTCCGGCCCAGTTCCCTTTGCCGGGTGCGGTAGAAATCCACCAGGGCCTGATATTTGCCTTCCTTGTAGAGGCGCAGAATTTCCTGTTCCGCGGCCCGGAAAAAGAGACGTTTTGCCTCCATGTTGATGTCGTTCTGAAAGGGCTTGTTCAGAAGTTCCTCAACAACCTCGAGGGCCTTGGCATATTGTGTTTCTTCATAATATTTGCGCGCCATTTCCAGGACTGCCATGTCCCCGACCGGTTTGTTCAGGTTTTCCTCTCTAAGGGCCTGGAAGCCCTGGTATCCGTTTTCGTAGCCGGCAAGGCGCAGCTTGGCGATGGAGGCCCCATCGCTGTCAGGGTAATCGCGAATCACTGTATGGTAGAAGGCTTCCGCCTCGCTCGGCTTGGATGCGTGATGAAAGGTGTCCCCGATCCGCGCGAGGAGGAGGTCCGCACCCTCTGTTTGACCTCCCGTGTTCAGGGCCCGAAAAAAGAAATCCCGCGCCAGGTCATAGCGCTCCAAATAAAGTGCGTTCTTTCCTCTAAGAAAAAGAAACTCGGGATGGTCCAGGTGGAGTTGTGGATAGGTCTCGAAAAGGGCTTCCAGGGTTTCCCCTGCCTTGTCGTGCAGGCCCATGGCCTCGTAATAGCGCGCCACACCCATCCTGACCTCCGGAATCAGGGGCGAATCAGGGTGATCCTTCAGGACGGCCTTGAAGTCTTCAATGGCCTTGTCCGGCCTATTGATCTTCAAATACATCCGCCCGCGTTCCGTGAGGGCCAGGTCTTCCGAATCGTACGCCCCGTGAAGGACGATATTCAGATACCCGATGGCCGCGTGGTCGTTTCCCACCAGGGAGCTCGCCCGGGCCATGTTGAGGTAGGCCCGCGGTACCTCTGGAGACAGCCTGAACTGAGAAATGGCTTTCCGGTACGTTTTCATCATATCGGAGAAGCGCTTCTTGTCCCCTCCCTCGAGCAGAGCGAATTCCGCATTTCCTTTCAGAAAAAAGACCTTCTCCACCAGAGGCGATTCAGGAAAACGGTTCAGGAATTGCCCGCACAGATCAGCCGTCTCCTCGTGGCGGCCGTCTTGCACCGCTTGCTGAATGTCTCCGTACAGTAGGACCTGGTCCGGGTTCAACTCCCGGAGGAGATCGTTTTCCGATATGCCTTCGGGCTCAGGCCGAACCTCGTCTTGGCCCGGGCCCTCAGGGGAAGGATCGGGCGGCGTGTTGTCATGGGATGGAATTCGTCCTCGAAAGATCGGTCCATTCCCATCCGTCGTGGTGCTCTCGGCCCTGGAAGCCGATGCATGGTTCGGCCTGTTTTCATGCGTATTTCCTCGTTCGGGTTTAACAGCGGTGGAGGTCGTGCCGGAGGTGGGGGCCTCCGAGGAGGGGCGGGGTATGGGTTCTCCTTCAAACAGGTCGGTGACGAGGTGGGCGCCGTCCTGCGTCCAAAAGATCCGGATTCGATCGATTCCGGTGAGGAGCCGGATGTCAATGTCGGCGTTTTTCCCTTCCGTCCGCAGGGTGGCCAGAGCCAGGTTTTTCGCCGGGCCGTACCGTTTTTGTTCGAGTTCGGGTC
This sequence comes from uncultured Desulfobacterales bacterium, assembly GCA_964591925.1. Lineage (GTDB taxonomy): Bacteria > Desulfobacterota > DSM-4660 > Desulfatiglandales > HGW-15 > JAIPEI01. Next base: position 12,103 of record CAZQCK010000034.1, read on the forward strand.
TTACAAGCGGCAAATGCAGTCGAATCCGATCCCTTGAAAGATGCGAGAGCTCCCAGGCCGGATGCCGGTCGAGGCCCAGCACCATCCGGGTGCGCTCATCCATGAAACCGAAGTGGATGGGTCGGAGCACCGCCTCGCCTGCGCTGTCTTCCTTTTCCTGTGGGGATGCTCGGTTGTGGACGAGTTCCAGGGAGAGCTCGGCCCGATCCGGAAGCCAGGCCGCGCTCAGGTCCTGCACGGCGGAAGGAAGGGTGAACAGGATTCCGACGTTCGGCTCGGCTATCTCCGGGTCCAAAGCCAGGATGGAATCGTTGTCTTTCACCCCTTCCAGCAAGGCGCTGGAGCGTTCGGTTTCCGGAAGCAGGAGGCGAATCCGGTTGTCATGTGACGCCTTGAGGGTGTAGAGGGGGCGGGCCTCGAGACGGATGACACAACGGGTTCTCTCTTGATCCCGTTGTAGCTGGAGACCGAGGATCCGGTTTTGGGCATGCACTTCTGCGGGACCCCCTGCATACAGGCCGAGGGCGCAGGCGGTCAGCAAAATAAAGGTGCTTATGATCGCGAGGCGGATCATTTCCCTTCCAGCAACCTCCTCAACAGGCGGATCATCTCCTCTTGTTGTTTGAGGATTTCCAGGTTCGTCCGCACCATGAACCGGGCGGATACTGCGATTTCCTTCAGATGCTCGGCCGAAGGGTCGTTTGTGTACACGGTCTTGGATCGCCCTGTGTCTTCTCGAAGAGCCTCATAGAAGTCCTTGGTCAGCTCGAGGTACACCCCCTCAGGAATGGGGGATCGAGGAGATTCGTCCTGGGCGAAGGCCGTCCCTGCCGTAATCGGTCCTGTGACCAGCAGGCACAAAAACCCCACAATGGTGGAGAACAAGGCGGATGGTTTCATGGTCCCTCCAGCGGCTTGGTGTTGCAGAAAAGGTCTTGAACAGGGGGAAAGCACATCCCGTGCCATAGGGCAGGTTCCCGGCGCAAAGACCGATACGTTCCTCGATTCGAAGGCCGTCGGGCACAACACCTCCTTGCGCCGAAAAGATCGCTTGCCGCCGGTTTCGGCCATGAGCGGCCGCCCTGCGTCGGTTTTTTGACGGATCGGGCGCACGGGGCGGCGGTGAGAACATGGCACTGATCTTGCTAGTTCTAAAAAGTCGGACCCAGAGCGTGCCCTCATTACGGCCGGACTCAGATGCCGCCATGAGCCATTCGAGGAGAAGATAATGGAAACCCCCGTTTTGTCATTACTCCAGGAGCAAAGGGCGTTGTATCAACGCCTGAAGCAGGTGGCCGGCGAACAGCTCAGCAAGATCGAGGAGGATGATCTCCCCGGGTTCGCCGAAGCCACGGATTTAAGGAACAGCATTCAGGAAACCATCTCCTCTCTCGATTCCCGCGTGGGGCGTCTTCTTAGATCCTCGCCTGGGAGCGGGAAGGCCCCGCGGGTCAAAGAGGTGCGCGAGGCTATCCAGGCATCGGCCCAGGAGATTCCGGCACTTGATCAGAGGACCACTGCGCTGATCAGGGAGAAGCGGGACCAGGCCGCCCGCAACCTGGAGCACCTCAGAGAGGGGCGAAGAGGCGTTCGCGGCTACGGAGGATCCTCACCTCCACCGCACCCGAGGTTCATTGACCAGGAGGGATGAGGCAGGGGCTGGAAATGGCCTTGACATTTCACGCCGCTGCGGGTTCAATTTTTCCATCATCCCAAAGGGTTTTTACCGGAACCTCCATGCCTTCGGCGCAATAGAGCGGCTTCGGAGGCAGGCCGCAGCGGCAAGTTGTGCGGAAGGGTTTCGGTTTTCACGCGCAAGGGGCGTTCCCCTCCGGATCGATTCCATGATTCCGATTCGCGATACGATCCAGTCCAAAAGCTACCCCCTGACCAACAACGTCCTCATTGGAATCAATGCAGCGGTATATCTTCTCCAGATGACGCAGGGGTCTTCCCTCAATGAGTTTTTTCTGATCTATGGCCTGGTTCCCGCCCGTTACACAGTGCCTGAAATATCGCGCTATTTCAGCTTCGGCCAGCAGGCCTTCTCGTTGCTCTCCTTCATGTTCCTGCACGGCGGTTTCCTTCACCTCCTCGGTAACATGTGGAGCTTGTACATCTTCGGTGACAATGTTGAGGACCGTCTGGGTTCTGCAAGATACCTCCTGTTCTACTTGCTTTGCGGTTTGATCTCCGGTCTGTTCCACCTCGCACTCAATGCTCATTCGCAGATCCCCACCATCGGCGCAAGCGGGGCCATTGCCGGGGTCATGGGAGCCTATTTCATTCTGTATCCCCATTCCAGAATCCTCACCCTGATTCCCATTTTTTTCATTCCATACTTCGTCGAGATTCCGGCCTTTGTTTTTCTGGGAATTTGGTTTCTGCTCCAGTTCATGAGTGCCGCCGGTCCTCAGGCGCAGTCGAGCGGGGTGGCCTGGTGGGCGCACATCGGCGGTTTTGCCTTTGGACTTCTTGCGCTGAAGCTGTTCTTGAAGATGCCGCCCATGGGGCTCTCGGGACGGCTGCGCTCTGTGGGGCCGGAACGCAAACCGCATCGGCTCCAGTTGATCCGAACCGTCGGTCGGCCGGGTGACCCGAACCTGCGCGGCCGAATTCGAGTGACCCCTAAGGAAGCGAGGGAAGGGGCCAGAAAACTGGTGAACATTCCCTGGGGTGCCCAGCGAAGGCTGTTCAACGTACGTGTGCCGGCGGGGGTCGACCAGGGCCAGGTGCTTCGAATGGCGGGACTGGGACGGAAGCAGGCAGAGGGGCGGGCCGGAGATCTTCTGCTGAGTGTGGACATCGCGCCCGAGGAATAGCATTCATCGAGCGGCTTTGGGCTTGTACATTTCGAAATAATCTGATAAGAGCCTCATATTCGGAAAGATTCGTGACAGGAGTGTGCAATGGGGGACACGGGATTGACGGTCTCGTAAAAGGCCGCTCAACCGCCGCCGGTAAGGGTGTATTCGTTGGAGTCACCGGAGCGGGTAACCTGGCTCCCGGTTTTTACAATCTGAATTGAGCGTTTCAAATTGCAGCGCTCAATTCAGGTACAACTCCATCAGGGTCACCATGGGTGCCACGCCTACGCACAGTATGAGCCAACTGCCGAACTTGCTGATCAAGCTGAACCGCGATCAGATGACCGGGACGGTAACGATCAAGGACAACAGGCGAAGCTTGAGGTTGTATCTCAAGCAGGGTCACATCGTCGGCGCGGACGGCCTGGACGCGGAAAGGCGGTTGATCAAGGAGCTCACCCGGAAGAAAAGCCTGTCCTCCGGATCTATCGGCGAGCTCGAGCAGGCCCTGGAAAAGGCTCCCCACTCCCTGGGGCGGATTCTGGTAGAGCGCGGGTTAATCAAACCCGAAATGTGGAAACGTTTCCTGGTATTCAAGGTAAAGCAAACCCTGACCGCAGCCCTGCAGATGACCGAGGCCGATCTGGGTTTCAGTGAGACACCTGTGGATCTCGCCCCCTCCGACACCATTGACTATAATTTGTTTCAACTTATCATGGAAACCGTCAAAGGGATTCGGGATGACGACTTCTTTCGGCGTCACATTCCAGACCAGGACCAGGTGTACGAGGCGTCGGCCGAGGAGAATTCATTGAAAGACCGGCTCTCCCTGACTCCGTCTGAAGAGGGTGTTTTCGGCCTGGTGGACGGTCGGCGAACCTTGAAGGAGATCCAGGCGGCGAGTGGGATGGAGGAAACAGGACTCTATAAGGTGGTTTACCTCTTGTCCTGTTTCGGGCTGATCGAACCGGAAGGCGGATCGACGGGCGACGATGAAATCGACTACGAGGAAACCGCCCAGCTCTACCTGGATCTGCTGAACATCGTCGAGGCCAATTTTCGAAAAGAGGTGGGAAAGCAATTCGAAAAGGTCTACCGGGAGTCACTCGAGGAGCTTGGGCCTAATAGCGGAGCACTGTTCGAATCCCTGATCCTCTCCAAGGAGGCGCAGGCCGAATTCCCGCGTCAACTAGCGGCTCGGTGCCGTGAAGAGGCCGAGGGCGGGGACGCGTTTCTTTTCTTGAAAACGTCTTTTAACAAACTGCTCTACCTGTTGATCATGCGGATGAAAAGGCTCTTGGGGATCGGCCTGACCGAGAAGACCATTCGGGAAATGATGAACATCCTGGAGTATGTAGAGAAATATCGGCAGGAAGCCGAGATGATGAATTACGTGAAGGGAAATTTGGAAGATTACCTGCGTCGAATCAGGTCCTGACACCCGACTTCGGCCGATTCAGGTTTGGGTGACGAAGAGCGGACACGGGCACGCTGGTGAAGACAAGGAGGCAGTGATGGGTTTTCTGACCCCGGAGACGACTGTTTATCTGTTCATGCTGGTGATATACATTATCGTGCTTCACATCTTCGATCGGGCCCGGCGCAAGTTTCAGGGTGGCACCATCGAGATGGTCATCAATCTGATCATCATCAACAATCTGCTTCTCCTGTGCGCCGACTTCACCCACTTCCTGGGGTTCCTCGGTCCTGAAGTCTCCTACATTCTTCAGACCGTGTTTCGGCTTGCCGCCATGTGCGCCCTTGCGTTCGGCGGCTTGCGGCTGATTATCGATTGAGGGGTGAATCTTCCCCGGCGTGTGGGTTCCCAGAGCATCCGGTTGTGACGGCGTCGGCGTGTCGCCTTCCTTGTTTCCTGCAACCCGCCAAAAGACATACTCGAGGAGCTCCGAGCGGCTTAGCCGGTTTTGAAGGGCGTGCTTGACACTCGAGACACGGAGTGCGTTAATGTCGATGAAGGCATCCGGGGCCGGAGGGCACGGATCCGGGAAGGAAAACCAGGCGGGAGCTGCATGTATGGCCGAGAAAAAGAAGCAGGTCAAAAAATCAGTCGATCGTTATGCCGAGGCGGGCGTGGACATTGAGGCGGGCAACCGCCTCATCGACCTGATCCGGCCGGTGGTGAATAAGACGTTCAAGTCCGGTGTCATTACGGACATCGGGGGGTTTGCAGGGGTCTATTCCCTGCACACGCAGGATTACAAGAATCCGGTCTTGGTTGCGTCCACTGACGGCGTGGGAACCAAGCTGAAGATAGCCTTCCTGATGGACAAGCACGACACCGTGGGAATCGATCTGGTGGCCATGTGTGTCAACGACATCATGGTCCAGGGAGCAAAGCCTCTTTTCATGCTCGATTACCTTTCCATGGGCGAGTTGGACACAGGCAAGGCCATGGAGATCATCAAGGGTATTGCGGTGGGGTGCACGGAAGCGGAGTGCAGCCTGATCGGCGGTGAGACTGCGGAAATGCCCGGGTTCTATCCTGACGGCGAGTACGACCTGGCAGGCTTCGTGGTCGGGCTCGGGGACAATGAAGAGCTCCTGGACGGATCGGGGATCGCGGTGGGATGCCAACTGGTCGGCATTGCCTCCAGCGGGCTTCACAGCAACGGGTTTTCCCTCGTTCGGCACGTCTTTTTCGAAGAGTTGAAGATGTCCGTGACTGATAATGTTCCGGAGTTCGGACGAACCCTGGGCGAGGAGTTGCTGGAACCAACTCGAATATACACGCGCCCGATCACGAACCTGCGGCGTGACTTTCAGATCCAGGGGATTTGCCACATCACCGGAGGAGGCCTGGTGGACAACCTCCCGCGCATTCTTCCCGATCCCTGCAAGGCCGTGATTCACACCTCGAGCTGGCATCCTCATCCGGTCTTTCAGGTTCTACGGAAGGAGGGGGCCCTGTCTCCTCGAGAGATGATGCGGACATTCAACAACGGAATCGGTTTGGTGCTTGTGATCAATTACGACGAGCTGGACGAGGTCCTGCTCCGGCTCAAGGCCATGGGTGAAACGGCTTATCATCTGGGCGAAGTGGCGGAACGCCGGGAGGACGAAGATTCGGTCGAGTTCATCCATTGAGCCGATCCGGCCTGTCGAGGAAGCCCCGCGAGTGCTCGTGAGCGCCTGTCTTCCGGGGGTGCAGTCCACTCCTCGTCCTCCTGCAATCTGATGACGCCTTTTTGCGGGCGATCCGTCGGCGGCATGGGCGTTGCGGCTGCTCTATTGTGTTCGAAGGGCATGCAGGTCCTGGAAATCCTCCCCGGCGACGAGCTGCCACCCGTGCTGACCGACCTGGCGGCAGGGGCCTTCAGTGGTTACAATGAGCCTGAATGGGGCAAAGACAGGAGCTAGCCATGTTTGGTCTTGGACCATGGGAACTCATCATCATCGGTATCCTTCTCTTCGTCCTTTTCGGGGCAAAACGGATCCCGGAGATCGGCAAGGGGCTGGGTGGAGCGGTGCGCGAATTCAGGGGCGTAAAACGGGATCTGTCCGCCGGCAACGGCGATTCCGGGACACCGGAGCAGAGTCCTCAGAACGAGGGAGTGAAGGCGGACAATGCCCTGGAGAGCAAAATGGCCGGCAAGGCCCTTAATCAGATCCCCGGTGTGAGGCGGGCAATGCAGGTCAAGGAGAAAGTGGACAGGGTCCGAAAGGCCGTGGAGTAGAGGCAAACGCCTCCCTCCGGGTTTTTCACGGTGCGTTCAGGTACTCCTTCCGGGCGGCGTCGGCCAGCTTGAACTTCTGGACCTTGCCTGAACGGGTGGTGGGAAAGGCGCCCACAAGCTTGTAATGCCGGGGGCGCACTTGCATAGGAAGGCGGTCTTCGGCATAGGCCGCCAGTTGGTCCACAGTGAGCGTGGAGCCTTCCTGGGGCCGAATCCAGGCGGCCACTTCCTGTCCCTTTTCCGGGTGCGGAAACCCGAAGACCTGAACTTCTCCCACCCCTGCGAGGCCGTAAAAAACTTCCTCGACTTCAGTCGGATGAATTCGGTTCCCTTCCCGCTCGATCACGTCCTTAATTCGGCCCGTGATTCTCACATAGCCTCGGTCGTCCATCTCTCCCAGATCACCGGAATGAAACCAGCCGTCCTGGTCCACTGCAGCGGCCGTGGCTGCAGGCATCCTGAAGTACTCTTTCATCAGGAACCCGCGGGTGCAGAGTTCCCCTTGCCGGCCGGCAGGCAGGGGATCCCCAGAGGCCGGGTCCACAATGCGGACCTCGTTGATTGGAAGGGGAGTCCCAATGGTGGAGACGCGGAGTTCAAGCGCATCTTCCGGGTGGGTCATGGTGATCCAGGAGGCGGTTTCCGTGATGCCGTAGGCGACCGTGACGTCTGAAACACCCACTTCGGTGACCAGCCGTTTCATGAGTTCCATGGGGCAGGGTGCTCCGCCGAGAATGCCTTTGGTGACGGTTTGCCACTTTTTGGCCTGAAAGCGGGGGTGCTCCAGCAGGGCGATGAGCATGCCGGGGGAGCCGTAGACAGCGGTGCAGGATTCCCGGGCGAGAACGTCCAGAATGTGCTCGGGTTCGAAACGGCGGCAGGGAATCACCAGGGCCGCCCCTCTAAGGAGACCGGCTAGAGCGATGCAGGTGTTTCCGAACATGTGAAACAGGGGGAAAAAGAGGCAGAGGCGATCGTTTCGATCGATGCCCTGCCGTTCCGTGGAGGCCATGGACTTGTTCACCAGGCTCGTGTGATCCAGGACCACCCCCTTGGGACGCCCCGTGGTGCCTGATGTGTACATGATAGCCGTTGGATCCTCAGGATCGATTTGAGCTTCCCTTTCCTCGAGGACGCGCACAGGAAGATCGTCCCCCATGGCGGCCAGCTCACTCCAGAGAAGCATGCCCGGAACCGCTTCATCCGATATCAAGACGGCGTGCTCGAGTCCGGAAATCCTTTGCCGCTCGGTTTGAGCCATGGAAATCGCTTCATTCGACTGCAGCTCCGGGGAGAAGATCACGGCCCGTGCCTCGGAATGCTCCAGCATGTAATGCAAATCTTCCTGCTCGGCCCCCGGATCGATTGGAACCAGCACGGCGCCGATTCGAGCCAGGGCCAACTGCCCGATTATCCATTCCGAAATGTTGAGGGCCCACATGGCCACCCGGTCGCCCGGAGCGATTTCCAGCGCCAAGAGGCCGCGGGCGATGCGGCCGGACTCCCACAGGAGCATTTCGTAGGTGTAGCGCACGCCGGCTTCCGCGTGGATGAGCGCCTCACGCGCAGGATGGGCGTGACCGACCTCGCCGATCAGCCGGCCGATGGGTTTGCGAATGATTTTCATGGCGTTAGCCTCCCTGGTGGTTCGTTTGCTTCTACCTGAATTGGAAACTTAGCAGTGCCCAAAATTCGTTTATGGATGGCACAAGTTATATTCTAACCCAGGCATAACGAATTCGCAAAAAAACGTTTTGTCTGTTGCCGGGGCGCAACAGACCCGGGCCGAGAATCGTTCGGCGATCCGTCTTGCATTTGGTGAGCCCGTCGGCATAGGATGCGTTTTCGAACTCGGGGGCGGCCCTCTGGGGCTGCAGCAAAAACAAATCGAGCCGTTTTTCCTTCTGGGCACTTGTGCCCCGGCGGAATGCGGCCAACAGGTTTAAACGTTACCGGCCATGAGTCTCGTACACATAATTGATCTGTCACATGGGTATTCCGGGCGCGCCCTTTTCGAGCGCGTCGGGCTTCAGGTGGAAACCGGGGACAAGGTCGGTCTTGTGGGCCCCAACGGCTCAGGGAAGACCACCCTTCTTCGGCTTCTCAGTGGAGAGGCTTCCCCTCAATCGGGTGTGATCCGTTTTGCGGAAGGAGTGCGGGTGGGATACCTCCCCCAGGATATTCAGGAGACTCTGAAGGGCGATCTTCTTCCCTCCCTCCTGGCGAGTATCCCCGAACGGGTCCCTCTCGAGGAAGAAGCCCGGCGCATCGAAGAGGCGCTCGCTCCTGCCCCCGGCCGGGAAAAACAGGAGCGGCTTGCAGCCCGGCTGGCCGAGGTTCACACGGAACTGGGCGATCTGGATGCTCGGTATCCCTCCCACGAAGCCGAGAAGATTCTTGGCGGGCTGGGATTCGAAGAGAGCGATTTCAACCGCCCGGTTTCCTCTCTGAGCGGCGGCTGGAAGATGCGTGCCGCTCTGGCTTCCCTTCTCTACCGCAGGCCGGATCTCATGCTCCTGGACGAGCCTACCAACCATCTGGACTTTCCGTCGGTTCGGTGGCTCGAGCAATATCTCAACGGCTTTTCCGGGGCGTTCATTCTGGTATGCCACGACCGGGAGTTCCTGAATCGGCGGATCAACCGAGTCCTCAGTTTCGAGCCCGAAGGACTTCGACTGTACAAAGGGGACTACGACTCCTACCTCGAGGCCAGGGAAGAAGAGCAGAGGACCTTGGAGAATCGGGCGAGAAACCAGGAACAGAAGGTAAAGGAGGCCCAGCGATTCATCGAACGTTTTCGCTCCAAAGCCAGTAAGGCAAGGCAGGCCCAGAGCAAAATAAAACTGGTGAAAAAAATGGCGATGGTTCAGACCCACCGCAGGAGCAAATCCGTCCACTTTCGGTTTCCGGACGTTTCTCGAAGCGGTCAGGTGGTGCTGGAGATGGAGGGGGTAACCAAGCGTTACGGTCAGACGGCCCTGTACGATGATCTGCACTTGAACGTTCTCAGGGGCGAGCGGGTGGCCGTGATCGGCCCCAACGGCTCCGGGAAAACCACGCTACTGAGAATGGTGGAAGGCGAGATCGAGCCGGAGGAGGGGGGTATTCGGTTGGGCCACGGCGTCACCAAAAGTTACTATGCCCAGCACCACTCCGAGATGCTGGATGCTAATCGGACCGTGCTGGAAGAGGTGTACAGGGTGGTCCCTCACGAGTCGGTAAGCGTTGTGCGAGGCGTTTGCGGCGCGTTTCTCTTCCCGGGAGAGGACGTGGACAAGATGGTGAGTGTGCTCTCGGGTGGAGAAAAGGCAAGGGTGTGTCTGGCAAGGATTCTGGTCAAACCCGGGAATTTTCTCGTGATGGACGAGCCGACCAATCACCTGGATTTGATTTCCTCGGAGGCCCTGATCGATGCCCTCTCCGAATATGGAGGGACACTCCTCTTTGTCTCCCACAACCTCGCGTTCGTGAACCGGCTGGCCACAAAAATCTGGGACATTCGAGGCGGAGAGGTGGTGGAATATCCGGGAACCCTGAAGGAATATGAGGCCCATCTCGCCCGAAACGAGGCCGGAATCGTGGAGGAGTCCGCCGGGGACAAGGCGCTCGAGTTTCAGGGCAAGGCCCGGCAGAGCCGAAAAGAGCTTCGCCGGGAGAGGGCGGAGCAGAGGCGGCAGGTCCGTGATGTGCTTCGCCCGCTGGAGAAGTCCCTCCAGCGGATCGAAGCACGAATCCAGGAGCTGGAAACGCGGCAGAAGGAACTGGAAAGGGATCTGGCCGCTCCGGAGATTTTTCAGGATGAGAGCCGAAGCGTTCCCCTGCTCAGGGAGTACGATCGGATCAAGAGGAATTTGGAGGATTTGCTGGCGGACTGGGAAGGGACCCAGGAGAAATTGGAGTCCGCGCGGGAGGAAATGGATGGAAACTAGCTCGTGCTCGCGGCTTGGCTGATTTTGTCCGTGGTCTCCGTGAATCGCCGGGCCAGCGTCTTGATGAGGCTCTTGAGCTGAGGGGAGAGCAACTCGAACTCACGGTCCAGGCGTGCGGTGTCCAGGATGCCGACCTTGACGGGCCCGTGGGCCTGAACCGTTGCCGTTCGTATCTTGTTTCGCTTGATAAACAGCGGCATCTCCCCGAAAACAGCGCCTTCACCCAGTGTGGACAGGGTCACCATCCCCTTGGGGGTCTTTTTCTTGATCTTTACCCGGCCCTCCAGGACCACGTACACCCAGTCCCCCACACTGCCTTCTTCGAGGATCACCTTCTTGTCCGGGTAGTCCTGCTCGTCCACCATGTAGCCGTACACAATGCCGTCAATGGTCATGGCTCCCCTCCGAGGCTTCCTTCCCCGGTCCGAATAAGGCCCGGGTCATGAACCTTTTCGGCTAGGACATCATGAAAAACCCCAGGGTCTTCGTGGCCTCGCCCGTGAGGCCGGTGAATTGGATGCCGAGCTGAATGCGCCCGGGAGAGGAATTCTTGACGCTCCGGATTTTTCCCGTGAGCTCGATATCGCGGCCGCTCGCAAGTGTGGAATGGATGGTGAATTCACTCCCCAGTTCGTGCCGAATGTTCGTGGCGTTCCTGGAACTCACCTCCATTCCGGCACCACCCACGCTGATGTCCGTGAGCCGTCCCTGAAGCCTGATTTTGCCCGAGGGCCCCACAGGATGGTAGACACAGGCCTGGTTGAGTGGTTTTCGATAATGCTTTCTGCCGGCGGCCTCTGATTCCTTTTGCCTTCCGACTTTCGCCAGCTCCTTTTTTTTCAGCAGCTGGGCGTACATATTGTTCATTCGGATCAGGCGGTTCAGTGTCTGGTTCGTGATGTAGCGAAGAATCGGAGGCATGCCGTCGTATTCCCTGGTCAGCCTGGCAGGATGCATGACCTCCAGCTCCAGCTCCTCCACGGCCCGCACCGACGCAGAACGGGTTTCGACGGCCTTGTTCAAAAACGCCATCTCTCCGAAAACTTCTCCCGGCCCGAGGGTTGCGAGGGTCAGCTCCATTTCGCCCTGCTGTTGGGTGACCCTAACACGCCCCTTTTTTATCTTGTAAATGGAAATGCCGTAATCGCCTTCTTTCATGATGAGGTCACCTTTGCGGTACCTCAAGTGAATGACCGGATGGGTGTTGTCCTTGGCATCCATTTTCATCAATCTCAGAAAGCGTATGGAAAATCAGGATCAATTAACACAAGAGGAACATAACACATTCCCGAGCTCGGGTCATTTGATTTTTGAAGAGGACGATAGGTCTCCTGGTGCCCTGTGGGGGAAAAGGGCTGAACCCGCCCCGGTCTTGTGGTATGGATAGACACCGGTCCATGGGGACGCGCCCGGCCTATTCGTGGACATATGAAAAGCCGGCAGGAAAAAGGGAGAAGACCACAGAAAGCCGCCGTGGAGATCATTGATTACATTCAGGGGATTCGGGAGGACCGTGAGTTCGGGGAAACCTTTGTCCACCATCGGCACCTTCCGGGAGAGGCGGGTTCTTACGCCGATCTCGGCCACATGAACCCCGCGGTCAGGCAAGCCCTTCAGCGAATGGGCGTTCAACGGTTCTATCAACACCAGGCCGAGGCCCTGGATCGGATTCGAAAGGGCTCTCATGTGGTGGTTTCCACACCCACGGCCAGTGGGAAAAGTTTGATTTACAACTTGGCAGTCTTGGAATCGCTTAGCCGGAGTCCGGAGGCCCGGGCCCTGTATCTCTTTCCGCTCAAGGCCCTGGAGCACGACCAGTTCAAGGCGCTGGGCGAGCTCTGCAAGGTCATGGGCGATCCATCGATCACAGCTGCGGTTTATGACGGGGACACCACCACCTACCGGCGAAAACAGATCCGCGCTAATGTACCCGGCGTCCTTTTTACCAACCCGGATATGCTCCATAGGGGCATCCTTCCCCATCACGAGTCATGGAAAACCCTGTTTGAAAACCTCGCCTTCGTGGTGCTCGACGAAGTGCACACGTATAGAGGCATCTTCGGCTCCCACATGAATCAGGTGGTCCGGCGGCTGAGGCGCCTTTGCAGGCGCTATGGTTCGAATCCGCAGTTCATCCTGCTTTCGGCCACCGTGGCGAACCCGGGGACTTTCGCTGAAGACCTTATTCAGGGCCATGTGGAAGTTGTGGACAGGGGAGGTGCTCCTCGCTCGGACCGCCATTTCGTGTTTCTGAACCCGGTCTCCAGCCCCAATTACATGGCCGCTCGTCTCTTTGTGAGATGCCTGGAGGCCGGGTTTCGAACCATCGCGTTTACTCAGGCGCGCAAGGTGACCGAGCTCATGCATGTCTGGACCTCCCGGCTGGCGCCTCGGCTTCGAAACCGCATCAGCTCCTATCGGGCGGGTTTCATGCCCCGGGAGCGGCGGGAGATCGAGCAAAAGCTCGCCCAGGGGACCATTCTGGGCGTCATCTCCACGAGCGCTCTGGAAATGGGGATCGACATAGGGCACCTGGATGTGTGCATCCTGGTAGGATATCCCGGGACCGTGATAAATACCTGGCAGCGCGGGGGCCGGGTGGGCCGCTCGAAAAAGGCCTCCCTCGTGTTCCTGGTGGCTAAGCCCGACGCCCTGGACCAGTATTTCATGCGTCATCCGGACAGCCTCTTCGAGCGGGGCTTTGAGGCGGCCGTTCTCGACCCGGACAACCCCTACGTGACCGGGGCCCACCTCCCCTGTGCGGCGGTGGAGCATCCCCTTACCCTGGACGATGCAGACACATGGCCCGAAGCCGTTCCGGACAGGCTCGAGGCGCTGGAAACCTCCGGGGAGCTCGTTCGTTCGGCGGATGATCCCCCCACCTGGTACGCCGTTCGCAGGCGACCCCACCTCGGCGTGAACATTCGCTCCGTGGGTGAGACTTACACCATCTTCGACGCGGGCAGCGGCGTGGCCATCGGTACCGTGGACGAGGGGCGCGCCTTCAAGGAGTGCCATTCGGGGGCGGTCTACCTCCACCGCGCAGAGCACTACCTCGTGGAGCACCTCGATTTGAAGAAGCACGATGTAATCGCCCGCCCCGCGGATCTCAAGTACTTCACCCGGGTACGCTCGGAAAAGGAGACCGAGATCCTGCAGGTTCACCGAAGCCGGCCCAGAGGCCGCTTTGTGGTTCGAGAAGGCCTGTTGAGGGTGACCGAGCAGATCACTGGATATGAAAAGCGTGCTCTGCCGGGCCAGGAACTGCTCGGAGTGGTACCTTTGGACCTTCCGTCCAGGAGTTTCGAGACCGTCGGGTTCTGGATCGAGATTGAACCGGTCATCCGCCGTATGGTCGAGGGGAGAGGGCTTCACTTCATGGGCGGCATTCACGCCATCGAGCACGGGGCCATCGGCATCTTTCCCCTGTTTGCCCTGTGCGACCGCAACGACATCGGCGGGATCTGTTATCCCCATCATCCGGACCTGGACAAGGGCGCGGTTTTCATTTACGACGGCCACCCTGGGGGAGTCGGGCTGGCCCAGCGCGGTTTCGAGGTGGTCAGCGACCTGCTGGATCGCACCCTGGAGCACCTGCGCGAGTGCGAATGCGAAGACGGCTGCCCTTCCTGCATTCATTCGCCCAAGTGCGGTTCCGGAAACAAGCCGCTGGACAAGGCCGCCGCCGTTCTTCTCCTGGAGTGCCTGTTGGGGCGTGTTCCCATCGAGGCGGGGGAGGAAGGCTCGGAGGAGGAGTGGTTTTCTAACGGGGAAACGGATCTCGAAATCCCGGCTGAACCCGCTGAGCCCCGGGTGGTGTACATGGACCTGGAGACCCAGATGCTGGCCGGCGAGGTGGGTGGGTGGCGGAACACCCATCTCATGCGCGTGTCCGTGGCGGTGGCCTATGACAGCCGCAGCAAGGAGTTCCTGAGCTTTACCGAGGACCGGGTGGACGAGCTCATGGCTCTGTTGTCCGATGCGGATCTCGTGGTGGGATTCAATGTGAAGCGCTTTGATTACGGGGTCCTGAGCGCTTACTCGACTATGGATTTGAATGCATTGAACACGTTTGATATCCTCCAGGATGTTCACCGGCGGCTCGGGCACCGGCTGGGCCTGGACCACCTGGCGCAGGAGACCCTGAAGCGGGGCAAGACTGCCGACGGTATTCAGGCCGTGGATTGGTTTCGGGCCGGGGATATGGAACGGTTGACCGCTTACTGCCGGGAGGATGTGGCTGTAACGCGGGACCTCTTCCGGTTCGGCCTGGAGAACGGCCACCTGGTGTACCGGCTGAAGAAAGAGAACCGCCGGGTTCGCCTCCGCGTGGATTGGAACCTGGAACAGATGCTGGAGCTTCATGATGTCTCTTGAATCTGAAAACACAGACCACGCCCAGGCCTTTTCCTGTCGAATGTGCGGGCAATGCTGCTACGGGGAGGGGGGCATAACCGTGGATATCTACGAGATCGAGCGTATTGCGGCTTTTCTGGGCATGCGACCGGAGGAGTTTCAGGCGTCCTGCTGCGAGATACGGTTCGGCGGAGTCTCCGTTCGGAACGATGGAGAGGGAAAGTGCCTGTTTTTCGAGTCGGGCCGAGGCTGCCGGATTCACCCTGTCAAGCCCCGCAGATGCTCCCTGTGGCCTTTCTATCCCGCCCTGTTGAAGGATCGGGCAGCCTGGTCCGAGGCCATGGACGCCTGCCCGGGCATAAACCGGAACTGCTCTCATGAGGCGTTTGTCAATCAAGGCAGGTGTGGAAGAGGCGGGAAGGTGGATTGACATCATCTACCCACCCCGCTGTGCGGTATGCAGCCGGTTTTTGCCGACGGGTGATTCGGATGTTATTTGCCCGGAATGCTGGAATGATTTGCGGAAGGCGCATTCCCCCCTTTGCAGCCGTTGCGGCGTGCCCTTTGATACGGATTCGAAAGAGGATCGTCTGTGTGAGCGTTGTCTTAGGGACCCGCCGTCGTACAAGGCGGCACGGGCTCTTTACGTGTACGAAGGCGCCGTGGTGGAGGCGGTTCACCGATTCAAGTATGCAGGAAAGACTCACTTGGCCGGAATCTTCGGGCCGCTCCTGGCTGAATCGGCCCGGGCGTGCCTTCCACCGGAATCCGATCCTCTGATTGTGCCCGTTCCGCTTCACGTGAAAAGACTTAGGGAGCGCGGCTTCAACCAGAGCCTCCTTCTGGCAAGGCATGTGAAGGACTTGACCGGATTCGCCCTGGATTCCCTTTCCCTTCGCCGTGTGCGAAAGACTCCTTCCCAAGCGGCGCTGGGAAAGGACAAGAGACGGGTAAACGTCCGGGAAGCCTTTGCAGTCAAGTCGCCGGCTGCAATCAAGGGCCGGGATGTATTGCTCGTGGACGATGTTTCCACCACTGGAAGCACCCTGGATGCCTGCAGCCGGGCCCTTCTGCGATCCGGTGCAGGGCGGGTTTTCTGCCTCACGCTGGCCCGGGCCCCCGCC
>CAZQCK010000035.1:0-27752 GCA_964591925.1 uncultured Desulfobacterales bacterium
CATCCATAAACGAATTTTGGGCACTGCTGAGTTTCCAATTCGGAAAGGAGGATTTTTTGTCAAGATCAAGGAGATCAAGAGGTGACGCGGAGGCGTACTCTCGTACGCCGCACAAGGAACCTCGCTGATCGACGCTGAGATTGGCAAAAAAGACCCTTTCTGGATGGAAACTAGATAAGTTCAGACAAGGCTTCACCTAAGATCTGATCCGCCGTTTTTTGGGGATCGGTTTCATAGGTTCCTTCAGCGACCTGCTGCTTGAGTTCAGCCACCTTTTCGGCCCTTTTGGGATCGGAGGGGGCCTCCATGGCCTCTCTGGCCCTCATGACATCCCTGCCGGCACTGGAGAGGTCGACCTCGGCTCCGCGACTACTCTCAGGCCTTTCCGAATCCCTGATGTGGGGGTCTTGTGCCTCGGTCCTTTGGCCGGACCCGCTTTCCTTGGCCTTTTCGATCAAGTTGGCGGACTGATAGGATTCGTCGATTTTCATATCCACTCCCTGGTTTTATTCGTTAAGCTTATTCGTCTTCGCCCTGACCGTTTTTCGGCACTCCGACGCCTTGTTCCACTGCCTTGCCTTCATTCGACGGAATGGGGATTTGCGAAATTACCCGCCTGGACATCTTGTTGACCGCCTCTCGGTGGCGCGCTTCCGCAGAGATGTCCACGCGGTCGGTGTGGCGTCGATCCGGCTCCAGGCTTTCTTGTACAAGGGCGTTTCGCCTTTTCAACTGGTTGCCGTAGACGCGCAGGACGTTACGTATTTGATGCGTGGTGACCAATGTCCTCCTCCTCAATCACAGACATCGGCCGTTGCTTATAATACTTAAAGGAAATTTAAAAAAAATCGTCAAAATCGTCAAAACTTTCTCCACGTCGGCCCATTCCATTTAATGCGCCACTTGGAGGAATGCTACGGCATGGTTTTTGCCTCTCAGAGAATGGGTCCCGTGGGGGCCGGCGAAATTTGCCGGGCCTTTACTTTGACCCCTTTGCAAGCCGGCTGATGCCGGCGGCAGGCCGGTGATGTACATGTTCGACAAGGAGGCTGAGGCCATCCATGGAAATGGATTTGAGCGAAAGCGACTATCGAAATTTCACTGCGCTCATCTATGAAAAGTCGGGTATCAACCTCCACAAGGGGAAACGGGAACTGCTCAAGGCTCGACTTGCCAAGGTGCTGCGGCAGTTCGATTTCAGATCCGTGGGGGAGTATTATGACTACCTCATGAGGGACACCAGCGGGGATGCCTTTATTCCCCTGCTTGATGTCATTTCCACGAACCTAACGGCGTTTCTTCGCGAGCCCAAGCACTTCGAATTTCTGGCTGAAACGGTCATCCCGGAGGTGTTTTCTATAGGGGGGACGAAGAACTCGGGGCCGATCCGCATCTGGTGCGCGGGTTGCTCGAGCGGCGAAGAGGCTTACTCCATTGCCATGACCATGCTCGAGGCCCTGCCTGAAAACCGCCACAGGGACCTTCGCATCCTGGGAACGGACATTTCCACTCGAATGCTGCAGATAGCGGAAAGGGGCGTTTACGAGGCCGCAAGGGTGGAGAAGGTTCCTTATGGAATGCGCCGCCAGTGTTTTCAGAAGGGTGTCAACCGCTGGTCGGGCTTCTACCGAGTGAAGCCGCACGTTCGGAACCTTGTGCGATTTCAGCGGCTCAACTTTATCGAACCTTTTTCGTTCACCGATCCATTCGACATCGTGTTCTGCAGGAATGTGATGATCTACTTTGACAAGCAGACTCAGGAGAGGCTGGTCAACCGCTTTTACGAGGTCATTCAGGGGGCGGGACACCTCTTTATCGGCCACTCGGAGAGCCTGACCGGAGTGGCGCATCGCTTTCGGTATGTGCGGCCCAGCGTGTACCGAAAATGAGGTGCGGCAAGTTCAACTCGCCATTCTATCCTTTTCAATGCCCTGCTTCTTGATCTTTTCCACCAGTGTGGTTCGGTTCATCTTGAGGAGCTTTGCCGCACGGTTTTTCACCCAACCCGCTTTTTCCAGTGCGCTGATGATTAGCTGGCGCTCGTATTCGTTCACCGCGCTGTTCAGGGAGAGCCCCTCTTCCGGAACGAGACCCTCCTCGTCGAATTCAAGGGCCTGCGTGCGAGCGATTTTTTCAGGCATATCATCTACTGTAATTTGATCATCTTCAGTAAGGATGACCAAACGCTCGATTATATTTTCCAATTCGCGGACATTTCCGGGCCAGTCGTAATTAGTCAGGGCTCTAATGGCATCCTTTGTGAGAACCATCTTCTTTCTTTTTTTGTTTTTTATAATGTTTTCGAGAAAGTGGTATGCCAGCAGGGGGATGTCGGATCGCCGATCCCTCAAAGGGGGAAGGGCAATGGGTATGACCTTGAGCCGGTAGTAGAGGTCTTCTCGAAAGGTGCCCTCTTCCACGAGCTTGTCCAGGTCCTTGTTGGTGGCCGCCAGGATTCGAACGTCGCACCGAATGGTTTTGGTACCTCCGAGCCGTTCAAATTCCTGTTCTTGTAAAATCCGGAGCAGTTTCACTTGGAGGTGCGGACTCATTTCAGCCACTTCATCCAGAAAGATGGTTCCCCCGGTGGCCAATTCGAATCGACCGATCCGCGTGCGAATGGCATTGGTGAACGCCCCCTTTTCATGGCCGAACAGCTCGCTTTCCAGAAGCTCCTCGGGAATGGCTCCACAGTTGACGGGGATCATGGGTTTGTCTTTTCGCATGCTGTGGTAGTGAATCGCCTTGGCCACGAGTTCTTTGCCCGTACCGGACTCGCCGAGAATCAGGACTGTGCTGTCGGTGTCGGCCACCTTTTCGATGACCCTAAAGACCTTGTTCATGGGCAGGCTGTCGCCGATGAAGTTCTCGAACCGGTACTTTTTCTTGAGCTGTCTTTTAAGGGCGATGTTTTCGCGTTTCAGGTCGCGGAACTCCAGTGCCCTTTGAACAACGAGAAGCAACTCCTCCATCTTGACGGGCTTGGCCAGATAATCCACCGCCCCCAGTTTCATGGCTTCCACGGCATTTCGTATGGTTGCATGTCCGGTAAGAATTATTCCCACGGTGTCGGAATGATACTCCACCAGGGTTTTGAGCAGAGTCATGCCGTCGACTTTGGGCATGTTCAAATCTATCAGGGCCAGATCATAGTATTCCTGATCCAGCATATGTCCGGCGAGCTCACCGTTTTTTGCCGTGGCGACAAGATACCCTTCCCGCTGCAGAGATTCCTGCAGCCTGTTCAGGATCTTCGGGTCGTCATCCACGACAAGGATTCTGTATTCGGTCATAGACCACTCCTGAGCCTTTCGTGCCCGCGGGGGAAGGGTTCACGGTCGCCAAAAAATTGGCCTGAGTTACGTAAATGCCAAAATTCTAACATTGTTTTTTGAAAAAACAATGTATTTTTTTGGAAGTCGTCAAAGACTTGGCTTAATCTGGACGGGCTCGGCCGAAGGCGGAAGGTTGGCGGGGGCAAGCGGAGAGGTGGTCCGCGTCGGGTCTTTACTCCTGTATGACGGGATGGCGGGTGTGGTACCCGGAGCCGGACAGGATGACCTGCTTTCCTGTTCTGCTGTTCACCTCGATCACCAGGGGGCCCAGGAGGTTGGCCGTCATTTTTTCAGGCTCTCCCGGCGGGATGTTCACAATGGAGAGCAGGAGCGGAGGGGCGCCGTTTTTACCCGATACCATTGCACTGTCCTGATCGGAGAGGTCCTGGAGATAGTCGCTCACAACAAGGAAAGGATCCATGACCACAAAGGCGAGGTCCGGCGTGTCCGTGGACTGGAGCCACATGAAGGGGGAGCCGGGTCTGTGTTCCATGAGCGCGAAATGCCTCTGCTCGGGAAAACCCGGCAACCCCAGGGGAAAGCGGATGCAGCGGTTCTCCTCGATTTCCACATCACCGAACCGTGTCGTCTTGATCTGTTCCATAATCGCTACTCGGTTTTGTGCCGCTTTTTTGCGGACAGCAGGTCACTCAAGGGTTCCAGGTCCTCGGGCAGACGGGAGGCCTCGAAGTTTTCTCGTACAATGCTCTCGAACACCTCGGTTCGATTCACCGGTGTTTCTTTGGGGGCCTTGATTCCCAGCCGGACCTGACCCCCGCGGATCTCTAGTACTTGAACCGTGATCTCATTGCCTATGGTAATACTCTCGTCTAATTTCCTGGTCAATACGAGCACTGGTACCCTCCATGGCGCCAGACGGCTTCGTTCGGGCGAGTCCGAGCCGTGCTTCCCCTACAAATAGTTCACCAGGCTCATGTTCATCACCTTGGACGAGCCGGCCAGGGCTGCCTGGTAGGCGGTTTCCTTGGCTTTGAGTTCCATGATCGCCTCGGCGATATCCGCATCTTCGATGCCGGATTTCCGCTCCGTGTAGGACAGCCGAAGATCCTGGATGATGGTTTCCTTGGTTTCCATGCGAAGGTGCTTGGCGCCCGTGTCCGAAGTCAGAGAACGAAGGTGGTCCATGTGGGCATCCAGATTGCCCATGGCTTCCTGGATGCCTTCGACGTCGTTGCCCTCGAGGTCCGCCTTGAGATTGCTCAGCGTCTCGAAGATGTTGTCCGCCTCGTCGTCTTCCCCGAAGATCTCGGGCCCGGCTCGTCCCACTGACAGGTTCATGTCCTTTCCTATTCGGACTTCAAAGGGCGTTTCATTGCCCTGATATTCCGTCCAGTCATCAGGGTCATAAGGGGCCGTGTCCGTCCTGGTGCCGGAGAAGATGTATCGGCCGTCCACCTGGGTGTTGGCCAGAGAGAGGATCTGCTGCAGGTGGCCTTCCACCGCCACGGCGGCGTTTTCGCGCTCCGTCTCCCCGTTTGTGGCGTTGGCCATCTGGACGCAGAGGGTCTTGGTCTCGGTAAGGATGCCCTCCATCTGACGCAGAGCGGATTCGCCTGCGTTTAGCCAGGATTTGCCCATGGCAATGTTTCGCTCCAGTTGGCCGATGTGCTCGAGCGAGGACCGAAGGTTGATCACACTCACGAGCCCCACTGGATCGTCGGACAGGCGGTTGATTCTTTTACCCGAGCTGACCACCTGGTTGGCCCTAAGCATGGCGTCCGAGGCCTTTGCCAGGTTATGGGTGATGGCGTCGTGCACGGCCTGATTGGAAACTCGCATAGGCTTCTCTCCTAACGGGTCTGGAGCAGGGTTTGGAGCATCTCGTCCGCGGTGGACACCAGCTTTGCCGCAGCCGAGTAAGCGTGCTGGTGCTTGATCAGGTTGGTCAGCTCCTCGTCCAGGGAGACCGCCGAGAGGTTGTTTCGCTTTTCCGTCAGCTGGTTGACGATCCCCTCGGCGTACTCCTGCTCGCGCCGCACGCTCTCGCTCTTGATGCCCACGGAGCCTATGAGATAGGCGTAATACCCCTGAAATGTGTCCTTTGGACTGGAAGCGGCATTGTGGGGGTCGTCATAGGTGAATCGTTCCATTGCCACCTTGTGGTCTCTCAGTGCAGCCACGGCCAGGGCGTTGGTATTGTCGCCCACTGCGATCTCCCCGTCTTCGTCCACTTGCCCGGCGGCTATGAACTCCTTGTGAGAGTTCAAGGTCTCGTTCATGCCCATGTTCTGAGCGTCTATTCCGTTGAAAAAGGTGTTGATGCCCAGGGCGGCCAGCACGCCGGAGGAGTCCTCGGAGAAGGCGAAGGAGTAGTCTGAGTCCGCTTCCAGCTCGAGTTTTCCGTCGGAGCTGTCGGCCGTGAGGTTAGCAACGGCGTCTATGTCTGTGATCAGCTGCTCGAATGTGGTCTCGTCATCGATGGCGATGGATTCCGTGGCCTCAACCTTGCCGTCCTGGTCATAGACATGGATGGTGAATGATTCGTTGGGTTCGCCGGATTCGCCGGGTTTGATTTTGTCGTGGAACTCGAGTCCCGAGTCAGCGCTTGCAAGCGCCTCGGTCGGGTCGGAGACCTTGTACGTACCCTCCACCTCCGTCATCCCCTCCAACCCCACCCCCAGGCTGTGCTCCCGGTTCACCTCCCAGATGACGTTTCGAGCCAGCTCGTCCAGCTCCCTCCGGTACTTGGGAAGAAGGGCGTCGCGCACTTCGAGCCAGCCGCCCAGCTTTCCCCCTGTGACCGTGTCCGTAATGTCCACGCCGCCCCCTGAACCCTGCCACCTGAGCTCTCCGCTCTCAAAGGACAGACTGTAGGCATCGGTTTTGCTGACCAGGGTGTACCCCTTTCCCGTGACCACCGAGAAATGCCCTTCGGAATCCTCGAACACCTTTACGTCGATGTGCTCGGACAGTTTGCGGATCAAGGTGTCCCTCTGGTCCCTGAGATCGTTGGCGTCGGCATTGATCTCCATGCTGATGATCTGCTCGTTGAGCGTGGCGATCTGCGAGGTGAGCTGGTTGACCTTTTCCGTTCCTGCATCCAGGGAAAGATCCAGCTCCTGGTCGAACCGGTCCAGGTCGTGGCGGATGTCCTGGAAGGACTGGGACAGGTGGGCACCGGACTCGTACAGGATGGTACGTTCCGCAGAGCCCGAGGGGTTGTTGGACAGGTCCTGCCAGGCGTTCCAGAAGGCGTCGAACTGGGCGGTGATACTTCTTCCCGAGTTTTCGTCGAACACGCCTTCGAGCACTGACAAATAGGTTTCCTTTTCCGACATGGCCGAAAGGTCGGAGCCCCGTTCCCTGATCCGGGTCTCCACGAAGGTGTCCATCTGTCTCTGGATCTCCTGCAGCCCCACCCCTCTGCCGAAAATCAGACCGCCGTAAGGGGCAGGTGACTTGGCCTCGATGGTGGGGGTCTGCCGCGAGTAGCCTTCGGTGTTCACGTTGGCTATGTTGTGGCTCACCACGTCCATTGCATACTGCTGGGTGAGTAGGGCGTCTTTTGCGGTGTTGAGCACGAGTCCGATGCCGGCCATGGGTTGCTACACCTCCCTTCGGTAGATCGGTCCCTGCTGACCCCGGTTTTCCCCGCCGTGAGGCCTGTAGGTCCCGGTGTCCCCGGAAGGACCAACGAGCAGAGTCACCAGCTCGTCGACAAAGTCGAGGGAGTCTTGAATGAAGGCCGCGTTCTCCCGGGCCCGTTCCCGGATTTCCTCTTTCAACCGGGTGATCCGCTGGGCCGGATTAGTAATCCCTGCAGGCCCCCAGTCGCGTTCTGCGGGTACCCGGGCTTCAGGGGGCGCTTCCTCAGAGTCTTCGGACGGAAGAGACTGTATCGCCCCCAGAAGGTTGTTTTTTTCCTCCACAACCGCCCATAGCTCGTGTAGGTCCAGGTCGGCGAGTATGTCATGTTCCCGATCCAGACAGTGCACCAGCCCCTCCAAAAGGGCGATTTTTTCGCCCTGCGGGTCGCTCGCCTTGTGGGTGCTCGTCTCCATGGGGACTCTCCTCTGCATGGTTATATCGGCCTAACGGGGCTTTGACTCAAATGCTCGAGGTCGGTTTCGGCCATGTTTTTTCCCGGCCCGGTGCCTAGGAACCGGGCCGGGTTGAGGGCCCTGCCGTGTCGCCTCACCTCAAAATGCAGGTGAGGACCGGTGCTCATTCCAGTGGATCCCACCTGAGCCACCGGATCTCCGGCTTGCACCCAGTCCCCTGTTCGGACCAGGTTCTTTCGGTTGTGGGCGTAGAGTGTGGAAATACCCCGGCCGTGGTCCACGACCACTAAATTGCCGTATCCCTCCTGGAATTCACTTGTAACCACCCTTCCAGGAAGGGAACAGGCAATGGGGGTTCCCTGTTCAGCGGCCACGTCCAGTCCCTGGTGGAAACGCCTGTCCCCGTGAATGGGGTGTGTACGCCAACCGAACTCGGAGGATATGCTGCCTTGAACCGGCCATCGGGGGGCTCCGTGGTCCAGAGGACCGGGAGGAGGCTGCGGACCTTCTTTAGACCCGGCCCCCTTTGAGCGGAGCTGTTGGTAAAGCAGATCGGCCAGACCGCGATCAGAAGCACTGGACATGGATTTCGCCAGCTCCTGGTCCAGGAGGGATTCGTATACCTCCTCACCACTGCCGCCGTGAAACAGGTCGCATTTTTCCACGGTTCGCCGCATGCTCCGGAGCAATTGGTAGGTGAAAACGGATTCGAACTCCTTGCAGGTTTTTCGGAGCGCCCGGTCCTCGGAACCCTGCTTTTGGACGGATGGGAGGTCCGGTTTGAGCTCCACCCCTTTGCCGAGCATGGTTGACTCCTGCCTGAATTGCTCACTTCAGGTCCTGGTTCGGGGTTAGATGATTTCCAATTCGGCTTGAAGTGCCCCGCTTGCCTGAATGGCCTGGAACACGGTGATCAGATCCCTTGGGGATACGCCGATGGCGTTCAGACCGTTTACCACCTCACCCAGGTTGGCTCCCTCATTCAAGAGGATCAGCTTTTGATCTTCCTCGGTGATGTTGATATCCGTCTCATCCGTGACTGTGGTCTCTCCTTGGGAAAAAGGCGCCGGTTGGCTCACGTTTTTACTTTCTTTGATTTGCACGCTCAGGTTCCCGTGCGCGATGGCAACCGGTGAGATGCGCACGTTTTCGCCCATGACCACCGTGCCGGTGCGCTCCGCCAGTACGATCCGCGCCTTGTTGTCGGGTTTCACGCGGATTTGTTCCAGTTCGGCAACCAGAGGCACCAGATTCCCTCTAAAAGGCTCGGGGACCTGCACGCGAATGGTGCCTGAATCAGTAGGAGAGGCGATCTGGGAGCCGATCTCTCGATTGATGGCCCCGGCCATTCGCAGCGCCGTGGTGAAGTCGGGATTGTTCAGGCTGAGGGTGAGCTCCCCCAGGCCGTTGAACTGAAAAGGCAGTTCCCGTTCAATGGTCGCGCCGCCGGGAATTCGGGCCACAGTGGGATGGTTTTTCTGCACACCACCTCCCGCCGCGCCTGAGGCGGAAAACCCTCCCACCAAAAGAGGACCCTGGGCCAGGGCGTAAATCTTGTTGTCCGCCCCCTTGAGGGGGGAGAGGAGCAGGGTGCCTCCCTGTAGACTTTTGGCGTCTCCAACCGAAGACACCAGCACGTCGATCTCGCTTCCCACCCGGGCAAAGGGAGGCAGGTCGGCCGTGATCATGACGGCGGCCACATTGGCCACCTTCACCTGGTCCGGGGCGTGAATGCCCAAACGCTCCATCATGTTGACAAGGCTCTGGACCGTGAACTTGGTCCCGGTGCCGTCTCCGGTCCCGTCCAGTCCGACCACCAGCCCGTATCCCATGATCTGGTTGGTTCTGGTGCCTTTGATGGAGGCCAGATCCTTGACCCGGGCCGCGCGGGCGGCCGGCCCCCAGGTCAGCATAAGCCCGAGACAGGATATGATCAGGAGGGCGATGACGACTTGTTTGTTTTTGCGCACGGTCTTCTCCTCTAAAAGGGCCACACGAAGTCCGCGGCCCGCATGAGCCAGCCGGGCCTCTGCTTGTCGCTCACCGGCCCGCTCCCCGTGTACTCGATGGTCGCCTCCGCGATGTAACTGGAGAGAACAGTGTTGTCAGGAGATACGTCGGCCGGTCGGACCAGGCCGGTGAGGGTGATGAACTGGGCCTCGTTGTTCACCCTGACCTTTCGGGACCCCTTGATGAACAGGTTTCCGTTGGGCGTCACCTCGATGACCCGGGCGGTGATGGATGCGGTCATGGTCTCGTTTCGGGAGGTTTCCCCGGAGCCGTTGAAATCGTTTTCCATGGACGCCTTGAACATGGCTTCATTGTCAAAGGCGTCTCGTACCTTGGCGTTTCCAAAGGAGGTCAGGTTCTTCACCTTGTTCTCCCAGCCCAGGGCGTTGCTGATTCCGGCGCTAAGGGAAGACTCTCGTCCCGTCTTGGTGGTGGCCTTCTTGTTCGCCTCGGAGGTCTCCACGATGTTGACGGTGATAAGGTCTCCGGTCTTGGAGGCTCGGAGGTCCTGAAAAGGGCTTCGATAGGCACTTTCGGTCCAAAGCCCTGCGTCGGCCGTGGGGTCTGCGGGCGACGCCGGAGCAGTGTCCACCATGAGGGGTTGAACCGGGGGCGGCCCGGACAGAGGCTCGCGTGGATCCTCGGATTGAAAGGGAAGCCCGGCGCATCCTGTCAGCAGGATTAGCCATGTCAGTGCGAAGATTGCGGAAAAACATCTGATGTTCATTGTCCTCTCCCGGGTTTGGTCCGTTCTTGCAAGCCTCTCAAAAGGCCACTGTCACCCAGCCGGTTGCTTTGACCGTGGAGACGAATTCCTTGCCGCTTTGGAGGTTTTTCACGCGGATGCGGTCCCCCCGGCGACCGTCCTCCAGGGCTTCCCCTCGAGTCGTGATTCTCAGTGTTTCGTTCTCCGCCAGAATGACCACAGCGCTTCCCCGCTCGACCACGGGCGGGTCTTCCATCATGGCGGAGGTAAGCGTGCTGCCGGACCTAATACCTCTGGAGGCTCGTTTGCCCACGGCCTCTTCCGGGTCCACGAGGATGTCGTCTTTCCGGCGCATGGTGGTTTCCCTACCCTTGGAAACATCCGCCTCCTCGATGATGTCCCCTCGCCGAATCCTTTTGGCGGCCCGCAGTACATCCCGGGTGATGGAAACCCGGCCGGATATGGGGACCCTGCGAATCTTACGGCTGTCCACGTAAAAGGTCAGGGTGGCGGAGACATTGCCGAGATAGTCTCCGTTGCCGTTCTCCCGAATGTCCCAGCGGAGGGTGCCTTCAGGAAGGGCCACGGCTTCGGGTACGCGGATCGACTCCATGATGATCTCGTCCTCCGGCCAGGGGGCGGATTTCAGGACATGGTCCCGGAAGATGTCTTCCATTCGAGCGGAGCTCACCACCTGGGCGGTCCGGTGCACCACCAGGTTGTCCGGGGTCTTGAGGGAAACGTCTTCTTCCAGGTCTCCAACGGCTGATCCTACTTTGTAGTTGAGAAAACGGCGGTTGAATCGATGCGTGTTCCCCGGAGCCGGCGCCGACGCCACTTCCAAACCTTTGAGCGAAGCCACCCTTGGATCGCCTGATGGTGTAAAGGAGGCGATTTGACCCAGGGTCACGGTGTCTCCTCTCACCGTGGCCTCTTGGAGCACACGGATTTCAAGCGATCCGTTTTCGGCCAACCCCTGCGCGGGGGCGAGGAGCAGGGCCGTGGCCGTTGCTGTGAGAACAGAAAGAAAGGCTATGACAGAGATTCGCATGTATTCATCCCCTGCTTGTTACCTCTTAATGTTGTTGGCCATCTGAAGCATCTCATCGGCCGCCTTGATGGACTTGGAAGCCACTTCATAAGCCCTCTGGCCTGCAATCATGCCCACCATCTCTTCCACCACATCCACATTGGACATCTCCAGATATCCCTGGGAAATGGTTCCCATACCGTCCACACCGGGGTTCCCTTCTAAGGGGTCTCCCGAGGCGTCCGAAGGCCTGAAGCGGTTTCCTCCCACACTCAGCAGTCCTGCAGGGTTGGCAAAACTGAAAAGCGAGAGTTGGCTGCTGGCCAGCTCGTTGCCGTCCGGACCCATGGCCACCATGTTGCCCCCCGGATCCACGGTGAAGTTCACCGTTTCGGGAGGAATGGAAAATTCGGGTTGCAGCCGATCTCCCTCTGAGGTGACGATGTATCCTTCGGAGTCCATCTTGAACGCCCCCGCCCGCATGTAGAGCTCTTCACCGTTGCTGAGTGTCCTGAAGAACCCGTCTCCCTCGATGGCGAGGTCCAGGTCGTTATTGGTTTGCACGTAGTCCCCCTGGCTGAGGATTTTCTGCACCGACACCGGTTTGGTGCCCATGCCGACCTGAATTCCGGTGGGGACTTCCCCTCCGGAGCTGGTGGCAGCCCCTGGAGACCGGAGGTTCTGGTAGAGCAGATCCACGAAATCGGCGCGACTCTTCTTGAAGCCCGCCGTGTTGACATTGGCCAGGTTGTTGGCGATGACATCCATGTTCAGCTTCTGGGCCGCCATTCCCGAGGCGGATGTCCAAAGGCTTCGTATCATGATTTGTTCCCTCCTTTCCGCCCTAGCGGAGTCGGCTCACTTCATTTATGGCGCGCTGGTCCACCTCATCCAGGATTTGGATGACCTTTTGATAACTCTCGAAGGCCCGCATGCAGTGGATCATGGAGACCATCTCTTCTGCGATTTCCACATTCGGAAGCTCGATGTATCCCTGTTTGACGCGGCTGGCAAAGGGAAGCGGGGCTTCGGGTTCCTCTGAGGGGTTTGCGAACATGGCTTGGCCGGTTGCAACGAGCCTCTTCGGTTCCTCGAACGAGACAAGGTCCAGCACGCCCATGTCTTCGCCGCCCGCCTTGATCCAACCCGAGCCGCTGACCTGTACGTCGTTGCCCAAAACCCGGACAGGGCCGTTCTCGCCCAGGACCTTGTCCCCGTTCTGGGTCACGAGAAAGCCCTGGTTGTCCAGGGCGAAATTGCCCTTTCTCGTGTACCGCACGCCATCCGCGGTCATGACCTTGAAAAACCCTTCGCCGTGGACGGCCAGGTCCAGCTCGTTGCCCGTGGTGCGGAAATCGCCCTGCGTAAAATCGATTTCCACCCGGACGGGGCCGGAGGGTCCGGCTCCCTGTTCAGTGGAGTCGGCCTGCTTTTCCGCCGCCTGCCCTTGGACCATGTCCTGAAAGGAAATGCGGGATTTCTTGTGTCCGGGGACCGACGTGTTGGCTAGGTTGTTGGAGATGACGTCCATGCGCATCTCTTCCTTGATGCAGGCCTTGACTGAGTCGATCATTCCCCGAAGCATGTTTTCCTCCCATGGTGTTTCCGTTGACTGATTCCGGTTGCCTTGAATGGGTCTGCAATTCCCGTACCATATAAGACCCTCGAGGCACGAGGAGCCGGCCGGCTGGAACTGTTTGAATGTTAAAGGAAAAAAGCATCAGGCGGCGGAGCGGAAGAAACCGCATTCGCTCGAGCAGGGCGGTGGAAAAGCAGGGCTTTCCCACGGCAGGGAAAAGTTTGCCCGGCCTTTCCGGAAGGAGCGGGGCGATCGCATAAGCGCTGATCAGGCCTGGTTTGCTCCGGGAAAATCCTCGCGAATTAAAAAAGAGGGACCCAGGGGTGATCTTCCGGGTATTGCGAAATGGTTTTCCAAATCCTGACGGCCTCGCAAAAGGTCAAAATAACGCGCCAAGCCGCAAAGACTGCAAAGTGAACTCATTGATATTAAAAGGTCTTTTCTTGGCGTTCTTGGCGAGAGGATACAGTCTTTACGGTTCCGTCAGTCGTGTTTCAGCCCGGTCCCTTCATGCGACCGTTCAATCGGTAGGCAAAGGCCAGGATTTCCGCCACGGCCTGGTAAAGCTCCAGGGGGATTTCTTCCTCGAAGTCGAGTTGGATCAGCGCTCCAACCAGATCCGGGTCTTCGGTGATGGGTACGCCCTCCTCTCGGGCGAGCTCGATGATGCGATCCGCCACCAACCCCCGACCCTTGGCTGTGACGCGGGGGGCCTGGTCTTGGTCCGGGTCGTACTTGAGTGCGATCGCCTTTTTCAGCTTGTCCAGCATCAGATTACCACATCCACGGCACCCGAGAGGTATGCGGAGTCGAGAAAGGGGGTCCACTCGGAATCGTCATCCCGTCGTTCCCGACAGGTGATGGTTCCGGTTTCGAGCCCTGCGGACACGAGTCCCTGTCGAAGATCCTGGAGACGGCTCCCCACGAGTTCCGCAGTTTGCTCGTCTTCCACCAGAATGCGCAGGCTCACCACGGACCGGTTCATGGACACGTCCACGTCCAGGCGCCCCAAGCGGGTGAAGTCCAGGCTAAGCGAAAGAAAAAACTTCGTTTCGTCCCCCTCCGGTTTTCGCGCGAACAGCTCCCCTCCTCGAAACCCATCCTCCGGGTGTCCGGGGATGAACCAGAACCAACCCAGCCCCTCTTTCCATGCCGTGAGGTTGAGCAACTGGTCCTGTTGAATCACATGCAGGGCCTGGTCGACCTGGCGGGCCATCTCACCGGCCATGGCGTCGGCCGGGCCCCTTTCTCCGATAGCGGCCCTGAGGGCAAGGAGGATTCCCTTGAGATCGGAGCCGCAGAGGGCTCGAAGCGGGGGCGACCGGCCCTGCAGCAGGAACCGGGCGATTCGGCTTTCCAGGAACAGCCCGGATTCCCGGAGCTGTCGAGCGAGCCAGTTCACACCGCCATCTTGTGGCGCCCGGTAGATCATGGCCGGCATGCGGTCCCGCAGGACACTCAGGAGGCTGCGAACGGTTTCGCTCAGGTCTTTTTCCCCGGCCTTTCCGCTCAAGCCTTGCAGAAGCCTTCCCAGTTCCGCTCGGCCCTGTCGTCCTGAAACCCAAAGCCGAACAGCCGAGGCTTGATCTGCCGGTTCCCCGCCGACCACCTTCAGCAGAATACGCTCACCCACGGACTGTACGCGAAAGAGATGATTTTGCCCCGTCTCCAGAGGGCGGGTTGTCCAGGCCCGGAACTTGGTCCCCCGGGCCAGAATGAGCACATCCCCTTCCTTTCGCGTTTCCACGACTGTTCCTCGGAATGTTTCTCCCGGGGCGAATCGAAGGCCGCCCGCCTCAAAGGAGGACCGGGACGCCGCGGGTTGTGTCGGAATGTGTGGAATGTCTCGCAGCATAGCGAATGAGTTGTTCAGCCTTCAGGGCCGGCTGGTCGGTGGAGCCCTTTTATTTACGATTTGGAATTGCCGTGTCCCAGTTTGAGGAACAGCTCGATCTCCGCCTTCGACAGGCCCAGGCGCTGAGCCGCTTCTTCCTTGGTCAATCCCTTGTCCAGGAGGGACCGGATGGATTCCAGGGTGCCGCGGGTTTCCCTGAGGGATACCTGGTCATGGGCGGCGGCCGAATCCGTGGACTCGAACAGGGCGTTGAACTGCTCGTAGCGACGCTCGGCCCGCTCCAGGGTTTCGTCCAGGCGTCCCAGAAGACGGTGGGTGAGCTCCCGCTTTTCCTCCAGGTTCCCCTCCAGCTCTTCGGCGATGTCCCGCATTTGAGCGAGGATTTCATCGGATTTTCGAAGGGCTTCAGCCTGGGTTTCCATGTCGCGGGTTTTTCGCCGATTCCCCGCCACGATCAACCACAGGAGGACGCCGACCAGCACGGCATCGATAACAATCTGTCCCATAATCCATAGTTGGATATTCATTCTTTGGTTCTTCTTTTATTCGGGGGCGCTTTAAGCGTCCCGGTCCGTTCTAGATGATCAGGTCCACCTTGCGATCCTTCGGCTTTCTGAGACCATCAGGACCATAGGTCAGGGGCTTGTCCCCGTTGTCCTGCGGCTCGACCTCTTCGATCCCCGGCGTTTCCTGTTTTTCTTTCTCGTCCCTGGTTTCCCGGCGGTCTTCTCCCTGTCCGGAATGCTCCCTGCGCTTTCTTTTCGCCCGGCGATCTCCGGGTTCCTGCTTGTGCGGGGATTTCCAAACCTTGTCGGACGAGGGGCTTACGGGTGAGGCTCCGCTGAGTCTGGATACGTCGTTCATAACCCTCCTCCCTACTTTTGTTTCGGGAAGGTCCGCCTGTCCTTTTCCGGAGGCGGTCGAGGTCTGGAAGAACGGTCACCCCCTGTGGGTTCGCCTGTGGGTTCGAAGGTTCAGACAATGTACACCCCGGTGACGACGACACGGAGCTCATCGGGATGAAGGAGTTCCTCCAGGATCTTTTGCGCTTCCGCGCGAATGGCGAGGGACATGCTGCGCATGTTTTCTCCTTCGGCGGCAAGCTTGGTAAGGCGACGATACAGGCGATCACGAATTCGGTATTCTTGATCTCGAAATCGGCTCGAAGAGGGCCGATCCCAGGTCACGGCAAAGCTTACCCTGGCCATTTGACCGTTCCCGCTTTGAGGAAGCGGAATATAAAACGGGGGCAGATCCTGCTTGACGAGTCGGCCTTGTACCTCGGCGCGATGATCCCCCGGAATCAGGGTTTCAGCCTGTTTGGCTGATTTGCCGGGCTTCTCGGCAGGAAAAAGGAGCCAAACGCCCACCCCCCCCAGGAGCATGACGGCAAGTATGGCCAGACCGGCTGCAGCCGCAGCGCGGGAGTCCCTCAATGAGGAGATGAGTGTTCCCAGCGGACCGGAGGTTTTTTCGGCGGCGTTCGAGTCGATGGATTCGGAATCGCTTGCGCCGGACGTCCGCTCCTTTTGAGTTTCTTCGCTTTGTTCTGTTTCGAATTCCATGGAAGGTTCTCGAGTCTGTCCATCCTTGATGGCCGGGCAAAAAGTCGAAATCTCGCGCCAAGCTGCAAGGACCGCGTCACGGGCTCATGGAAGCGAAATATGGTTTGAGCGCGCTCCGAAGCCTCATCACGGCCTTGGTATGCAGTTGGGAGATGCGTGACTCCGTATAATCCATGACATACCCAATCTCTTTCATAGTAAGTTCTTCGTAATAATAAAGGGATACCACCGTACGTTCGTTTTTGGGCAGTTTTTCTATGGCCTTTGCGATGATGTTCCGGATCTCCACCAAATCCATGGAGTCGGACGGGTTTTCCGGCATCAGCTCGGCGGCCGCCCTCCCGGGATGATGCCCTTTCGCCTCCGCAGGAACGATTTGCCCGAGTTCATCGTCGCTGATGACCGAGATGCCGCGCGTTTCCTCGAGGAGGGTGTAGTAGTCTTCCATTCCGATACCCAGCTCGGTGGCCACTTCTTCATCCTTTGCGGGCCGCATGTTTTCGTTTTCCACCCTGGCAAAGGCGGCTTCCAGTCGTCGGGCGTTCCGCCGCACTGAACGAGGAACCCAGTCCATGGCCCGCAGTTCGTCAAGCATGGCCCCCCGAATGCGGAACTCCGCATAAGACTTGAAGGCCACGCCCTTGTCTTCGTTGAACTTGTCCACCGCATCCAGTAACCCCATGATGCCTGCGCTCACGAGGTCGTCCTGGTTCACGTGCTGAGGAAGGCGCATGCCCAGCCGTCCCGCTATGGTTTTGACCAGCGGGGCATACGACAGAATCATCTCTTCCCTCTCGTGTGGAGGCAGAGCGGAACCGTCCGGCTGCGATGCCTGGGAGTAGCGTTTCAATTTGATGGTTGCCGGATTCGGCATGTCGTCATCCTTGCCCGGATGGAGCCTTTCGAGTTGCAGCCTGCCGGAAGAACATAAAATATATCAATGCTCCAGAAACCTTTGCCAGAAGAACCGAATATCCCCGTCCAGACCTGAAACCCCTTTACTGGCCATGAGTGCGCTCGCCACTTTGAGCAGGCGGCCGCTGGAAGGGGCTTCAGGGAAACAATCCAGCACCGCCCGTTGTTTTCTGACCGCCATGGGCATCTGTCTGTCAAAGGGGATCCATCCCAGGTAGTCCAGCGACGGCGATCCCAGGAACTGGTCCACCACCAGGCTCAAGTGGCGGTAAATTCTTTCGGCTTCATTGCCGTTCTGTGTTGCGTTGACCAGCACCTTGAACCGCTTTTGCTTGTACCGGCTGGTCAGTACCTTGATGAGAGCGTAGGCGTCAGTGAGGGACGTTGGTTCGTTGGTGACGATTACGACCTTCTCCATGGCCGCATAGTTGAAGTACATGACGTTTGAAGAGATCCCGGCGCCCGTGTCGATGAGCAACACGTCAAAGCGGTCCTTGAGGGCGTCGAGTTCGTCCAGAAGGAGAAGTCGCTGGGTGTGGTCAAGCTCGGTCAGTTCCGGGATGCCTGAGGCGGCGGGAAGCAGCTTGAAACCACCCGGGCCCTCGATCAGGATCTCTTCAAGGCTTCTCTCTCCTCGTAGAAGATGGTCTATGGTGTAACGCGGGTTCAGGCCGAGCATGACGTCAAGATTGGCCAGCCCGAGATCCGCATCGAGTACGAGGACGCGCTGATCCATTCGACACAGGGCCAGGGCCAGGTTGGCAACAACGCTTGTCTTGCCGACACCGCCCTTTCCGCTGGTGACCGAGATGACACGGATTCGCCTGCGGGAACTCCCGCCGCCGCGCCGGCGTTCCGGCATGGCCTTCGGCTTATCCTGTGCCATGTGATCCTCGACCAAGGACCTGAGTCCTGTAGCTTGATCCATGTTTCGTTACCTCGTTCGCAGCAACGGTTTGCGATCCTTCCGTGGCTTTCGACATGCCGAGCATGAGTTTTGCGAGTAATTTCCTGGAGGCGGCCTCGATGTCCTCAGGCACCTGCTGGCCGGTGGTAAAATAGGAAACGGGTTTTTCTCTGGATACCAGAAAATTGAGCATCCCCGAAACCTCCTTCACCTCGTCCAGTTTGGTAAAGATATAGCTCTTAAAGGGAACACGCCCGAATTGCTCGCGGGCGCGCAAGAGATTCCCGTAGTCGGTGGCGGCGCTGAGCACGAGAAAGTGATGAATTTGGTCCCGGTCATAAAAAAGCCTCTCCAGCTCTTCCATGTCCTCTTCTCGATTGGGGCTTCGGCCCGCTGTATCGATGAGGATCAATTCCGCATCCCTGTTTTTCCACAAGGCATCGTCCAGGTCGGCTCTTCCGGAAGCGATGTGGAGGGGGATGCCCATGATTCGTGCGTAGGTCTGCAGTTGACTGACAGCGGCTATTCGAAAGGTGTCCAGCGTTATCAAGGCGGTTCGAACGCCCTGCTTTACGGCGCGCAGGGCCGCAAGCTTGGCCAGGGTCGTTGTCTTGCCCACGCCCGTGGGACCGATGAACGTATAGACCTCTTGCTCTCCGGGTCGCTTCTGCGGCTTGAACACGGAAACCCTTCGAAGGACACGGGACAGAGATTCCTGCAGCACTTCGGTTTCACTCATCTTGTCCTTCCGGCGCCCGCTTTGGTGGAACTCGCTCAGGATGTCGTCTACGAGCTCGGATCTCAGACCGAAAGTTCGAAAATGGTTGTACATGGAACGTACGGGCCGGTCGTAATAGAGCTCGGGCGGGACCCCTGCACGGGCATCCGCGCTCAGGACCGCGGCTTTGATATCCCGCAGTTCGCGTTCCATTGCGTTCCAGCGTTCCGCCATGGTTTCCCGGTTCAGGTGTTCGGCCGTTGTATCCGCCTGAGAGATGATCTCCGATGCGGAATAATCCATCGCCGCAGTGACTTCCACGCGCTTTCGGCGGTCGCCGCTTTCGGCGTTGGAAGGAGACAGGGTCCTCGTGCGAAGAATCACGGCATCCGGCCCCATTTCCTTTTTGACCAATCGAAGCGCTTCCTGGTTGCTGCCGCCTATGAATCGTTTGATGTTCATGAGGCCTCGACCCGAATCTCTTCAACGGTTTCGACCTGGAGACCGCTGGGAATTTCATTGTAAGAGAGCACGGCCAGAGGAATCTGAAACCTCTCGCAGAGCTTCTTAAGATGCCTGCGCACCGTTGTGGAGCAGAGCATGACAGGCAGCTCCAGCTTCACCGCCGCTTGTTCCAGCGCCTTTTTGACCGCTTCTATGATGTGGTTCGCCTGTCGAGGGTCAAGGGCGAGGTATGATCCGTATTCGCTTTGGTTGATCCCCGAGGCCACGGCCTCCTCGAGCCCGGGCCCCACCGACAGGGCCCGCAGGACCCGGTCCTTTCCAATGTATGGTTTGGTCAATGACCTGGCCAGCCGTTGGCGGACATACTCGGTGAGTAGATCCGTGTCCTTGGTCATGGGCGCATAGTCTGCAAGGGTTTCCAGTATGGTGAGCATGTCCCGAATGGATACTTGTTCCCGCACCAGATTCTGAAGGATCTTCTGAAGCGCACCCAGGCTGAGATTGCCCGGAACGAGTTCTTCGAC
Source organism: uncultured Desulfobacterales bacterium (assembly GCA_964591925.1). Lineage (GTDB taxonomy): Bacteria > Desulfobacterota > DSM-4660 > Desulfatiglandales > HGW-15 > JAIPEI01. The sequence continues at coordinate 19,632 of CAZQCK010000035.1, forward strand.
CACCTTGGCGTTGGTTTCCGACACCTGGTCCAGGTGGCGCTGGACCTGTTGGCGTCCCAGGAACTCGTATCCGTCCCTACGCACCACTTCCGAGATATGGGTAGTGATTACGCTGGGCAGGTCAACCACCGTATATCCGGAGAACTGGGCGTCCGATTTCTTGTCCTGAGAGATCCAAATGGCCGGCAGACCGAATGCAGGGTCTCGCGTGGAAACGCCTTCCACCTTCGCCTTCACGTCTCCTGGGTCGATGGCCAGCAGGTGGTCCATGAGTATTTCGCCTCGGGCCACCTCGTTTCCTTTGATACACACTGCATATTCATTGGGTTTGAGCTCCAGGTTGTCACGAATGTGAAGAGAGGGCATGATTAGCCCCATCTCCACGGCGAACTGCCTTCTCAAGGAACGGATTCGTTCCAAAAGGTTCCCCTGGGTCTTGTTGTCCACCAGGGGAATGAGTCCGTACCCGATTTCCAGTTCCAGCATGTCCAGCGGAAGCAGGCTTTCCACCTCTTCGGGCCCCGCCGCTTCGGTGCCCTCCTCTCCTTCCGTTTCGGCTTCCTCTTCCTGCTTTACCCGTTCGGCCTTTGTGATCATCCTGCCGAAGAAGAACACCGCACCGGAGAGGAGCATGAACGGTACCACCGGCATGCCCGGGGCCATGCCGAAGAGAAAGATTATTCCCGAGGAGATCATGAGTGCGCGCGGGTTGACCCCGAATTGCTGGGCGAGCTCAGTGCCTATGTTGCCTTCGGCCCCGGCCCGGGTGACAAGAATACCGGCCGCGCTGGATATGACCAGGGCGGGGATTTGGCTCACCAAGCCGTCTCCGATGGTGAGCAGGGTGTAGTTCTGAACGGCTGTGGAGAGATCCAGGCCCATTTGCAGAACCCCGATCACCAAACCGCCCATGATGTTCACCAGGGTGATGATGATTCCCGCAATGGCGTCTCCTCGAACAAACTTGCTCGCGCCGTCCATGGCCCCGTAGAATTCGGCCTCCTTGGAGATTTCATCGCGGCGTTTTCGAGCTCCCGCCTCGTCTATGAGGCCCGCATTGAGGTCCGCGTCGATGCTCATCTGTTTGCCGGGCATGGCATCCAGTGTGAATCGGGCTGCCACTTCGGCGATCCGTCCCGCCCCCTTGGTGATGACCACGAAGTTGATGACCACCAGGATCACGAACACCACCAGCCCCACGGTCGGATTGCCCCCCACCACGAAGGAGCCGAAGCTCTTGATTATCCGCCCGGCCGCCAGGGGACCGCTGTGTCCGTCCAGAAGGATCAGCCTTGTTGAGGCGATGTTCAGGGAAAGCCTGAACAGCGTGGTCAGCAGGAGCAGAGAGGGAAACACCGAAAAGTCCAGGGGGCGCATGGCATAAATGGTTAGGAGAAGCACCATCACCGCAATGGTGATGTTTAGGGCAAGCAGCACGTCCAGGATGCCTGTCGGGAGGGGGACGATCATGACCATGAGGATGGCCACAATTCCCACTGAGATGCCGATGTCCACGTTGGCACTCAGGGAGAATCGTTTCAACGGCCATTTGATCGCTTCCATTGCCCTGTCCCTTTCAGGTTTCGCTCGGCGGGAGCATCGTTTTCAGGTGGTGAGGGTGTTCAACCCGCTGCCGGTGGGCCCTTTTTCTTCAGGCCGTACACGTAGGCCAGGATTTCCGCCACGGCCTGATAGGTCTCGGCCGGGATCTCGTCTCCGAGTTCCAGTTTATACAAGTTCTGTGCCAGGGGTCGGTTCTCGATGACGGGGACGTCGTGTTCCCGGGCGATCTCACGAATGCGCGCGGCGATCTGTTGCGCGCCTTTGGCCACCACCAAGGGAGCGAGGCCTTTTTGGGGGTCGTAGCGAAGTGCAACGGCCAGGCGGACGGGGTTGGTGATCACCACGTCAGCCTTGGGCACCTCCGCCATCATGCGCTTTTTGGCCATCTCCCGCTGAAGGGACCGGATGCGGCCTTTGACCATGGGGTCCCCCTCGGTCTGTTTGTTCTCGTCCTTGACCTCCTGTTTGGTCATCTTGATGCTCTGCTCGTGCTGCCATCGTTGGTAAAAGAAGTCGAGCAGGGCAAGAATAAGGATGACCCAGCAGCATTTGAAGAGAACGTTTATCGACTCCAGCCCCAGCAGGGAGAGGCTGGAGGATGGATCCTGGTAGGTAAGCGGAATGAGTCGAGGAAACACCTTTTTCAGTGTGGTAAAGGCTACCAGGCCTACGATAACGAGCTTGGCGATGGATTTGGCCAGTTCCACGAGGGACTTCAGGGAGAACACCCTCTTGAGGCCGGAGATCGGGTTCAATTTTGACGCTGACGGAGTCAAGGCTTCGACGCTCAGAAGGAAGCCGGTCTGCAGGACGTTGGCGAGGATCGCTACTACGGAGAGGACGATCATGATGGGAAGCAGCATCAGCAGAAGATCTTGGGCTTTTCCGCAAAGGTACTCAAACAGGTCCTGACTGCCGGCGGCGATGCCCGGAATGTCCAGGAAGGCCCGCTGCATGATTTGTCCGAGCTCCTTGGTGTGGTGCTCTGCACGAAAGAAAAGGTAAACCGCGCCTGCACAGAGCACCGCAATGGATGAGATTTCCTTGCTCTTGCCAACCTGCCCCTTTTTGCGGCTCTCTTGCCGCCTCTTAGGGGTTGCTTGTTCTGTTTTTTCTTGAAATCCCTGGTCCGCCATGATTCTCCCTCACATCAATCGAATCAGGCGCAGCATTATCTCGGCCGCTTCGCGGGTCATGTCTGTGAGAAACGGCGAGAGATTGCGCAGCAGTAAGCCGAAGAGCACGAGCCCGATCCCGATGTTGATCGGGAACCCGATCATGAGGATGTTCACCTGAGGAACGGTTCGAGCCACTATGCCCAGGCACAGGTTGGACAGGAACAGGGCGATCATGATCGGGGCGGCGATTTTGAGCCCCATTACGAACATGTGGGCCGTGATGCGCATGATCGCTTCCGCCAGGGAAGGATCAAAGGACAGGCTGTTGGGCGGGGCCAGGTGAAAGGAGGCGGCGATCGCCCGGATCAAAAGGTGGTGTCCGTCGATGGCGAAAAACAGAAGCACGGTGAACAGGTAGAGGAACTGGCTAAGGGCGGTGCTTTGTACGCCGGTGTTCGGGTCCATGGCCCGAGCCATGGAAAACCCCATTTGAAAGCTCATCATCTGGCCCGCCAGTTGGACCGAGGCGAAAAGGACACGCACGCCGAACACGGCGATCATTCCCATGATGAGCTCCGCTGCGATTCCCAGGACCACCCCGGGGGCGGATTGGGGCGGGTTCTCGGGGTGCGGGACCAGCGGGGTGAGCAGAATGGCCAGAACAAAGGACAGCCCGGCCTTCCAGAGCGTGGGGACGTTTCGGGCCCCGAAGAGGGGAAGCAAAAACACGAGCACACTCACTCGAATGAGGACCCAGAAGAAGCCTTGCAGTTGCTCGAATGTTTCAAGTGGAATCGGCATGTCAGCTCATCGATGTGGCTCATCGCTCTCAGCTTGAAGCCCTTCAACCTTCTTCACCCGGTTTGCCGGTATGCCCTAGGAAGAAGCGCGCCCGGGCGCAGCATGGAAACCGCCGCACGCGGAGGGGCTCAGCCGATCACATGGGGGATGCTGGTAATCAACTGGCTCGTGAAATGCGTTATCTTGTTCAGCATCCATGGCGCTGCGGCTAGAAGGGCCAAGAGGACGGCCACAATTTTGGGCACGAAGGAGAGGGTCATTTCCTGGACCTGGGTGGTCGCCTGGAGCACGGCCACGAGCAGGCCCACGATAAGACCCACTCCCAGAAGGGGGAGGGCTAGCAGGAGAACCGTCAGGATGGCTTGACTCGCCAGGCTGATCACGAATTCCGGAGTCATTTTCCGCGTCTCCTATGAAAAACTCTTGACCATGGATCCCACCAGCAGGTACCAGCCGTCGGTAAGGACGAAGAGCATCATCTTGAATGGAAGAGAGACCATGAAGGGGGGAAGCATCATCATGCCCATGGACAGGAGAACGCTTGCCACCACCATGTCGATGACCAGGAATGGAATGTAAATCAAAAAACCTATGCTGAAAGCGGTCTTGAGCTCGCTGATCACAAAGGCGGACACAAGGACCGTGGTGGGAATGTCTTCATAGCCCTCCGGTTTTTCCCCCCCCGAGATGTTGAGGAAAAGGGAAAGGTCCTTTTTCCGGGTCTGCTTCAACATGAACTGACGGATAGGCTCAAGCGCCTTCTCGAGGGCGATTTCCTCGGAGATTTCTTCCGCCAGGTAGGGCTGGAGTGCCTCGTTGTTGATACGTTCGTACACCGGGGTCATGAGAAAAAAGGTCAGAAGTAGGGCCAGTCCGATCAGAATTTGATTGGGCGGCATCTGCTGGGTACCGAGTGCGTGTCTAACCAGGGAGAACACCACGGCCAGCCTGGTGAACGAGGTCATCATGATCAGGATAGCCGGGGCCAGGGAGAGCACGGTCAACAGGAAGAGGATTTGAAGGAGGATCGAGACCTGCTCGGGGCCCTCCGCCTCCTGCATGCCGATCTGGATGGAAGGAAGGGGGGGGAGCCCCTGCGCATCAGCGACCCCCGGGACGATTCCCGTCATCAAACCCGCCATGAAAATGATCATGCCGAGGGTTCTAAATCTCATGTGAAGATTCATGGGCCGGTGCCTATCCTTCCCCGCGCGGTGCTCGTCCCGTCATGCTCCCCAGAAGGGAGCGGAAGCTCCGGTTCTCGGGGTTTGCAGCCGTTTCTTCGAGTGCGGTTTCTTCCGGCCGCTTCATGCGGGTGAGGAGGGTGACCGCATCTGTCCCTACCCCCACCACCAGCCACTCATCACGGATTTCCACCAGCGCGATGGATCTTTTCGGGGCGAGGTTCATGGTGTTCAGGACGCGCATGCGGGAGAGCCCCATGGAGGAGGCGGGGCCGAAGCGGAGTTTTTTGAGCAGGCAATACAGGCACACGATCACGCCCAGGATAAGAATGAGTGCACCCGCTGTTTTCACCGCGCTTGCGGCCAGATCCGCCTCCAATGTCTTGCCTCCTTGAATCGGCTTTGCGACCCTCAGGTCAGCCCCTTCACTCGTTCTCCGGGGCTGACGATGTGAGAGAGCCGTACCCCGAACTTTTCATTGACCACCACGACCTCTCCCTGGGCCATGAGTTTCTGGTTTACGAAGATGTCCAGGGGTTGATTGATGAGTTTGTTCAATTCCACGACCGACCCCTGACTCAGCTTGAGCAGATCTCCGATGGGCATGCGCGTTCTTCCCAGCTCCACAGTGATTTCAAGGGGAATGTCGAGCAGAAACTCCATGCCGTTGGGTTCTTCGTCTTCGTGAATGCCGGGCTCCATGTCTGCAAAATCGACATCCTGCGTCGCCGCGGCATTCGCGGTTTCGGCCGCTTCGCTCCGTTCTCTGTTTTCATCCGCCATGGGTCGTCCTCGTCTCGTGTGTACTGTTTTTGTCCTTCAAAACATTTTGACGGCCTTGTAAAAAGTCAAAATTTCGCGCCAAGACGCAAAGCTCGCAAAATGAAATGATTGATATTAAAAGGTTTTTTCTTAGCGTCTTGGCGTCTTTGCGAGAGGATGCATTTTTTACGAATTTGTCATTTTGTGTCTTCAATTCAAGCCGCCAACGTCAGTTGTTTATCAATTTTGTAGACTTTGCGGTTTTGCGACCGCCCCGCGTATCCCTGGAACTTGGGGATACCCTCTACGTGGGCTCTCAGTGGCGTCTTGTATGTCTTGTCCAGGATCAAGATGTCTCCCTCCTTCAAATTGAGCAAATCTCGAATGAACAGCTGGGTGGAGCCCAGCTCCACCCTGAGCTCGAGCGATGTCTCCTTGAGGCGTTCCTGGAGGTTGTTGATCCAGAAAGGGTCGGCCTGGCCGTCTTCATCCTTTTGATACCCGCCCGCCAGTTTGTGGCGAATGGGCTGAAAAGACGAGTAGGGAATGCAAAGGGTTATCGAACCGAGGGGCTTGGTCAGCTCGATGTCGAATTTGACCGATACCAAATACTCCTCGGGCCGTTCCACATTGACCACCATGGGGTTGCTCTCCGAGCGGATGAACTCGGTTTTTACAGGGTGGATGTCCTCCCAGGCGTCCATGAGATTGGTCAATGCAATGTGGACCACCTTTTGGATGATTTTACTTTCTATGGGGGTGAAATCCCTTCCTTCGATCTTTGTCGACCCGGTACCCCGTCCTCCGAAAAAGGCCTCCACCAGGTTGAATACCAGGTGGCTCTCGATGACCAGGACACCCGTGCCTCTCAGGGGATCCATTTTGAACAGATGAAGACTCGTGGGAATGGGAAGGGATTGCTTGAAATGGATGAACTTGATCATTTCCAGGGGACCTTGTGTCACTTCGATTACCTTGCGAAGGGATGTGGACAGCGAGGTTTTGAGCTTCTGGGAGAACCGGTTGTTCACCACTCCGAGCAGGGGCATGTTTCCCTTGACGTCCCGCTCCTGGGTGGTCCAGTCAAAGAGCTCGAGCCCCTCTTGGGGGGCCTCGGGCTCCTGCTTGGTCTCGACCTCCCCGGAGTCCAGACCGTTGAGCAGGGCGTCCACTTCTTCCTGGGAAAGCAGTTGGCTCAAGATTCGAGTCCTTTCCTGCAGCGCTCCACGCGCTCGTGCTCTTACTGCACAATAAATTCCGTGAAATAGATGTTCGTGACCTGGCCGGAGTTCAGGAGCTGATTGAGCCTGGTGATGATCTCAGTTCTGAGTTGATACTTGCCCTCCAGCTGTCGAATGTCATCAGACACCTTGCTGCTGAGGACGGTCAAGATGGTGTCCCGGAACTGGGGAATCCGCTGGTCGATCTCGTTCACAACCACGGCGTTGTCGAGCTCGAGCTCGATCTTGGTCTTGAGATATTGTTTCCCCCTCACATCAGCCAAGTTGACGATGAAGGCCTCCAGGGGATAAATAGGGCCCAGGTCCGAGGCGGCGTTCTCCTCGGTCGTGGCGTCCTCGGCCCGGACCTCCTCTTCGGCCGGCCGGTCCAGAAGCCCTGATTTTAGAATCAGGCCGCCGCCGCCCAACAGGATCAGGGCGCCGACCACGGCTATGATCAGCTTGAAGGGAGGCCCCTTTTTTGCATTGCCGGTCGCATTTTCTCCCAGGGGGGTATCCGGTTGTTCCGCCATGAATCAGACTCCCTTCAGCGACATATCATTCAGCCGCTGCACTTGTAAGACGGGCCCCGGGGCCGTTTTTTGAAAACCACGCCCATCAGTCAAAAGACGACTCCCGCGATTGTGGGGCCAGAAAGGCATTGAGTTTCTGCTCCAGCAGCCTGGGATTGTCTCCCTTGGCGATGGACATGATACCTTCGGCCATGAGTTCCTTGGCCATGACCTCTTCACTGCTGCGATTTCGAAGCTTGCCGGCGATGGGGAGGAAGACCACATTCGCCATCAGGGCCCCATAAAAGGTGGTCAGAAGGGCCACGGCCATGGCCGGACCGATGGTGCTCGGATCATCCATGGTCTGAAGCATCTGGACCAGGCCGATCAGGGTCCCGATCATGCCCAGGGCCGGCGCGAAGGTCCCCAGGGTGGTGAAAATCTCCGCTCCCAACTTGTGCCGATCCCGAATGGAGTCGATTTCCGTGCTCAGGATCTCCCATATGGAATTGGGTTCCAGGCCGTCGATGGACAGTTGCAGCCCTTTGCGCATGAACTCGTCCTTCATCTCCCCAATGCTCGACTCCAGGGCCAGGATGCCTTCTCTTCGCGCCGTGCCCGCCAGGGTTACGAACTCGCCTATGACCTCTTTTACGGTCTGTTTGCGGTGAAAGAACGCGTTCTTGACCACCTTGGTGACCTTGAGAATGTCCGGAAGGGGGTAGTTGATCATGGTCGCACCGAGGGTGCCTCCAAGGACGATCATCATGCCGGGAATGTTGATGAACAGCGTGAGGCTGCTTCCCATCAGGATGGCGCCCACTACCAGGGCGAAGGCGGTGCAGATGCCGATCAGTGTTGCAATATCCATAGGGCTTCAACTCCGCAGCAGGGGTTCTGTTTTCGGTCGTGGTATTGGGAAAGCAACCTCTGTGCCAGTCGCACAGCAGCGGTTGGAGGG
>CAZQCK010000036.1:0-26831 GCA_964591925.1 uncultured Desulfobacterales bacterium
GCACAAGGAACCTCGCTGATCGACGATGAGATTGGCAAAAAAGACCCTTTCTGAAGGGAAACTAGGGGATGATGATGCCGGAAGGGGCCGTCGTCTCTTCCGGGCCTGAATCCGTCCCCTGACCGGATTCACCGGGCAGTGAGGGATCCTCCGGGTCTCCTTGAAGAAGGGTCAGCGTCTTCTCAGTCATCATGCGAAGCAAGGGGTGGATATCGAAAAGAGATTCCAAGGCCTGGAGGGATCGGCATGCAACAAGGGCGAGACGGGCGAGCTCAGGGTCCTTCAGGTGATAAAGGATGTAGGCGGTTTCTTCCAGACGGTGTTGAACGCGTTCCCGCACCGGTTCGGAAAAGTAGTCCTCAATCCAAGCCCTTTTGATCTCATAGATGCGCCGGTCCACCTGGTCTTCCGAGAGGTGGATGGGGCTTGCTTCGGCCTCCTCGATATCTTCGGCCAGGGATTGAGCCCGCCGGGGATCGACCATCCAGGACGCCAGTATCTCGTGGCTCAGAAGCCGCGCCGCCATGGATTCCGTGAATGGCCGGGTGTTTTGTCCCTCCTCGGGAAAGAGTTCCCGGGCAGGCGGCGTTTCAGCAGGGGAAATCCGGTCCAGCAGCCATGGTCGGGCCCGAAGATAAGCGGCCCCGCCCGGGGCGTTGGGCTTGACGCGATGGGAGCGTTCCAGGACGGAGACGGCGTGCTCCGCCGAGGCGGGTACGACGTGTTGAAATTCCGCCATGAAATCATCGCGGGCCGCCCGGGCTTTCTTGTTGCTGAAGGTCCCTCCTGCGTACTGCAGGATCCCGTCTTCATCACCGGCCAGGGCCGCTCCCAGTTCGATTCCCTGGGGAGGGCGGGGAACACCGAGGAGCACTCCTCTCACGCCGTCGCCGTCCAGGGGGGTCAAAAAGGCGAACGGCTCCCTTTGGTCCGGTGTTGTGCGGCGAAGCACGGAGTGCTCGTCGCGTGCACTCGAAGGCACAGGGATCCCCTGCTGCTCGAATCGGAAGGCGGCCTTTCGCGCGGCCTTTTGCACGGGTTTCTCGGGGAAGTGATCTCGTACGGCCACAAGGATGGGAACCAGGCCGGGATCGCCGGAGGGAAGCCGCTCCAGAAAAGCCGCGGCGAGGGTCGAGTCCGGAAGGCTGTTGCCGACGTCGGAGATGTCTAAGCGTTCAGGCTTCGAAAGGAGCTGCTCCAGCTGCTTGCGTTGGTCGCTGGACAAGGAAGGACCGGTTGGGCCCTTTTTTCTTTTGGAACCTTTTCGCTTTGCCACGGTGCGTCAGGCCGCCTCTTTCTGTTCAATGGTCACGTGATCCCGGTATCCCTCTTCCTCCAGGTACACATTGATCGTTTCCCGGGGAGAGGTTCTCCACACGCCGCCTACGTAGTTGGCCGTGATGGGTAGTTCGCGCTCCCCGTCTCCCCGGTCCGCAAGGATGGCCAGTTCGATCTTCCTGGGTCGTCCGTAGTCGATCAGGGCGTCCATGGCCGCCCTGACCGTCCGGCCGGTAAAAAGCACGTCATCGACCAGAATGACGGTCTTGTCGTCTATGGGGCAAGGGAGTTCGGTTTTGCCCACAATGGGTGTGATCCCGATTCGGGTCCAGTCGTCACGGTATAGGGTAATGTCCAGGACACCCGTCGGAAGCCGGATTGAACCGAGCCGGGAGACGGCCTCCTGGAGCCGGGCGGCAAGAAAGGCACCCCCGGTCCGAATGCCCACCAGGACCACATTTTCCAGGGACGGGTTTCTCTTCATGATGTCCCGGGCTATACGCTCGATTTTTTCGGCGATGTCTTCTTGTTTGAGAATGACTCGTTTTTTCATGGCGGCCGCACTCCCGATATTCGGAAGGAAAAACTTGCAACATATTATATCATCCTGTAAAAATCAATGGAAAAACACGATGAACCGAGGTCGAATGGAACGCGCCGTGTGCCTCCATCATCGGCCTTTAGCAGTGCCCGAAATTCGATGGGCACCAGCCGGGGAGGGGACCTGCGAAGTGGAGCGAAACCTGGGCGTCCTGACGGACAGGTTGCAGTATGCATTCCGCAACAGGGGGCTTCTCGAAGAGGCCTTTCGCCACTCTTCCTACGTAAACGAAGTCGGTGACCCGAGCCTCAGGGACAATGAGCGGCTGGAGTTTCTGGGAGACGCTGTTCTAGACCTGTCCATCAGTCATCTGCTCATGGACCGCTTCGAGGCCGCGAGAGAGGGCGAGCTGTCGAAATTCCGGGCCATGATGGTCAACGAAGGGAGCCTGTTTAGAGTCGCCCGGCAACTGAACCTCGGCGAGTGCCTGCTGTTGGGCCGGGGTGAGGAAAGGATGCAGGGGCGCAGCAAACCCTCGATTCTGGCCAACGCGGTCGAGGCGTTGATCGGCGCCGTGTATCTCGACGCGGGTTTTTCGAGGACCGACGAGATCGTGAGACGCCTTTTCACCCCCCTTGTCGAGGAGATGGGAGAGGATGTCCCGATTCGGGATTACAAGAGCCTCATTCAGGAGTACACCCAGCGGTGTTACAATACCCTGCCCGAGTATGTGCTTTTGGATGAAAGCGGGCCGCCCCATGATCGTGTCTTTCGAATCGCCCTGTGCCTGCGCGGTCGGGTGGTGGCCGAAAGCACAGGCAAGAGCAAGAAGGCGGCCGAGCAGAAAGTAGCCAGGGAGGCACACCGATGCCTGATGGATCGAGCCCGCGACCTTTGATCGTCCCGGTCTTTATTCCCAACCAGGGTTGCCCCTACAGATGCGTATACTGCCACCAGGAGGGTATCACCGGAAAGGGGGGCTCCGCCCCTTCTTCTGCGGAGGTGGAAGAGATTCTTCGACTCGCTGTTCAATCGCCGAACTTCCGCCTTGATAGAAATCCGGAGATCGCCTTTTACGGAGGCACCTTTACCGGCTTGCCCTCGGCGACCATGGAGGCTCTTCTGAGAGCGGCTCACGACTGGGTGGCCGGGGGGCCTTTTCAAGGTGTGCGGGTCTCCACTCGACCCGACGCCCTGGACGAGGAACGATTGTCCGTCATGAGACGCTACGGTGTGGCCACAGTGGAGCTCGGCGTCCAGTCCATGGACGATGAGGTGCTCCGCCGCAGTCTGCGCGGATACACCTCTGAGAAGGTGGAAGAGGCGGTAGAGGGTCTTCGGCGCTTCGGCTTTCGAGTGGGAATCCAGCTCATGCCGGGGCTTCCGGGAGACAGCGATATTAGATTCCTGGACACGGTGAACAGGTGCCTGGCCCTTCGGCCCAACCTGGTCCGTCTTTACCCCACCGTGGTCCTGGAGGGTACCCGCCTTGCCGCGTGGTACCGCAAGGGCCGGTACCTGCCCATGTCCCTGGAGGGGGCGGTGGCCCTCTGCGCCGAGGCCTGCGTACGATTCGAGTCCAAGGACATCCCCGTCATTCGAATCGGGCTCTTGGCCTCCAACGAGCTCCTGGACAAGGGGGGCTTATTGGCAGGGCCGTGGCATCCGGCTTTCGGGTTCCTGGTACGTTCATCAATGTACCATAGAAAGATAGACGATCTCCTTCCCAAGCCTATGGCAAAGAAGGGTCTTCGAATTTCCGCACACCCCAGGGACGTGCCCCTGGTTAGAGGATATCGAAACCGGGGCCTGCGCGCGGTGGCCGAAAAGACGGGGGCTGAGGTTTTGCAGATCCGGCCGGACAACGGCTTGTCCCCCGGGGCGCCGGTGGTGGAGACCTTTTGCACTGCAGACGGGCCCGCCTAGAAAGGAGGCCTCTTTTGGATCCGCATGGTCATATTCCAGGGGAACAGGAACACCGTTCGGGGTTCGTTGCCCTGGTGGGTCCACCCAACGCCGGAAAGTCAACCCTCTTGAACCGGATCCTCGGAAGAAAGGTCGCCATTGTGTCGCCCAAGCCCCAGACCACTCGAAACCGGGTACTGGGGATCTACCATGAGGCGGGTTGCGAGATTGCGTTCATGGATACCCCCGGAATTCACCGTACCCGGACCGCCCTCCACCGAAGCATGGTGGCCTCTGCGCAAGAGGCCTTCCAGGAGGTGGACCTGGTGGCGGTGATGATAGATCGGGGGCGTGCCGAAGACCGCGAGGTCCCCCGGATCCTGTCCCTGCTGCGTGAGGCCCGAAAACCGGCCCTCCTGATCATAAACAAGATCGACACAGGGCCCCGCGAGACCCTGCTGCCCATCATGGACACCTACCAAAAGCAGTATCCTTTCGAGACCATCGTGCCGATCTCCGCCCTGCAAGGTGACGGAGTGGACATCCTGCTGAAGGAAATTCGTGGGCTTCTAGAGCCCGGGCCTGCCTTTTTTCCCCAGGATATGGACACAGACCAGACTGAGGCGTTCATGGCGGCCGAGATCATTCGTGAGAAGGTGTACCTCAATACCGGGCACGAGCTCCCCTATGCCTCTGCAGTTACGGTGGACGCCTTGAAGGAACGGGCCGGCAAGCGGATGTGGTCCATTTCGGCCCGAATCCATGTGGAGACCTCCAGCCAGAAGAAGATCCTGATTGGAAGCGGCGGGAGCATGATCAAGAAAATCGGCCGGGAAGCGAGAAAGGAGCTGGAATACCATTTCAGCAGCCCCGTGTACCTGGATCTAACCGTGCGTGTCGAGAGGAACTGGTCCCGGGACACGCGGGCACTGCGGCGTCTGGGATACTGATATGTACCCCGGAAAGGGGTTTCAAATTGCAGCTTTGTAGGTGTAAATACTTAAGGCGGGCCATAGCCCGCAACCCAACAGACGTTATGCAGGCTCCGGAGGTCGGGGTTTCCTCCACTCCCTCCGCTCCCGCTAATGTCCGCTACGGAAAGCCCCGACCTCCTCCGCCGCCGACCTCGGTACCGGAAGGAACTCATCGGATCGATGAATGCCGATCCTCAAATTTTCTTGTTTTTTGTGACAGGATCACATGAGTAAGGCACTAAAAAAAACCAACCCCGGGAGGTGGGTTGGTTTCTTTTTTAGAAGGAAAGAGTTCGTTTCTGATTTCGCCCTGATTCAATGCAACTTGCTTGCCAATGTTTTGCCGGAGGACGGGTTGGGATCCAATACTTTGAAATGAATGAAGAAGTCCTTGTTGTTCCTGTCGCCGTCGCCCTGGGGGGCTGCTCGCAGGTACAAAAAATTGTACCGCCTTTGTTGGCCCCGGCCGCAAGATGTGGCACAACAGTCTGAAATAAAAGGAAATAAAGTGGGTCCAAATTCTTAAACCCTCATGGAGAGATATTGTACTTTTTCATCTTGTGCTGCATGAGGCTCTTGGTGATCCCCAGCATGGCCGCGGCGTGGGCCTGAACGTGATCACAGTGTTCGAGCGCCCTGCGAACCAGTTTTTCCTCAATCTGCTCCAGGGTCTTCTGAAGGGGCGCGTCCAGAGGGACGAAGCGCTCCACCGGAACATCATCCTGAGGCCTGGACAGCTCTTCCGGCAAGTCGTCTCGTTTGATGACCCCGTCCGTGTTGAGCACCACGGCCCGTTCAATGGTGTTTTCCAGCTCGCGGATGTTTCCGGGCCAGGTGTATCCATAAAGGGCCTTCCATGCCTCCGGGCTCACCTGGATACGTTCCCCGCTGTCGTCGTTCTGAGCGTACTTCTCGATAAAGTGGTTGACCAGCAAAGGAATATCTTCGGTCCGCTCGGTCAGCGGTGGGACCTCGATGTGGATCACATTGAGCCTGAAGAAAAGATCCTCTCGAAACTGATCGTTGGCCACATCTTCTCTGATGTTGCGGTTGGATGCGGAGATAACACGAACGTCTACCTTGATGGGGTTTGTGCCTCCCACTCTTTCGAACTCCATTTCCTGAAGAACCCGCAGGAGCTTGACCTGAAGCAACGGGGGCATTTCTCCCACCTCGTCCAGAAAGAGTGTGCCGCCGTCGGCGATTTCGAAACGTCCCTTTTTCATGGCGGAGGCCCCGGTGAACGACCCTTTCTCGTGTCCGAAGAGCTCGCTTTCGAGCAGTGTTTCGGTGAGCGCGCCGCAGTTGATGGAAACAAAGGGGCGATCGCTGCGCGGGCTGTTGTAATGGATGGCCTTGGCTATGAGCTCCTTGCCCGTGCCTGAGGGGCCTGTGATCAGGATGGAGGCCTTGGAGCGGGAGACCTTTCCGATGAGATCGAAGATGTCTCGCATGGGCTTGCTTTTACCTATGATGTTGCCTTGACGATATTGAGAAAGTAAAGCATGGGTCAACCTCTGATTTTCTCTAATCAAATGATAATTTTCTAAGGCCTTTTTTACTGTTAATTTAAGTTCTTCATTTTGAAAAGGTTTTGTTATATAATCGAAAGCCTGTTTTTTCATAGCTTCTACTGCCATTTCAATCGTTCCGTAGGCAGTCATCATAATCACGGGTAAATATGAATTAATCTTTTTTGTTTCTTCTAGTAGCTCCATGCCACTCATACGTGGCATTTTCATGTCCGTAATGAGCAGATCTATGTCCGCTTCTTGGATCAACTTCAAGGCCTCTCGGCCGGTGCCGGCTGTAATGACTTCGTAGCCTTCAGGGGCGAGAAGGGCCTGAAGAACGACCCTGTAGTTCTTTTCGTCATCAACGATCAGAATGGTGTCCATCGGTTTTCGCCTTATGCCGGAAATGATTCTTTTTGGATGAAAACTATCTGGGGAGCCGGATCACCACGGTGGTCCCTTCCCCCGGCCGGGTTCGAATCTCAATGTTGCCGTTGTGCCCTTCCACGATTTTTTTGACAATGGAAAGGCCTAGTCCTGTCCCCTGGTCTTTGGTGGTGAAAAACGGATTGAAGAGCTTCGAGATATCGGCTTCATCAATCCCCTCGCCCTTGTCTCCAATCTCCACCCGGTGGGCGTTACGCTCCTGGGTAACAGAGACCGTGATGGATCCTCCCTCATCCTGTGCCTGAACAGCGTTGATCAGTATGTTCAGAAACGCCTGGTGGAGAAGATCAGGGTCTGCCTGAAGCTCGAAACTGCGGCCGTCCAGGTTGTGATCCAACCGTATCTTCTTTCGGTCCAGCTCCGGTTGCAGAAAGGACAGGGTCCTCGTGAGAATGTCG
This sequence comes from uncultured Desulfobacterales bacterium, assembly GCA_964591925.1. Classification (GTDB taxonomy): domain Bacteria; phylum Desulfobacterota; class DSM-4660; order Desulfatiglandales; family HGW-15; genus JAIPEI01. The sequence continues at coordinate 7,058 of CAZQCK010000036.1, forward strand.
GCCAGTGAGGTGTCCTGAAGGTTGGGTGTCTGAGGTTTCGCAAAATCCAGGAATTCCGTCACAATTCCGTTCAGCCGCCCCGATTCCTCGCGTATCACGCCGGAGAGTCGCTTCTGGGTCTCATCGGCGTCGGGCAAACCGGTCAAGAGCTCGGCCGTGCTTTGAATGATACCGAGGGGGTTCTTGATCTCGTGCGAGACGCCTGCCACCATTTCACCCAGCGCGGCCAGCCGTTCGGCCTGATGCAACTGGTACTCGAGTTCCCGCTGTTCGCGCGCGCGTTCATTGATGAGGCTTTCCGCCTTTCTGACAATCAAAAGAAGGGCCACGAAAATCAAGCCCATGATGAGTATCGACAGACCAAAGACCAGGTACTGGAAGCGTACGATGGATTCGTACTGCTCGCTCATGTCCTGAATGAGCTCGAACACCCCTGCCACATAACTTCGCGACCCCAAATAGGGGTGTGTGCCGCGAAACGGAATGTAGGTCTGGAGCTTTTGTTCACCGCTCACACCGGGGGAGTCAAGTCCCCACAGATCCTCGGTATCGGGAATCATCCGTGACGACCGCTCTCCCTGCACCGCCTTGTCGTACCCCGGGGTCTTCTTCACTTTCCGGCCGATCATTCGAGGATCCGTGCTGTAAGCGATCACACCCTTCTCAATGTCGTAAATGTTCACCACGTCGATTTTGAACCCGTGGATCGTGTTCTGTACGATCCGGTCCATCAGCTCCTGCTGATCCTCGTCGCGCAGGCGGATCTGTCCGAAGCGGCGCAGCACGGGTATGGCGAAATTCTGGAAAACCTGATGGTTCAGGTTTTGCCCCACGAGCAGGGCGTAATTCTCATAGCTTCTTAGAAGGATCTCCTTGGCCTTCTGGGAGATCGCCAGGGAGAAGGGGAAGCTGAAGATCATGAGAACGACGAAGCTTGCCGAGGCGAAGAACTTCACCAGGCGGAACTGCTTGCCCTCGGGGTTCTGAAGATCGGGATTGGAGGTCATTCCGGCACCTGGTTCGTGTTAGGGGTCCCCTGCAAAACGACGGTGGACAGAGGGAGACGCATTGCCTATTATCAACCCCGCCCGGCTCAGTGAGAACGGCCGGGCGAAAAAGACCCTTTTCGAATGGATACTGGTTATAGCATCATCCCACAGTGTGGTAAACCCTGGGGCGCCTTCGCATTCCGGCGTCCTGTACACCATTTGTGAATCCCGGCCGCCATGGCCGTTTGCAGGAGGGCTCATACAGCATGTCAGCCGCGCATCGGGACCCAAGTCTTCCCTTTCTCCTTTACGCAGATGACCGGGGACGCGTCTTTGAGCACCCGTTTCTCAAGATGGCCGGATTCTCCGGCACCGAGCCGTTTGCCGTTGAAGAAGCCGATTTGATCCCCGTGCCCGAGTTCAGCAAGCTGTTTTTCCTTCCGGGTTGTCCGCCCGTGGGTGTGGACCCGGATACAGGGCAATACGAGGTCCTGGAGGAGGCCAGGTTCGGAAGGCGTATGAGGCCGTGCCACGCCGTGGCGGCCTTTCTGGAGCCCGGAATCGTGCGCACTCACCTCCCTGCCTCGGACTGCGGGAAAAAGGACCGTGTGCTCCCGTCCTGGGCCTACACGGCGGTCGGTTTTCGTGAAGGGCGATACTGGGCCACAGGAATCCGCGTGGAAGACAATCCCCGCTGGGATCCCCGGAACTACGACGACCGGGAGCTGGTTCCGGCCGTGGAGACATTTCGTGCTCATCACTCCGGGCCCCTGGTGGAGCACCTGGCGAATTGTGCCACGGTCAACCACTGCTTTGCAGCCAAGAACCTTTTCCTGAAGCGCTGGGAGGCCCCTCTTCCGGTGAGCCGCTCGTGCAACGCCGCATGCCTGGGGTGCCTTTCCCTTCAGCCGGAGGACGGTTGCGAGGCCAGTCATCACCGAATATCCTTTGTCCCCTCTGCAGAGGAAATCGTCACTCTGGCCGTCGGCCACCTGGAAGCCTCTCCACGTGCGATTGTGAGCTTCGGCCAAGGGTGCGAAGGCGAACCGCTCACCGAGCATGAACTCATTGCAGAGAGCATTCGGGGGATTCGAAAACGAACGAAAAAAGGCACTATCAACCTCAATACGAATGGAAGCCTGCCGGAACGCGTACGCGAGATCGCGGCGTCAGGCCTGGATTCCATTCGAATCAGCCTGAACAGCCCCCGGCCCTCGTATTATCGGGCCTATTACCGTCCCCAAGGGTATGACCTGGAGGATGTGCTGGCCTCTGCTCGGCTGTCTCGGGAGATGGGCCTCTATACCATGATCAACTACCTGGTTTTTCCGGGAATATCGGACACGGAAGAAGAGCTGGAGGCCCTGAAGGAGTCGATCAGGCGCACCGGCGTCCATTTTCTTCACTTGAAAAACCTTTGCATCGATTCCCAGCTCTACCTCTCGCGCATGCCCGAGGATCGATCTCCGACCCTGGGAATGCGCGGCATGGTGTCCGAGCTCACCGCAAGCTTCCCTCAGCTTTCCCTGGGATACTTCAATCAACCGGTCCGCGACTGAAGTGAGGCCGCAGAGGTCCGCTACAATGCCTGTTCGCGTGCTACGGCCCGGTACCCGATGTCCGTTCGGTAGTAGGCTTGGTCCCAGGTGATTTTAAGGGCCTGTTCATAGGCCCTGGACCGGGCTTCCCCCACCGTGGTTCCCAGGGCCGTCACACAGAGGACCCTCCCGCCGTTGGTGACGACCCGCCCGTTTCGGAATCCGGTCCCGGCATGGAACACCTTGAGGTCATCGCTTTCGGTCTCGGGAAGCCCGCTGATGGGGTCTCCTTTACGGTAGGATTCGGGATACCCGCCTGCGGCCATGACCACGCCGAGGGCGGCACGCTCGTCCCAATGCGCCTCGGCCCGGTCCAGGTTCCCATCCAGGGCGAGCATACACAACCCGGCAATATCGGAGCGGAGGCGAAGGAGAATGGGTTGGGTCTCCGGATCGCCGAATCGGCAGTTGTACTCCAGCACGCGAGGTGCTCCCTGGTCATCGATCATCAGGCCGGCATACAGGAAGCCGACATAGGGGTGTCCGTCCGCGGCCATGCCTCGAACCGTGGGCTCGATCACCTCGGCCATGATTCGTTTGTACATCCCGGGAGTGACCACAGGAGCGGGAGAGTATGCGCCCATGCCCCCTGTGTTGGGACCGAGGTCCCCATTGTCCCGCGCCTTGTGGTCCTGGGAGGTGGCCAGAGGCAGGATGTTCTTCCCGTCCACCATGACGATGAAGCTCACTTCCTCTCCGGTCAAGCACTCCTCGACAACGATCGTACGGCCTGCATCGCCGAAGTCCCGGCCCGTGAGCATCCCTTCGGCCGCCTCCAGGGCTTCCTGCTCGGTGCGGGCCACTGTGACGCCTTTGCCGGCGGCGAGTCCGTCCGCCTTGACCACGACAGGGGCCCCGCACTCCCGAATGTAACGTCGAGCGGGTTCCAGGTCCTGAAAGGTTGCGTACTCGGCCGTGGGAATGCGGTGCCGATGCAGAAAATCCTTGCTAAACGCCTTGGACCCTTCCAGTTGCGCCGCCGCGGCCGTGGGCCCGAAGCAGGAAAGCCCGCTTTCATCAAAGGCCTCCTTGATTCCCTCCACCAGGGGAGCTTCCGGTCCCACGATGGTGAGGCCGACCTGTTCTTCCCGGGCGAGCCGAGCCAGCCCCTCGATGTCCGTGACCTCGACCGGGACATTCTCCACGCCTTTTTCCAGGGCCGTCCCGGCGTTGCCCGGGGCCACCAGAACGCCCTCCACACGATCAGAGCGGGCTGTTTTCCAGGCGAGGGCGTGCTCCCGCCCTCCGCTTCCAATGATCATAACCTTCATGGGTTCTCCCTCCGGTGGACGGTGTCTTGGAACATCCCGGGCCTGTGAACATACGTTGCATACTTGCAGGAGGCAGCATTCTACGAAGTCGTTCGTCCGGTGTCAAACCGCAGGGACCGCAGAGAACGGATCCCCGCGCGGGGCCGTGGGGCGGGTACCGGGAAGGGGACGGGATGTTTCGTGATTTTTATTGTCATGAAAGCGTTTTTGCGATTTAATAGTGCCTTGTTTTGCATCATACAATCCTTGAACCTGTATCGGGTGAAACGATTCTGGACCTCTTGGCCGGAGCGGTCGATTCCCATGGTGAGGAGTGAGTTATGCGGTCTCTGAGCATGCCGGCATTGGTCGCGCTGTTTGCACTCAGCTGGATGATAGGGTGTTCTTCCGAGGAATCTTCTCCACCGCCCCGAAAGCCGGAAGTGGTGAGGAAATCTATTACAACCCCCTCGAAAACGGATCCGGCGGTTTCCGAGGCGGTTTCCGATAAGACTCAAAAGAGTGAAAAAGCGCCGGACGTCCGGTCCGAGCGGACCGAGGTCCCGTCCGGAGTGACGGCCGTGGAAAAGGGAACCGGACCAGGGGATAAGAGCGGGGTGACCGAGAGCCGGGAGGACCTTGCCTCGGGGCAAACATCGGAGACATCGGAGACGATTCCTCGGAGAGAGGAGACCCCGTCCGAATCTCAAACCGGCCCTGTGGCGGGAGAATACACGGCGCAACCCGGGGATTCCCTTGCAGTTGCCGCCGGCCGGGAGGATGTGTTAGGGGACCCTCTGAAGTGGCCGGTTCTCTTTCAGCTGAACCGGGAAAAACTGGCCGGAATGACCCTGGATGAGCGCCTTCCGGAGCGGCCGGTGCCCGATGGAGTTCACCTTCGTTATACCTTGACTCCGGAGGAACGCGAGCAGGCCGAGACAGGGCCCGAAGCGAACTGGGTCGTCAATGTGGTCTCCTCCCCTACGGCCGACCGTATCGACGGGGCGGCCGTCCGGCTTCTGAAGAAGGGCTACTCCGCCTACATCAGCCGGGCCACGATCGAGGGTCAGAAGTGGATGCGCCTTCGAGTGGGGTTTTTCCAAGACCGGGACTCGGCGGTCAAAGCAGGAAAGGAACTACAAGCAGTCCTGGGGCAGGAGGACTCATGGCCCGTGAGGATCGGGCCGGAAGAAAAGGCCGAGTACGCCTATTATTTGAAGCCGCTCCAAGGTGAGCGGTGAATGGTCCAAAGAGAGAGTCGACGGCCGACGGCGGAAGAGAAAGGCCAGGCTGGGTATGAAGCACGGGCGTATCATTGTGGGGGTGACGGGCGGCATCGCCGCTTATAAGGCGGCGGAACTGGTTCGAGGGCTTGTTCGAGACGGGGCGGACGTGCGGGTCGCCATGACAAAAAACGCCACTGAGTTTGTCACTCCGTTGACCTTCGAGGCCCTTTCGGGACACCGCGTGGTTTGGGAACAGTACAATCCCGCCAACAATCCCATGGACCACATCACCTGGGGGCAGAATGCGGATTTGATCGTCATTGCTCCGGCCACGGCCGGCTTCATCGCCAAGATGGCTTCGGGCATGGCGGACGACTTCCTCTCCTCCATGCTGATCGCAGCCACCGCCCCCGTTCTGGTCTGCCCGTCCATGAACGAGCGGATGTTCGAGCACCCGGCGGTTCAGGAAAACCTCCGCGTACTTCAGGATCGGGAGACGCACATCATGGAACCGGGGACCGGAGACCTGGCCTGCGGTACAAAAGGCCCCGGGCGTCTTCCTGAGCCGGAGGACATCCTGGAGCGGATTCGTGTGCTTCTTGCGCCCAAGGATTTCAAGGGTCGAAAGGTCCTGGTCACGGCGGGGGCCACCACCGAGGCGATCGACCCGGTTCGATACATCACAAACCGCTCCAGCGGCAAAATGGGTTACGCCCTGGCCCGGGTTTCGGCCCGGCGGGGGGCGTCGGTCGTGCTTGTGAGCGGTCCGACGTGCCTGAAGCCGCCCCAGGGCGTTCGGTTCCTGGGTGTTCGTTCGGCCGAGGAGATGCGCTCGGCGGTCCTGGCCGAGCGGACGGGGTGTCATGCCGTGATCAAGGCCGCTGCCGTGTCGGACTATCGACCTCGAGAGGCCTCCGGTCGAAAATTGAAGAAAGGTCAGGCGGATCCTGTCCTCGATCTGGTCTGCAATCCGGATATTCTGGCGGAACTGGGGTGCGTGCCGGGGGACGGGACCTGCGTTCTGGTGGGGTTTGCCGCGGAAACCGATGCGCTTGTGGAGAACGCGCGGGAAAAGCTGCAAAAAAAGAACGTGGACATGATCGTGGCCAATGATGTCTCCCGCCCGGACTCGGGCTTTGACACGGACACCAACCTGGTCAAGATCCTTTACCGGGAAGGGCACGTAGAAGAACTCCCTTTGATGTCCAAGGAGGAGGTCGCCGACCGAATCCTGGACCGAATCCTGGAAAGATGGCCCAAAGAACCGCACCCATAAATGAGTTGATAGACGCGGTGCGTCTGTTGAAAGTGCTTTTCCAGGGGAACCGGGAGCTGGGACTGGACCCGCCCGCGACCTTTCCTGAGCTGCGTGATCGCTCGACGCAAGCCCCTGCCGGTAACACTGCGGCTTTGAAGGAGGCCGGCCGGGCCGGAACGCTCGAGGAGTTGCAAGGGATTATGGGCGACTGTAGGCGTTGTCCGCTTCATGCCGGCAGGCGGCGACTGGTGTTCGGCGAAGGGGCACCGCGGGCGGAGCTCGTTTTTGTGGGGGAAGCGCCCGGAGCCGATGAGGATCGAGTCGGACGGCCCTTTGTCGGCGAAGCCGGGCGACTGTTCACACGCATCGTGCAGGCCATGGGCCTTTCCAGAGAGCAGGTCTATATCTGCAACGTGCTGAAGTGCCGGCCTTCCGGGAACCGCGATCCTCAGGAAACCGAGATCACGGCCTGCCGCCCCTTTCTTCAGCGGCAGATCGAGCTCATCGGCCCGAAAGTGATCTGTACCCTCGGCCGGGTGGCCGGCAGGGAGCTGCTCGGAAAGGAGTTCTCCGTCACCGGGAAGCGGGGCCAATGGTTCGAGTACAGGGGCATCCCGGTGATGCCGACCTTCCACCCGGCCTATTTGTTGCGCAACGAGGCCGCCAAGCGTCCTGTCTGGGAGGACGTCAAGAAGATCATGAAAGTCCTCGACCTGAAGGGAGGGAATCGTGCTTGAGGGACGTGGGCTTCGAACCCTGCTCCTGCTGATGCTTGCAGCCCTGGTCGCCGCAGTGCCTGGGGTGTTCGCAGAACAGACCCCCGGCCGGACGCTCCTGATCATGGACCTGGAAGGACCGATCAACCCCGGCAGTGCGCTGTTCGTAAGCCGGGGAATCGAGGAGGCGCCCGGCCTGGGCGCGGAACTCGTGATCCTGCGGCTGGACACACCGGGAGGGCTGGCGTCCTCCATGCGCTCCATGGTGAAGGCGATCTTGAACTCGTCCGTTCCTGTGGCCGTCTATGTAAGCCCCGGAGGAGCGGGAGCCGCCTCGGCAGGCGTCATGGTGACGGTGGCGGGTCATGTGGCCGCCATGGCGCCCGGCACCAACATCGGGGCCGCCCACCCGGTGGCGGCAGGCGGAAAAGACATTCAGGAGGAGATGTCCAAAAAGGTGGTAAACGATATGGCGTCCTACGGCCGGGGGATCGCCGAGGGCAAAGGGCGCAACGGGGAGTGGGTGGAAAAGGCGATTCGTGAGAGCATATCCGCGACCGCTGAGGAGGCTGTGGAGAAGAACGTAGTCGATCTCATAGCCCGGGATCTGGATGAACTCCTTCAAGAGCTGGACGGACGGGAAGTTCAGGTGAAGGGAGAGAGCCGGGCCTTGAACCTTGAGGGTCTGGAGCGTATTCCCTATCGTCCCGGTTTTCGAGACAAGGTTTTGCGGACCATCAGCGATCCGAGTATCGCCTACATTCTCATGATGATCGGTCTGGCCGGGCTGTATTTCGAGCTCAGCAACCCCGGGGCGATTCTGCCTGGGGTGATCGGGGCGATTTCTCTCATCCTGGCGTTCTTCTCGTTTCAGACCCTGCCTGTGAATTACGCGGGCCTGCTGCTCATCCTGCTCTCGGTCGTTTTGTTCATCGCCGAGATCAAGGTCACGAGCTACGGTCTGCTTTCGGTGGGCGGATTGATTTCCTTGACCTTGGGGTCTATCATGTTGTTCGAAGACGTGGGGGTGCCTCTCAGGGTAATTCTCCCCACCGTGGCCCTGGTGGGCGGTTTTTTCATCGTGGTGGCGGCGCTGGCCTTTCGCGCCTACCGGGCTCAGCCCAGGGGCGGTTCTGAAGGGCTGGTGGGCGAAATCGGAATCGTCCGCACCCGCCTCGATCCCGAGGGTATGGTCTTTGTGCACGGTGAGACCTGGCGGGCGGCGGCGGATGAAGAAATCGAGCCTGACGAGGCGGTGGAGGTGCTGGAGGTCCGGGGCCTGAAGCTGCGGGTCAGGCGGGCGGCGGGCACCCGCTAGTGATTTTCGCTGTGAGCCGGCCGGCTTTGCCGGACCTTGCAAGGAGCGCCGGCTCCTGGTATGAATGTCCGGCGTATTCGACCGGAGAGGAGAAAGAGTGATGTTTTACATTGTGGCAGCCGTTTTGATCGTTATGTTCCTGGCCTCTGCCCTGCGGATCCTGAAGGAGTATGAGCGGGGTGTCATTTTTCGATTGGGAAGGGTGATCAAGACCAAGGGACCGGGGTTGATCATCCTCATCCCGGTGATCGACAAGATGGTGAAGGTGAGCCTGCGTTTGGTGGCCATGGACGTCCCTTCCCAGGATGTGATCACGCGGGACAATGTGTCGGTGCAGGTGAACGCGGTGATCTATTTTCGGGTCATGGAACCGATTAATGCAACCGTGGAGGTGGAGAACTATCTGTTCGCCACCTCCCAGCTGTCCCAGACCACCCTTCGAAGCGTATGCGGCCAAGTGGAGCTGGACGAGCTTCTTGCGGAGCGGGACAAGATCAACGCCCGGCTCCAGGGAATCCTGGATATGCAGACCGATCCCTGGGGCATCAAGGTTTCCACGGTGGAGGTCAAGCACATCGATCTGCCGGACGAGATGCAGCGTTTCATGGCCCGCCAGGCGGAGGCCGAACGGGAGAGAAGGGCCAAGGTAATCAGTGCGGAAGGTGAGTACCAGGCCGCCAACCGCCTGGCGGATGCGGCGGAGATCATTCGAAGGCACCCTGAAGCGCTTCAGCTCCGCTATCTTCAGACGCTCAGGGAGATTTCGTCTGAGAGCAACTCCACCACCCTTTTTCCCATCCCGATCGATCTGGTGGCGCCCTTTATTCGCAAGAAAACAGAGTCGTCCTAGATGCGGGTCCAGGCCCGCATGAACCATTCACCCATCTTCAATCAAATAGAAACCGGAGTTGAACCATGGAGGAAGAGACCAAAACACCAGTAGAAACCCAGGATAAATCCAGGCAGAAAGCGAAGGAGATCGGTAAGCCTCTCGAAAAGATGACGGCGCCCGAGCTTCGCGAGGTGGCGGTGCTGATCGAAGGTGTCACCGGCGCGAGTGCCATGAAAAAGGAAGACCTGATTCCCCTCATTCAGGAGGCCTGGGGCATTGCCGATGAAGACAGGGCGGCCAAGACCAAAACAACCAAGACCGGGGCCACGGTCAAGCAGTTGAAGGACAAGATAGCCCGGTTCAAGGAAGAGAAAAAGGCCGCCAAGGAAAGCAACGACAGGCGCCGGACGGACATTTTGAGGCGGCGGATCAACCGGCTCAAGAAACAGACCAGAAAAACCGCTCGAGCCTGATCCGGGGCTGAAACAATTCGAGCCTGAATCGGGCGTTTCAAAGATCGCTCGGTTCAGGTGGAGGGCTCCCCGCAGACCCGCCGCAACGGTGGAGGAATGCGCGTATGGGGCATGTTCACCACAGGCCGTCGGGGGGAGAATCCGCCCCGGGCCTCTTTTTTTGCCGCCGGCGCTGTGAGCATTTCCCACCGGCGGGGATCGACCGCTCATGGAGAAGCGAGGACAAGCCCCGAAATCCGGGATCGTGGCCGCCGTCATTCCTGCGGCCGGCGCCGGGATCCGCATGCAAGCGGACCGACCCAAGCAGTTCCTGTACCTCGACCACAGGCCGATCCTGGCCGTCACCCTCGAGGCCTTTGAGCATTGCCCGGTGATTGATACGGTCTTTCTCGTGGTCCCGCGTGAAGACGTTTCCGCTTGCGAGCAGGACATCTTGATGCGCCACGGCTTGACCAAGGTCCGTCGGGTCTTGCCCGGAGGAGAGCGGAGGCAGGATTCCGTGCGCCTGGGAGTGGAGGCGTGCCCCATGGCCTGCGATTTCGTGGTGGTTCATGACGGTGTTCGACCACTGGTTCAGCCGGGCTTGATCGAGCGTACCGTGACGGAGGCCGGAGAGTACGGCGCCGCCGTGGCCGCTCTTCCGGCCAGGGAAACCGTCAAGGAGGTGCTGGGGGGAGCCTGGGTGGAGCGGACCCTGGCCCGCGAGAGTCTTTGGTTGGTCCAGACGCCCCAGGCGTTTCGCCGGGCGGACCTCCTCAACGCCCACCACAGAGCAGCGGAAGGGGGGTGGGGCGAGGTGCCTGATGACGCCTCCCTTGTGGAACGGCTCGGACTACCGGTCCGAATAGTCGAAGGGGCTGAGGACAATATCAAGGTGACGACTCCCAACGACCTGGCGGTGGCCAGGTTTCTTCTGGAGAGACGCAAGTCGGGCGGCTCCTCCCTGTGAGTCGGGTTACGGCCCGGGACGAGAGACGACATGAGAGTACGTATCGGCACCAGGGGTAGCCGTTTGGCTGTGGCCCAGAGCGAATGGGTCCGCGAACGTGTGGAATCCCGCCACTCGGGCGTTGAGGTGGAGCTCGTCCGCATCACGACCCGGGGCGACAAGATTCTGGACTCCCCCCTGAGCAAGGTGGGCGGCAAGGGGTTGTTCGTCAAGGAGATAGAGGAAGCCCTGCTGCGTGGAGAAGTGGATGCGGCGGTTCACAGCATGAAGGACGTACCTACCGACCTTCCCGCAGGACTGGGAATCAGAGTGTTCCCGGAGCGCGAGGATCCCAGGGACGCCCTGGTGTCGGCCCGGGGCGAACGGTTCGACCAGCTTCCCCTTGAAACCCGGCTGGGGACCAGCAGCCTGAGACGCAGCGCCCAGCTCCTGCACCAACGGCCGGACCTCAAGGTCCGTTCCATCCGCGGCAACGTGGAGACGAGGCTGAATAAGCTCGCCACCGAAGAGGTCGATGCCATCGTCCTGGCGGCTGCGGGACTGCGGCGACTGGGCCTGGAGGAAAAGGCGACGCAGTTTCTCTCGCCTTCTCAGGTCCTCCCGGCCATGGGGCAGGGAGCCCTGGGGGTGGAGATGCGGCTGGACGATTCAGGGACTGAGGGCATTTTCCGGTTTCTTAACCATGAGCCCACCGAGCTTCGAGTCCGGGCCGAGCGGGCCCTCCTGGCCACGCTGGAAGGCGGCTGCCAGGTGCCCATTGCCGGTTACGCGGTCCTTACAGGCGACTCCCTTGTTCTGAAGGGACTCGTGGCGGAGGTGGACGGAAGCGATCTCATCTTCGACGAGATCATGGGGGAAGCCGACCACCCTGAAGAGATCGGTCGGCGCCTGGGCCGGATGCTCCTGGACGCCGGGGCAGGTGATATCCTTCGGCGGGTGTATGCGGGTGGAAGCGCCGAGCACACAAGGACCTGAGTCCCGACCGTTGAGAATGAGGCGCGGCATGACAATCACTGAATCCGGCATAGTGTACCTGGTGGGCGCAGGGCCCGGCGATCCCGGCCTTATGACCTTGAAGGGCCGGGAGTGCATAGAACGGGCGGACGCCCTGGTCTACGACTACCTCGCCAACCCGGCGTTCCTGGAGCTTGCCCCTGAAGGAGTGGAGCTGGTGTACGTGGGCAAGCAGGGGGGCAGCCATACCCGCACCCAGGAGGAGATCAACCGGATCATCGTGGACCTGGCCCGTGGCGGAAAGCGAGTGGTCCGCCTCAAGGGGGGGGATCCGTTTGTTTTCGGTCGAGGAGGTGAAGAGGCCGAAGAGCTGGCCGCAGCGGGGATTCCCTTTGAGGTGGTGCCGGGGGTCACGTCCGCGGTCGCCGTTCCGGCCTATGCGGGGATTCCCCTTACCCATCGGAACATGACCGCCACCGTGGCCTTTATCACAGGGCATGAAGATCCCGCCAAGGAGCACTCCTCCATTGCATGGGATCGTCTGGCCACCGGGGTGGGAACGCTCGTTTTTCTCATGGGGGTCGGAAACCTGCCGACCATAGCCGATCGGCTCATGGCTCATGGGCGTTCCCCGAAGACTCCCGTGGCGGTGATCCATAGAGGCACGGCGGCCGAACAGCGCACCGTGACCGGGCCGTTGAAGGACATCGCAGGAATCGTGAAGGAAGCCGGCATCAAGCCTCCTGCGATTATTGTGGCCGGGGAGGTGGTGTCGCTCCGTGGGACACTGAACTGGTTCGAGCGCCGCCCTCTGTTTGGAAGGCGGATCGTGGTGACCCGCGCCCGCCAACAGGCCAGCGGGTTTCTGGCGCGTTTGTCCGAACTGGGGGCGGAGTGTATACAGTTCCCCACGATCCGGGTGGTCCCGCCGAAGAGCTGGGACCCTCTGGACCGGGCGATTCAAGACATAGGGCGCTATGACTGGATATTGTTCACCAGCGTCAACGGCGTGCGCTTCTTTTTCGAGCGGCTGGAAGCCCGCGGAAAGGATGCACGCGTACTGTACTGTGCACGCGTGGGTGCCATCGGTCCGGCCACGGCCGAGGCCCTTAAAAGCCATGGGATTCAACCGGATCTGGTCCCCGCCGAGTACCGGGCCGAGGCTGTGGTGGAGGCCATGGGCAGGCAATCTCTGGAGGGGCTGCGGGTGCTGATCCCGAGAGCGGCAAAGGCCAGGGAGGTCCTGCCCGAGGAGCTCGAGCACAGGGGCGCCGGCGTGGATGTGATTTCCGCTTACAGGACCGTAAAACCGGACCGGGACACGACCCGGGTCAGGGGCATGCTGGAACAAGGTGAGATCGATCTGATCACCTTTACGAGCTCCTCCACGGTCACGAACTTTCTGGGAATGTTCCCGGGCGAGGAGGATGCATTGCGAGGCTGGATGAAAAGTGCGGGTGTGGCCTGCATCGGGCCGATCACTGCGAAGACCGCTGAGGATGCGGGTCTTTCCGTGGACGTGGTGCCCCCCCACTACACGATCGACTCCCTTACCGAAGCCGTGGTGCGTCATTTTTCCAAGCCCGGCGGCGGAAGGAGTGGAGGAGGCTGAATATGACATTCGAAAAAGACATCCTTTGCATCGGGGCGGGTTATGTGGGAGGCCCCACCATGGCGGTGATTGCAGACCGCTGCCCGCATTACCGTGTCACGGTGGTGGACATCGACGAAGCTCGCATAAGGGCATGGAATGGAGATTCCCTGCCCATCTACGAGCCGGGCCTGGACGAGGTGGTGGCCAGGGCCCGGGGCCGGAACCTGTTTTTCTCTACGGATATAGACCGGAATATTCAAAAGGCCGATATCATTTTCGTATCCGTGAACACCCCCACCAAGACCTTCGGCCAGGGCGCGGGTCGTGCTGCGGATCTTCAGTACTGGGAAAAGACCGCCCGGCAGATTCTCAGCAACGCATCGTCGGACAAGGTCATCGTGGAGAAATCCACCCTGCCGGTCCGCACGGCCGCCGCCATGGAGAGAATCCTCAACGCCACACCCAATGGGCCGCGGTTCGAGGTGGTGTCCAATCCCGAGTTCCTGGCCGAGGGCACGGCTGTTCGCGACCTGGAGAACCCGGAGCGGGTGCTTGTGGGATCCCGCGAAACCCCGGAAGGCATTCGGGCCAGAAAGGCGATCGTGGAGATCTATGCCAACTGGGTCTCCAGGGAACGGATTCTCGAGAGCAACATCTGGAGCTCGGAGCTTTCCAAACTGACGGCCAACGCATTCCTGGCCCAGAGGATTTCCTCCATTAACTCCATCTCGGCCCTGTGTGAAAAGACCAACGCCGTGGTCGACGAGGTGGCCTACGCCATTGGAATGGACTCCCGAATAGGCCCCAAGTTCCTGAAGGCCAGCGTCGGGTTCGGCGGGTCCTGTTTCAAGAAGGACATCCTGAATCTCGTGTACATCTGCGAGAGCTACGGGCTGGACGAGGTGGCCCGCTACTGGGAGTCGGTCGTCCGGATCAACGAGTGGCAGGAGAAGAGGTTCGTCCGGAACATGCTGTCGAGTCTCTTCAATACAGCGGCGGGAAAGAGGATCGCTCTTTTCGGCTTCGCATTCAAGGCTGACACCGGCGACACCCGGGAGTCCCCTGCAATTGAGGTGGCAAGGGGCCTTCTGGAAGAGCGCGCTCAGTTGGTGATCACCGACCCCAAGGCCCTGGAGAACGCCCGGGCGGACCTGGCGGATGTGGACGGAAACGTCTCTTTCGAAGAGGATCCGTACAAGGCGGCGGAGGGTGCCCATGCCGTTGCTGTTCTCACCGAATGGGATCTCTACCGGACCCTGGATTACGAACGGATTTTTCAGTCCATGGTATGGCCGGCGTTTCTTTTTGACGGCCGTAACATTCTGGACCACGAGCGGCTTTACGAGATGGGGTTCAACGTGTTCGCCATCGGCAAGACGCCGCTGAAGCACTTCAAATAGCGTCGAGGTTACATCAATCACCAAAGCAAACAAAGGCCGACTGGAGGAATGGCATGCCGAATGTTGTCGTCGTTGGGACCCAGTGGGGGGATGAGGGTAAAGGGAAGGTGGTGGACCTGCTCACCGCCAAGTCGGACATGGTGGTCCGGTACCAGGGCGGGAACAATGCAGGGCATACCTTGGTGGTGGGGGGTCGCCAAACCATCTGCCACCTGATCCCTTCCGGCATCCTTCATTCGAAGAAGAAGTGCCTGATCGGAAACGGGGTGGTGGTGGATCCGCAGGTGTTGCTCAAAGAGATGGACATCCTTCGGGAGGAGGGAATCTCTGTGGGGCCGGACAACCTGGGTCTCAGTGAGAAGGCCCACATCATTCTTCCGTATCACCGCGCATTGGATGCGGCCAGAGAGGCGGCCAAAGGCTCGAACAAGATCGGCACCACCGGCCGGGGCATCGGGCCCGCATATGAAGACAAGGCCGGGCGAACCGGTGTCAGGGCCGTCGACCTCCTGGAGCCGGAGGTCCTCGAGGACAAGATCAGGGAGAATCTGAACGAGAAGAATTTTATCTTGAAAGAGTTTTTGGGCGGCGAAACTCTGGCGTTTCAGCCCATGTTCGACCGATTCCTAGCCCTGGGTGAGGTCCTGGAGCCCTATATCACCGACGTGTCCGTGGAGATCGAACAAGCGGAGCGGGGCGGCCGGAATGTGTTGTTCGAAGGCGCGCAGGGGACGCATTTGGATATCGACCACGGGACCTACCCCTTTGTCACCTCCTCGAACCCCATTTCCGGGGGGGCGTGCGCCGGAGCCGGTGTCGGCCCCGGCCGCCTCCATCATGTCAACGGCATAGTCAAGGCCTACACGACCCGCGTGGGAGCGGGCCCCTTCACCACGGAGCTCAACGACGCAATCGGCGATTACATCCAGGAGCGGGGAGCGGAGTTCGGCGCCACCACAGGCCGGCGAAGGCGTTGCGGGTGGCTCGATCTGGTGATGGTCCGCGACAGTACGAGGTTGAACGGGTTGAACAGCTTGAGCCTGACCAAGTTGGATGTCCTCACCGGTCTGGAGACCTTGAATATCTGTGTGGGGTACGAGCTGGACGATGCGGCTGTCGAGAGCAGGCCCTCCAGCCTGGGACGGCTGGCTCTGTGCAAGCCCGTTTACGAGGAGCTGCCCGGATGGAAGGAAGAGATTTCTTCCGCCCGTACCCTGGAAGACCTTCCTGATGCGACCCGCACTTACCTGAACCGGATAGAAGAGGCCACAGGTGTTCCGATCGCCATTGTGTCGGTCGGGCCGCGGCGTGAGGAGACGATCGTATTGAAGGACGTCTTTTCATAAACCGGACCTGTCCTTTCCCGCCGGCGCTGTTCATGGGAACACCATGTCCTTGTGCGAAAAATCATACGATGTGATCGTCGTGGGAGCAGGCCATGCCGGATGCGAGGCGGCCCTGGCCGCGGCCCGAATGGGGCATGCGACTCTGCTTCTGACGATCAACCTGGATCACGTAGCGGCCATGAGCTGCAATCCCGCCGTCGGAGGGCTCGCCAAGGGGCACTTGGTAAAGGAAATCGATGCGCTCGGTGGAGAGATGGCCAAAGCCGCCGATCAGACGGCCATTCAGTTTCGGCGGTTGAACACGCGAAAAGGTGTGGCCGTGCGCGGTTCGCGGTGTCAGAACGACCGGGACCTCTACCGCAGACGCATGAAGGCGGTGGTGGAGCGGCAGGCCAACCTGGACGTCCGCCAGGCCATGGTAGAGCGGCTGCTGGTGGAGAACGGCCGTATTCGGGGTGTGGAGAGCCACCTCCACGAGCGTTTTCCGTCCAGGACGGTTATACTGACCACAGGCACCTTTCTTCGAGGATTGATCCATGTGGGACTGGACCGGTTTCCCGCCGGACGAATGGGGGATCCTCCCAGCAACCGCCTTTCCGAGCAGCTTCGTGAACTGGGTTTTGAGACGGGGCGTCTCAAAACCGGCACCACGCCTCGATTGAACGGACGGACCATCGAGTTTCAGAACCTGGAGGCGCAGTACGGAGACCCGGAGCCGAGGCCCTTCTCCTTCGAGACCACCCGCATTTCCCTGCCCCAGGTCCCTTGCCACATCACCTACACCACCGAGCCTTGTCACGAGGCGATTCGCTCCGGTCTCGACCGCTCACCGCTTTTCAGCGGAGTGATTGAGGGAACCGGTGCCCGGTACTGCCCGTCCATAGAGGACAAGGTGGTCCGGTTTTCGGAAAAACCCAGGCACCAAGTGTTTCTGGAGCCCGAAGGGCTGGACACCGAGGAGGTGTACCCCAACGGCCTGGCCACCAGCCTGCCCGTGGACATCCAACTGCGAATGATTCGGGCCGTGCCCGGCCTGGAGAGGGCGGAGATTCTCCGGCCCGGCTACGCCATTGAGTATGACTATGTCAACCCCGTTCAGCTGAAGCCCACCCAGGAGACCCGGCTCGTGGAAGGACTCTTTCACGCCGGTCAGATCAATGGAACCAGCGGGTATGAGGAAGCGGCGGCCCAGGGTCTTCTGGCGGGAATCAATGCTGTGCTGAAGGTTCGCGGGGAAGAGCCCCTGGTGTTGCCCCGTTCCAGGGCCTATGCAGGTGTCCTGATCGATGACCTGGTCACTCGGGGAACCACGGAACCCTACCGTATGTTCACCTCCCGCGCCGAGTACCGGCTCCTTCTTCGCGAGGACAATGCGGACATGCGACTGAGGGACATCGGGCATGGGTTGGGCCTCGTGCCGGACGATGTGCACCGCGCGTTCTGCAGGAAGCGGGAGGCGATTGAGGCGTTGATCGAGCGTCTGGAGCGGGTCACCTTGAGACCGGAGCCGGGCGTCCAGGACCGCTTGCGGGAACTGGGCTCCGCTCCCCTCAAAAAAACAGTACCCCTTTCGATTCTTTTGCGGAGAAGCGAGATCACCTTCCAGGAGCTGTGTCTTTTCGATCCGGAGCTGAAAGCGGTGGATTCCCCGGTCGCCGAGGAGGTGGAGACCCGCTTGAAATACCAGGGGTACATTGACCGGCAGGAGCGGCAGGTGCAGCAGCTGGGCAAGATGGAGGAGTTCTTGATTCCCGAGTCGGTGGACTATTTCGAGGTGCACAGCCTCTCCAATGAGGTCCGGGAGAAGCTGGCGCGGGTGCGTCCGGTTTCCCTGGGTCAGGCCTCTCGCATCTCCGGCATGACCCCGGCCGCGATCATGGCCCTGCAGGTTCACATCAAGCGGATCAGGGAGGCGACCCGCTCACCCGAATGAACAAACCACCGTGTCGGACCCGTGTTAATGGGCGGCCCCTCCCCGAGGTAAAACAGGCCAATTAAAATATTATAAAGCTACCGAAGGAAGAGCCAAGAGGAGAAAACCGATGAACGAGTGCCTGCGTGTTGCCGGCGGCAAAACGGCCTTTCTGGTCATGGCCTTTCTGGTCCTGGGGGGATGCACTCCGGAGAAGGCCAAGTCTCTTCGACTGGCTGCCGAGCAGTTCAGCAACCACGCGCTGACGGCTGTGAACGCGGTGGAGAAGAGCATGAAGGCGGAACTCGCCCCCTCTCCGCGGAGCACCCGGGAGCAGACGGACGAGTTTGTCGCCTTCCTGGCCGGGCTTGATTTGGAGAGGCTCAGAGAGACGGGGTTCGAGCTGGGGTTCCCGGCGCTGGAGCAGGCGGCTGATCCGAATGTGATCGACCTGGACCCGGCGGTTCAGAAGGCGCGGGACCGGTACCTGAATGACCTGCGTACCCGGTACACCAAATTTGCAGGAATGCTCCAGGGCCTGGAGGAGGGCTCTTTTTTCGCCGGTGACGCGGTGAAGGACTCGATCCGGATCGTCCAGCGGTTGACCGCGGACATGGCGGGAATTGCCGGGCATTTTGCGAATCATCCGCCTCGGTTGCTTCAGCAGCGTGGCGGCCTGGTGGCCGACACCCTGGACATCCTGGAGAACCAGGGTCTGTCACGGGCGTCCAGGAAGGACCGTCTCGCCTTCGTCAAGATTCGCTTTGACGAGATCCGGAGGGCGGAGCAGGAGCTGCTGCGAGCGGTGGTGGAGCCCTCTGTCAAGGCCGCGGAGCTGGGCCGGAACCTGCAGAAGATGGCCGCAGCGTACGACAAGCTGAGCGTAGACGACATGCAGGACCTGCTGCTGCGGGCTATTCGGATCGTCGGCGACCTGACGGGGCGGGACACGGGCTATCTGGCCCATCGAGCGAACACCGTGTTTGCCGGGATCAACGCCGACCCGGGGCTCGAGACCTTGGCCGAGGAGGTCATGGAAGAGCTCGACCGCACACTCAGCCCGTAAGGGGCGGAGGAGACGGGCCATGGAGAACGACGAGATCATCCTGGAAAAGGCGGCGGCTACGACCGCCACCATTGACATCAGGTACAAGCGGGCCTCATCCACGGACAAGGTGATTCTCGAGCCCAAACGCGACCAGGCGTTTAGCGCTTACGCCCGCGCGCGGTTGAAGCTGCTGGAAGAAGGGATTGTGAGCAGCGGGGACGACGTGCAGGAGATGGGGGAGATTCGAAGCCAGGTTTCCCATGCCCGGAAAACCCAATCCCTGGTGCTCGCCATCGGCCGTTTCGTGGGCTTCCTGAGCAAGTTCGTCTGATGGAGGAGGAGTCATGAAGAAAAAGGCGATTCGGTTCGCCCAGGCCCGGCTGAACGCCCGGGGGCCGGATGCAGGCCCGGAAGACGGTCTGCTGGGACCGCGGACCCTGGAGGCCTTGATTCATTCGAATGAACGAACGACCGTGTTCGCAGCCCCGTTCAAGCGCAGAGGCGCTGAGGGGTTTTTATGTAATGCTTTAAGGGGTTTATCGTCGTACGCCCGGTGCGATGCCGCTTGACAACCCATAGGGACATGGTATACTTACCGATTTCGTGGCATAATCATCGGAACACACGAGATGGATTTCGGGTCCTTCTTCGGGCCGGGAGAGGTTCCGTGGCGGAACGGGTCCTGAATTGAGCGTTTTAAATTGCAGTTTTTTTCGAAGAAGCGCATGCATGTAAAAGGTGATGCTCAAACCGGCCTTTTTTAATGGCAAGCCCTTGATATATTAGGTGTTTTTTCGATAGACTGCAATTTGAAACGCTCAATTCAGGCGGGTGTTGAACGTGAAGGGAGATTTGTATGAAGGTACTGGTCAGCGATGCGCTGTCGAAGGTGGGAGTACGGATTTTCGAGG
>CAZQCK010000037.1:0-26452 GCA_964591925.1 uncultured Desulfobacterales bacterium
TTGAAAAGTCGAAGACGAGGTTCGAATTTTCGAGGTAGACTGTTGTGATTCATCGGCAGCGCCTCACCCTCGGGAAACCCGCCACGCCTCGAGCCATGCGCAGCTTCGCATCCAAGTACGCCCCTTCGCAATACCTGGTCGTCAACAGGATCCTCAAAGCCAACGTCCCCTTGAAGCCAACCACCATCCGATTCATGACCACCTGGGAACTCATGCGGGAAGCCCCGGAAGCCCTTCTTGCTCTTCCCGGTTGAGCCTCCGGAAGCCATGGCCCACGATCCCGCTCGATTCTCCTTTCATTTTGAGCAACATGTCATTCCCGGCGGAAGGAGGAATCCCCACCGTACACGACGGCCGACGGGGCATCCTGTTCCCCTGACCCCACAAAAAGCTTGACAGACCTCCTTTTTATTGAGTAGCCTTACTACTCAATAAGGAGGCAACGTGGAGAACCTATTCACAGGGCTCATCTCTTCCAAGACGCGTGTCAAACTTCTGATGCGGCTCTTTTTCAATCCGCAAACACGGTCCTACCTCCGCCAGCTGGCCACAGAGTTCAACGCCTCCACCAACTCGGTGCGCGAGGAGCTGAACCAGCTCACCAAGACCCATCTCCTGAAAACAGAGAAAAACGGCCGTCAGGTCTATTACGCTGCTAACACGGATCATCCTCTTTTTCCGGAGCTCAAATCCATGGTCGGCAAGGTCATGGGAATCGACCGCGTGATCGATGGCATCGTGAACCGCCTGGGGGACCTGGAGGAAGCCTACATCATCGACGAATACGCAGAGGGCAAAGACAGTGGAATCATCGACCTCCTCCTCGTGGGGAACATCAACACGCACCACCTGCACGATTTGAGCAGGAAAACCGAACGTTATATCAAGCGGAAAATTCGCTCCCTGGTGCTGAGCCGGGAGGAGTACGAGGCGCTTCAGCCCACCCTGAAGGACCGCCCGAGCGTGCTGATCTGGAAGGCCGGGGAGGCGTGAAGCGGCACCGGGATTTCGAATGAACGCTCCCGGGAAGGCTTCGCTCCGACAATACCAAGGAAACCCAATGAGTTATCTCCCATCCGGGTTGTAACTCAAGGGGCGGACGCGTGGAAAAGCCTCTGAAACGGCATGCTTTTCGCATAGTGCACGGAGGAAACAGCGGTTTCTCAGCTCGAATGCTTCTGGAGTGAATCATGGATCTGAAAGGCAAGCGTTTTCTGGTCATCGGCGGTGCGGGCTTCATCGGCTCCCACGTGGTGGACCAACTCACCGAGGAGGACGTGGCCGAAATCCGCGTGTACGACAACTTCACGCGGGGAAGCGAAGAGAACCTCGCCTCGGCCCTCCAAGACCCGCGGGTCAAGGTCTTCGAGCTGGGAGGCGAGCTCATGCACCGGGACATCCTGAATGCCGCCATGAAAGGTGTGGACGGCGTGTTTCACCTCGCGGCCCTGTGGCTCCTGCACTGCTATGACTATCCCCGCTCGGCCTTCGAGGTGAACATTGGGGGTACGTTCAACGTGCTCGAGGCCGTCCTCGAAAACGGCGTGAAACGAATGGTCTACTCCTCCTCGGCGTCGGTCTACGGGGATGCGGTCGAGGAGCCCATGACCGAGAACCACCCCTTCAACAACACCAACTTCTACGGGGCCACCAAGGTGGCCGGCGAGCAGATGTGCCGGGCGCTCTACCACCGGTACAGGGACACGGAAAAACAGTTCGATTACGCGGGTCTGAGATACATGAACGTGTACGGCCCCCGTCAGGACTATCGCGGTACCTACATCGCGGTTATCATGAAGATCCTCGACCGCCTCGACAAGGGGCTGCCCCCGACCGTGTTTGGAGACGGGTCCCAGGCCTATGACTTCGTGTACGTCGGCGACTGCGCAAGGGCCAATCTTTGTGCCATGAAGGCGGACGCAACGGACGCCTTTTACAATGTGGGTACAGGCGTCAAAACCACCATCCGGAAGCTAGCGGAGAAAATCCTGGAAACCGCGGGATCCAACCTCTCCATTGAGTACAAACCGGGCGGCCTGACCTTTGTGAAGAACCGTGTCGGAGACCCGGAGAAGGCGGCCGCTGAAATCGGCTTCCGGGCCCAAGTGCCCCTGAACCGGGGCCTCAGGGAGCTGATCGACTGGAGGAACGCGCACAAGAACGAAGTGGCCAGGCGCCGCAGGCAGGCCGGACTGGAGGACATCGACGAACCATGAGACGCATCCCGCTCACCAAACCTTACATGGACCAGGAGATCAAGGACCGTGTGGCCGCTGTGCTCGACAGCGGCTACCTCACGGAAGGCCCGGTCACGGCGGAGTTCGAGGAACTGTTCAAAGAGCACGTGCGTTGCGGTTACGCCGTCGCGGCGACCTCCTGCACCACGGGGCTCGAGATGGCCCTGCGAGTTCTTGGAGTGGGTCCGGGAGACGAGGTGATCGTTCCGGATTACACCTATCCTGCCACCGCAGGCGTGGTGGCCCTGGTCGGAGCCACAATCGTACTCGTGGATGTCTCGCACGAAACCATGCTCATGGACTACGACAGGGCCGAGGAAGCCGTTACCTCAAGGACCCGAGCGCTCATCCCGGTTTCCGGATTCGGCAATCCCTTGGGCTACGACCAGCTGAACCGAGTTAAATCGAATCACGGCCTCTACGTGATCGAAGACGCCGCCTGCTCCCTAGGCGCGGAGCTCAAGGGAGAGCCGGTCGGAAGCCTCGCCGACATCTCCGTGTTCAGCCTCCATCCCAGGAAAACCATCACCACAGGCGAAGGAGGCATGGTCACGACCGACCGAGCAGAGTGGGCCGACTGGATGCGCTCCTACAAGCATTTCGGCATGGAGACGCAGGCTTCCCGGCGTGAAACGGTTTTCGAACGGATAGGTACCAACTACAAAATGAGCGACATCCTCGCAGCCGTGGGCGTCGGACAAATCCGGGTCGCGCAACATCTCCTGGAGCTTCGACGCACCCAGGCCCGGCGCTACCGGGCTCTCCTCGAAGGGCTCTCGGGCGTGACGTTGCCAGAGACCACCCCAAACGGTATGCACGCCTATCAATCGTTCTGTATTTTCGTGGAGCGGCGGGACGATATCCTACGCTGCATGCGGGAGGCGGGCATTGAGGTCCAGATCGGGACCTACGCCCTGCACGCGCAGCCGGCCTTTTCTCCGGGCCCCCAATGCCGGCACGAGGGGACGTTCCCCGGCAGTCGGTACGCCTACGAGCACTGTCTCACGCTCCCGCTCTACCCGGACCTCAGCGAATCAGAACAATCGCACATCGTGGAGAACCTGGAGAAATTCGTCTATTGCCATGCGTGACAGCGCGAGCTTTCGAAGGCCATGAAAGATTCTAATCCATCCATTCATTGCTCAACCCTTCGGGCGGCGACGCACGAAACGGACCGCCGGCCCCAGGGACCGCGGAGCCCCCGCTGATGTGCGGCATCACTGGCGCACTCGCGCTCAACCACAAGACCATTCACACCCCGTCTGCCGGGCCCATGACCGACATCCTCACCCACCGGGGGCCCGACGATGCCGGATATCTCTTCTACCACACAAGCTGCCGGCACGAAAAACCCGTCTCGTTCCACCTGAATCTCACAGACGACGCCCACCGGCACATCTCTGAGCTCCTGCCTTCACTGGATTCCAGGGCTGCGCAAGAGGAGCTGGAATCCCACGACTGGGATCTCTTCATGGGACACCGGCGCCTGGCCATCCTGGACGTCTCCCGCGCTGGCCACCAGCCCATGAGTGATCTGACCCAGAACATCTACCTGGCCTACAACGGCGAGATCTACAACTTCCGCGAGCTGCGGGAGGAGCTAAAATCCCTGGGACACCGCTTCCGATCCAAGAGCGACACCGAAGTGGTCCTTTACGCTTACATCGAATGGGGCATCCAGTGCGTGAATCGTTTCAACGGAATGTTCGCGTTCGCCCTGTACGACAACTCCCGCCACAAGCTTTACCTCGCCAGAGACCGCTACGGCATCAAACCGCTTTACTACACGGTGACCGCCAGGGAAGGGAGGCGCACCCTGCTCTTCGCCAGCGAGGTGAAATCGATCCTCCAGTACGCGGAGTACGCCATCGACATCGACTATGAGGCCCTCATCGAGTATTTCACCTTCCAGAACATCTTCACCGACAGGACCCTCTATCAAGGGATCAAGCTCCTGCCGCCCGGGCACTTCGCGGAACTCGATCTTCACGAGGCCCCTTCCATCGAGCAAGCCTCGGACGTCTTCAGAACCCAATACTGGGATTTCGATTTTCAGGAGCCCGATCAGATCTGCGACGAGCGGGAATACCTCGAGGAGCTCAACCGGCTATTCTTGCAGGCCGTGGAACGGCAGCTGGTGAGCGACGTAGAGGTGGGAAGCTACCTGAGCGGCGGAATGGACAGCGGGTCCATCTCCTGCATCGCCGCCAAGCACAACCCCAACCTGAAGACCTTCACGGTGGGCTTCGACCTGAGCAGCGCTTCGGGTCGGGAACTCTACTTCGACGAGCGGGCCACCTCCGAGTATCTCTCCTACCTATACCGGACGGAGCACTACGAGATGGTCCTCAAGTCCGGGGACATGGAACGGTGCCTCCCCTCCTTCGCCTGGCACCTCGAGGAACCGAGGGTCGGCCAGAGCTACCCCAACTTCTACGCCGCCAAGCTGGCCGGAAACTTCGTCAAGGTGGTCTTGAGCGGCGGCGGCGGAGACGAGCTCTTCGGGGGATACCCCTGGCGGTACTACCGGGCCGTGGTGAACCGGGACTTCGAGGACTACATCGACAAGTACTACGGCTTCTGGCAGCGTCTGGTTCGAAATCGGGACCTGCAGCGCGTCTTCGCGCCGATCTGGGACAAGGTGAAACACGTCTGGACGCGGGACATTTTCCGGGACGTGTTTCAAGACCGGCTTCAGGCTCCCTCCACGCCGGAAGAGTACGTCAATCGCTCCCTCTACTTCGAGGCCAAGACCTTTCTCCACGGTCTCTTTGTGGTGGAGGACAAGCTGACCATGGCGCACTCCCTGGAGTCCCGTGTTCCCTTCATGGACAACGACCTGGTAGACTTCGCCATGCACCTCCCCGTCAAATTCAAGCTGGGCAACCTCCAGGAAGTGGTCAAGCAGGACGAAAATGAGTTCGTGGGCAAGGCAAGCAAGTACTTCCAGAAGACGCGGGACGGCAAGCTCCTGCTCCGCAAAATGATGCAAACCTACGTGCCGGAGAAGATCACCAAAGGCGTCAAACAGGGATTCAGCTCCCCGGACCAGAGCTGGTTCAAGGGGGAGAGCCTCGGATTCGTCAAGGAACGGTTTTTCAAAAACACTTCGCCCATCTATCAGTACCTCCACAAAGCCAGGGTCTACGAGCTGGTCAACGAGCATTTCGAAGGGAAAAAAAACAGACGCCTGTTCATCTGGTCCCTCATGAATTTCGATGAGTGGCTCAAGGCGTTCTCAGCTGACTCCCAAAAGAAGCAACGGTCTGCTGCGCACCGGGAAACGAACTCGAGCGAGGTCCAGCAATGAACAATCCGTCGAAGGGCCAAGGCCGAGTCATTGCCATAGCCGGGAATCAACCCACCACCCTGGACATTCTCGACGCCCTGCTGAACGCCGGCTACGAGATCCGATACCTGATCAACATGGGTCCCGAAGCGGCGACCTCCATCGCCTGGTATGTGGATTTCTCTGCGGACGCGGAACAAAGGGGGGTCCCCCTCCTGAGACCGAACACCTATGCCATGAAGGATCAGAGGACCATTGATCTGTTCAAACGGATACGAATCGACGTGTTGATCTCCGTGGGGTGGCAACGACTCTTCCCCCGTTGGTTCCTGGATCACCTGATGATCGGCGCCTTCGGCATGCACGGCAGCGCAGAAGGCCTGCCCCGGGGCCGTGGTAGGTCACCCATGAACTGGAGCATTCTTGAGAACCGAGATCGGTTTTTTACCAGCCTGTTCCGCTACGACGAAGGTGTGGATTCCGGAATGATTGTGGGCACCCAGCGCTTCGACATCCACGCCCGCGATACCATCAGAAGTCTCCAGCACAAGAACGCTTTGGCTCAGGAACTGCTTCTTCTCAAGCACCTGCCTTCCCTGGTGCGCGGAGACGCGCGTTTGAGCCCCCAGCCGTCAGACGTGAAGCCAACCTACTATCCGAAACGTCGACCGGAGGACGGGGTCATCGACTGGAGAGAGCCCGTTCAGCGGATCGATAGCCTGGTCCGCGCCGTTACACGCCCATATCCAGGGGCGTTCACCTGGGATTACGACACTCGAATCGCCATATGGCAGGGAGCCCTTTTCGACACGTCCCTCAACTTCGATCAGACCCGCCCCGGGCAGATCGTCGCAGCCTTCCACGATCAGACTTTTGTCGTGCAATGCGGAGACCACCCCTACTACGTCACAGACTGGGAGGCTCCCCAAGGCTGGCAGCCCGAACGAGGCATGAACTTCCGGAGCGTTCACAACGCCAGTTGGGAAATGCTGGAAATGATGCACGGAGACGCTTGAGGATGGAGAACCCCCCAACGTTCGGGCTCGATTCTTATCACCGTTTTCTGGATGCACTCGAAAAGGGCGGTTATGACATTCAGACATTCGAACAGGATCAAGGGGGGGAGGGTGTTGTCCTTCTCCGTCACGACGTAGACAAGAGCGTGGAAAGAGCCTTGGAGATCGCCGCCGTTGAACGCGAGCGCGGGATTCGTGCCTCCTACTTTTTCCTGTTGAGAAGCAGAATGTACAACCTGCTCGAGCCGGAAACGCGTGCACGTGCACTCACCATCGCAGACATGGGCCACAGCATAGGGCTTCACGTGGATCAAGGTCGGATTTCTTCTCATCCCCATGAGGATCAACGCGCTCTTGTCGTAAGCATTTCCGAAGAAATTCAGCTCTTCGAGGCGATTGTGGGAAGGCGCTCCAGTCGATGCATCTCCTTCCACAACCCCTCCCGAGCCGTTGTGGGTTGGAGCCCGTCTCCAGTCGATTTCACGAGCACCTACGCCCCAAGATTCATGCCTCCCCGTACCAAGTACATCTCTGACTCCAATGCTCACTGGAGGGAGGGCGATCCCATCCCCCTTCTCGGTCAAACAGTGTGGCCCAGGGTGCAGATTCTGATCCATCCTCTCTGGTGGACCGGAGAACGGCCTGTGTCCGTCATGCAAGCCCTGGACGAAGCCTTTTCGAACCGATTGGAGCAGATCAACGCCTATCTCGTGCAATCCAACGATCTCTGGAGGCAGAGGGAGGTCTCCGGTCAGAATCCTTTTCGAACGGATCAGACCCATGGCCCTTGACATCGACATCCTGGACGAAAGCCAGGAAGAGGCCTACCGCGACTTTCAGACCTCCTCGCCCACCATGCTCGTTTCTGTTTCCCTTCCTTACCGTTCCTTTTTAAAGAAGGTGATGAGCGGCAGCAGGGACCTCTACCTGACCGCGAGGCAGGGCGGCCGTATTGTGGGTGCCCTGCCCTCCTTTCTGGTGGAAAGCCCGAATCACGGTCGGGTGCTCAATTCACTCCCCTTTTTTGGGACACCGGGCGGCGTTTTCGTCTCCAAGAAGGCGAACGAACCTGAAAAGGTCAGAAGAGACCTGGTCCGAGCATTTGATGAAATTGCACGGGGCTACAGCGTACTCACCTCAACCCTCATCGCCAATCCCTTGGAGAGTGAAGGCTCCCATTACGACCAATACGCTTCCTACGATCTCCTCGACCGCCGTATCGGGCAGTTCATCAGGCTTCACTGGAACCTCAAGGACCCAGAGGAAATCCAAAAAGCCCTTATGAAGTCCTTCCACCCCTACGCTCGACGAAACGTCCGAAAGGCATTGAAAAGTGGTGTCGAAACACTGCACGACGGCTCCATGGAAGTGCTCCGCGAGCTGAGCGAAATCCACAAGGAAAACATGGCCGCCATCGGTGGCCGAGCGAAGCCCTGGTCTGTGTTTCAAGCCATTTTCCAGACTTTCACATACGACACTGACTATAGGGTGTACGTCGCCCAAAAGGACGGCGCCACCATCGCGGCCCTTCTCCTCTTTTTCTGGAACCGAACCACCGAGTACTTTGTCCCGGTCACCCGACTGGCCTTTCGAGAGCTTCAGCCCATGAGCCTTCTTGTCTATCTGGCTATGCAAGAGGCGGTAAAAAGACGATGCCTTTTCTGGAACTGGGGAGGCACCTGGCTCTCGCAGAGCGGCGTTTATCGATTCAAGTCGAGGTTCGGTACCACCGACAACGAATACCGGTATTACGTGAAAGTGTATGACGACCGGGTCTTTCAGCAGTCGAAGGAAAGCCTGTTGGAGAGCTTCCCCTACTGTTATGTGCTGCCTTTTGATCGGTTGACAGCCCCGGCAGGTGCTCAGGGATCAGACCCTTCCGGCGGTCCGGAGGCAGATGATCGGAAATGAGGCGATCGAGTCTTGGATAAAGTCCTGAAAAGGGAAAACGCGCAGCGCACGCCTGCGTATCGAAAAGACAAGGCCGAGGAGGGGTTTCTCGAATCCCTCAATGCAGTTCTGGAGCCCCACGAGAAGGCCCTAGACGCCCCGCCGGGCACAAACCCATCCCATGTCTTCATCTTCGGGTTGCCCCGCACCGGCACCACACTGCTTTTCCAACTCCTCTGCCACTGCCTCGAGTTCGGCTATGTGAA
This sequence comes from uncultured Desulfobacterales bacterium, assembly GCA_964591925.1. GTDB lineage: Bacteria > Desulfobacterota > DSM-4660 > Desulfatiglandales > HGW-15 > JAIPEI01. The sequence continues at coordinate 8,699 of CAZQCK010000037.1, forward strand.
CAACATCATCGCACGTTTCTGGAAGGCACATCTTCACGGAATCCATCTCAGCCGCGCGCTAACAGGGACGGACCGAACCACCTCTTATCGATCCACCCACGGTGTCACTCCACTCCTGACCGACCCCCATGAGTTCGGCTATTTCTGGTCCGAATGGCTGGGGCAGGGGGAACACATCAAGCGGACAGAAGAGGTGAACTGGCAGGGTCTCGGCTCTGCACTCCGCCGAATCGGCAAGGCTTTTGGGATGCCGGTTCTCCACAAGAACCTCATCGTGGGAATGCATCTCGAGGGCATCGCCAAGACCGTTGAGCGGTGTGCGTTCATCTGGGTGAAACGCGAGCCCATTGAAAACGGGCTCTCCATTCTGAAAACGCGTGAGGCGCGTTACGGAGACCGAAACCAATGGTGGTCGTTGCGCCCCCCCGAGTGGAAGGACCTTCTCAAGTCCCCGTGGAGTGTGCAGATTGCCCGGCAGATCAGCCGGCTGAATGCTCATTTCTCGGAACAGATTTCAAACGCCGGCATCGAGCCCGTGGTTGTCCATTACGAAGACGTTATCGGCTCCCCCGGCCGCATTGTGGAGGACGTCCGTCAGCGACTGTCGCGCCAATCGATCGAGTTGGTCAAAATACATGAGCCGCCAGCTCAATTCGAGCGGCCAACCTTCTATGTCAGCAGTGAAGACCGGGAGGAGCTCCGAAAAGCCTTGGTGCCATGATCAGCCCAAGACATATTCTCACGTTCGATACGGACTGGTGTGAGGACTTCGTGCTCGAACCCTTGTTGGATATCCTGGAGAAGGCAGATTATCGGGCCGTGCTCTTTCTGACCCACCGCTCCGGTGAAGCCGTCATGCAAGAGATCGAGAGCAACCGTCTCATCCAGGTGGGGATCCACCCAAACCTGAGGGAGGTGGGAAATGAAGCCGGGGCAAGGAGCGCGATCTCCCGCCTGATACGGGAAATCCCCGAAGCGACAGCCTGTCGCACTCACGGGTTGATCTGGTGGTTCGGCCTCGCGCGGATACTCCGCGATTCCGGGCTCCTATACGACAGCTCACTCATCGCCCCCTACCACGCTCTAAGCTTCCCCTGGAAGATCCAGGAGATCTATCAGTTCCCTATTTTCATGGGCGATTCCTTTTTTCTCCAAAGCGGCTGTCCTCTGACCTCCTTTCCGCAGAAGGTCCTGCTGGGCGGCCCGTTGAAGGTGTTCAATTTTCACCCGATTCACCTCTATTGCAACACCTCGAACCCGAAAGACTGGGAGAGGATCAAGGAAGTCATGCACAACCGGAAGCGGCTGGATTCGCTCATTCGATCCTCCGAAGGTCCCAAGGCATACGGTATCAGAGACATGTTCGAAGCCCTGATCGAAAACCTGCCGGCCGGTGAAACCTTCACCTTTGCGGACATCGTGCCTCCCTCGGGAGCTTCCGTGGAGGCCAAGCCACAGGAAACCCCATGAGATCGATCTGCATCGTCACATTCGGACGGGCCAAACCCCGCTACCTGCCCATGTTTGAGATCTTCCTCGCCGACGCCCTGCGAGACGGCGGGGTGGAACCGACCATCGTCACGATCTTCAACCGGGACTCTTGGAAGCGATGGCTCGGTTTCTTCGCTTCTATGCCAGAAGACACCCCCCTCCTCTTCTGGGAATCGAAATCCGCAAAGAGCTTCCGATACATCCTCAACCTGTTCCGGTTTGCCCGGGCGGCCAGGGAAAACCTTCGCCAGCCGGTCATTTTGGGGGGTTACTGGCCCACAATTGCAGCCGATCACTTCGAAGAGGAGTTCGAGCCCTTTCACACGCTCGTGAAGGGATTCGACATATCCAGGATCAGTCGCTTTCTCCTGGAGACGGAACTCCGATCACTTCCGGACGAAGTGGACGCCACAGGCCAGCCTGACTGGGATCGCTACACCCTGGAACTTGGCTTTCTCAGGAACCCTAGGGCTTACTTCGGCTTTGGCGGGTTGCTTTCGGGTTACCAGAGCACCTTCGCTTGCCCGAACGACTGCACGTTTTGTTACAACAATTCACTGAAGTCCATGCAGGTCGACTACGCCGAGCGCAGCCTGGATCGCCTCGAGGAGGACCTGGTCCGGCTCGAGCGGATCTACCCCATGCGCTCCATTCAGCTCAAGGACATGAACTTCTTCTACAATCGAGCCAGGGCGTTTCAGTTCATGGAGCTTGTGTACCGACGGGGCCTCACCCTGGGATCCAATGTCGACATTACGGTCAACGACATGGAAGAGGAAGTCTTCCGAAGGTTCCGCGCATACGGGTTCAGAAGCCTCTTCTTCGGGCTGGAAAGCTTTTCAGAACGCGCCCTCGGGCGATTCAACAAGCGCTATCCGGGCGAAAAGCTCATTCGTGGATTCGAACTCGCCGACAAGTACAAGACCTTCCTTACAGGCTCCATTCTTATCGGTCTGCCCTGGCAGACGGAGGAGGACATCCGGAAAGAGGTGTCCAGGGCCCTTCACGTCATGAACCGCTATGACTACGTACAGATCGGAGTGAACCCCGTCCGCCCGGTCACGGGGACGGCTCTGCAAAAGAAATACTTCACGAACACCCTGAATGGGAAGAGCCTTGAGGAATACGTCGACATCATCGGTTTCAAGGTCTGGAAGATGCAATCGGAGATCTATGGAGAGAGATTCGATTTTGTCAACATGGAGAAGCTTCATAACACCATGCTGGCGATCAAGTCCCTTCGAAAACTCGAGGTGCAGTTTCCCAACCCGTTTTATCGAAGGATTTTCCCAAGGCTGAGAGGCCGCCTGGAAAGCCACGCCCGCTCCTTTTCTAGGAGAAGCCGCCTCCTTAATCCAATGCTCAGGGAAACCTGGATCATGTATCTCTCGTTGTTCATGAAGGCGACGGGGATGGCTATGGAGCGGATTTCCCGAACCATCGTCCGAAAAGGGAAAGCGTGAGCCGTTTTCAGGCAAGACCCCTCGAACCCGGCGAAGCCCTTTCATGGGACGAATTCGTTGAGATGTCCAACAACGGAACCCTCTTCCATCGACAGGACTTCCTGGCCTACCACCCCCCGGACCGTTTTCAACGGGAAGACCTGGTTCTGCAGCAGGACGGGCGGCTCAAAGGCCTGCTTCCTCTAGCGAGAACCCGGGAGGGGGCTCGGGTTGTCGGCATCAGTCCTTACGGGGGAAGCTACGGCGGGCTGATCACAGGGCATGAGAAGAGCGGGACGCTCATCGAAATGACGACGGGTCTTCTAGAATACTTGATCCACCGCGGATATTCGAAATTACGGGTCGGATCTGCACCCATGGTCTATCACAAACGACAGGATGTGAGCGCTGAGTACTTCCTGACCCACCGATGCCCGTCCCGACTGGTTCAGCGCCGAATCACCAGCGTGATCCCCCTCGAGGATGCGAAATGTTTTTCAGCCGGCATTCGAAGGAAAATCAACCGAGCGAAACGGGAGGGGGTGTCAGTCGAGATGAGCCGGGATGTGAAGACACTCTATCCCATGCTCCAGGAGTCCGTGGAGACCAAGCACGGGAGCCGGCTCACACACTCGCTCTCCGAGCTTGCCGATCTGGTTTCTCGCCTGGAAACCCACATTGAAGTGGCCATCGCCTTCCAGGGAGAGACTCCCTTCGCAGGCGTTCTCTGCTTTCTCAACAGCTCTCCCTGCGTCATGGCGTTCTACAATGGTTTGCTGCGGGACTTCCAGCACCCTTCCGGATTGGCTCCGGTGTTTGACTTCCTCGTGGATCACTACAAGCAGAGAGAAAAGCGATTCCTGGACCTAGGGGCAAGCAGCATGTTAGGCAAGTACCTCAACCGGGGGCTCTTACAGTTCAAGGAAGGACTCGGCGCGCGGCACTGGTATCGGGACACGTATGAGTTGGACCTCAATAGGGGAATCGGATGAGGATCATCATCATCATTCCCCCCAGGGTCCATGGCCAGTGGGTCGTCCGGGAGGAGAAGCACGTTGCCCAGGGCAACAAGGAGATCATTCCGCGTACGGCCTCCCTCCTCACCGCTCTGCTGCAGAGAGAGCTCGGACCCCATCTAGAACTCTCGCTGATCGAGGCCCAGCGGGACCATTTGAACAAAGAGGAGGTCCTCGCCGGACTCGATGCACTCTCACCTCACCTCGTCATCTGCTACCTCTCCTGCTTCCACATCCCTTGGGATCGGGCCTGCGCAGAGACCGGCTTTCCCACCATCGCGGTCATCCTGCAGCAGAACATCGACCATCGAGAGGCCCTGGAACTCTACGGGCTTCAATGCGCCTACGTCTGCAAACACGAAATCGAATACCCTGTTGTGGAAGCCGTTAAGGAGTTCATGCAGACAGGGCGCATTCAACACACAAAGGGCTTTCTGATCAACACGGGGGACGGAGTCCTGGACACGGGAGACGCACAAGCGGCGGACTTGGACTCATTTCCGATTCCATATCACACCCTTTTCGACATCGAGAAGTACTTCCGGCTTCGAGAACAAAACCCCCTGATTTCCGATCCTCGCTCATTCAACCTCAACACCATGAAAGGATGCCTTTTTCAATGTGCGTACTGCGGCCAGGCCAGACAAGGGAACCGCCCGGTCCGCACCCAGTCCGCACGCACGGTCCTTCGGGATTTGAGGTTTTTCTACGATCATTTCGGCATCCGGCACTTCGCATTCGCCGACAACGAGTTTGCGGTCGACATGAATAGGGCAAAGTCGATCTGTCAGGCTATCTTGGAAAGCGGAATTAAGATCCACTTCGTGATCAACAACCGCGTCGAACTCTTTGACGAGGAACTGATCCGTCTTCTCAGGGAAGCGGGATGCGTCAACATTCGGCTCGGGATCGAGACGTGTGATCCGGATCTTCAGCGGTACATCAACAAAAGGATCGATTTGAACCGGGCGAAACGCTTGATCCAGCGCCTGAACGGCGCCGGGTTTCAAGTCCACCTCTACATGACGCCCGGCATCCCGGGAGAGAAGAGATCTTCTCTGGACATGGCCGCCCGCTTCATCGCGGAAGCGAATCCCTTCAGTTTTTCGACCGGCCCCCTTTTTTTGATGCCCAACTCCCCGCTCTATCGAAGACTCTCAAAGGAAGGGAAAATCCTTGAAAGGGAATGGTCTGCATACCGGGCCCTTCAAAAACTCTGTTATGTCAACGAGTCCTACAAGGATATTCGAGAGGTGAGGCGAGCGGAGCAATACCTGGTCAGAAAAGCGAGCCTGCGCCTGTTCGTGAAACGTATCAGGCACGGATCCATAGATCTGTCGCTTCTGGCCCGGATCCTGCTGAACACGCAAGCCGGAGCCGTCTGCATCCCGCTTGTTCTGCGCCTACTGCGCTTCTACCGAAAGATCCGTATCCATCGAGGTCCAGCGGCAAGGTCCGCCTGAGGATCTTTACCCCACCGTTTATTTTCGGAGCACACCACCATGACCCTGGCCGTCATTCTGATCCTGGCCGCAATGATTCGAATCGCGTTTCTCCTGGGAGACCCGGCAACAGACACCTACGTCCACAAATGGAACATCGCGCTCCGCCGACAGCTCGGCAACCCCTGGCGACACGAGGTGAAGGACTCCCTGATCATCGGCAAGCGGGGATACCCTCCGCTCTACCATTATCTCATCAGCCTGTTCCCAGAATCATGGTGGATGGCCGTCGGTCGTGCGGGCAATATCGTCTTTGACTGCGGCTACATTGCAGCCGCATACGTCCTGTCCGAAGGGCTTTTCAGCGACTTGGGCATTTCTTCCGGTGCAGTACATCCGATCCGTCCGGGGGCGAGCGTCGCCATGATCCTGGCCACCTCCCCCCTTCTCACCCCTGTCACCTCTCGGATCCGTTCCTTAGGTGCACGCCCATTCGGCGCATTTCTCAGTTTCTTCTACATCCTTTGTCTCTATGACGCCATCGCTGGGAACCATGTGCAGGGAATGCTCGGATCGATCCTGTTTGGGTTTCTGATCCTTTTGTCATCCCAATTCGCCATGCAATATATGTTATTGCAATCATTAATATTGTCTATTATATACCTTAATATTTTACCGTTATGTGTCCTTGCCACACTCCTATTATTAACCATTCTGATGCCGCAGGCAGGACTGAGGGACATTCTCTCCTTCAAGCTGGAACATGCAAAATGGTATCTGGCCCATGCCTCAAGGGGCACAAGCGCGGCAGATCGGAACCTCTTGACAAACGTCTTCCAGCTGCCCGGACTGATGATTCGAGATCCCGCGCAGGGGATCTATCTCCTGCTCAGAAAGTCTCCTCTCCTGATCGCTCTCTACTCGATGCCCCCTGTAGTGACAATGGCGGTTCTTCTCGTGATGCGTCCGGAAACCGTGCTTGCCCTCTGGTCTCATCCCCTGTTGGGTTTCATGACTTGGACGGCCATCGGGTCTGTCCTCATCTTTCTGTTCACTTCCATGAAGCCCTTCGTGTTTCTCGGGCAGGCCGAGCGGTATTTTGAGTATTCGATTCCCTTTATCTCCATCCTTTTTGTTCATCACCTCTTCGTCCTTGACCTCTCCTTCGCATGGGTTTTCTGGGTTCTTGTCTTTCAGGCCATCATTTCGATCATGCTTTTTCTGTCCCTGAACAGCCAAGCGCTGACGTCTTTGATGGCGGATGCAGACGACGCGGGCTTTCGGGAACTCTGCCTGCGTCTCCAAAAGGCTCCGCCCAAGAGAATTCTGACGATCCCGACTAAGCTGGCCTTCCGGATCTCATCCGCCGTTCAGCATCGGCACGCCTATTACTATCGAGCCATCAACGAGCGAGGAAAGGGGCGAGGATTCACTTACAAATCAGAGGATTACGCGTGGTTCGAGCTGCCGGATCCCCGAATGGAACGATTCGTCCAAAAGTACCAAGTGGATACCGTGATTGTCCAAAAATCCTATCTCAAAAGGGCCCAGGTTCGGGGTGTTTCCTATGACTTCACCCCTTATATCCGCAGTTTCGAGAACAACGGATACCTTTGGATCGATCTGGCCTCAAAAGAATCATGAAACTGCAAGACCCGGCCTGGCGTGCCCGCAATATGGAAAAACCGACCTCCACCAAACTGAACATCCAAACCCTGTTTTCCGCCTCCGTGGTTTACGGGCTCGGCTCGGTGCTGGAAAAATCCATTGTCTTTCTCCTCCTTCCGGTCTATACTAGTTACCTGAGCACCAGGGAATATGGGATCATCGCGCTTCTCATGATGGTTTTGAATCTCCTTCAGGTGTTCGCCTTGTCCCCCGCCCAGTCGGGCCTGATTCGTTACTACTACTCGCCGGAATGCAGGGGACGAGAGAAGGTCCTTTTCTACAACACGTCCTTGTGCGTTCTCCTGAAATCAATCGTCCTCGGCTATGCGCTATTCCTCTCCCGCCATTGGATCGCGCGATCGATTCTGAACGATCCTGGCTTGGAGGGCTTGATTACGCTGTATGCCGCGGCTCTTGCTTTCAGGCCACTGGGCAACTATTGTCTTAATTTCTTGTGGCTAAAGCAGCAGGCAAAATTATTTGTCATTTCGAGCATTTCACGATTTATTATCTCTGTATTTTTTATTCTGCTTTTGATGATTCAATTCAATATGGGAATTTATGCTATTGGGATTGGAGAAATATTATTAGGTATTCTTCCTCTAATAATACTTGCATACCACCTTATTAAAAATATTGAGCCCGTATTGTCATTTTCACTTATCAAAAAAGTGATGACGTATGGGTACCCTCTCATCATCTCCGGAATTTCAAATAACCTTATTCAGTGGGGTGATCGTTACTTATTGAACCTATTCACCAGTGTTTCTACAGTTGGAATCTACACATTTGCCTATAACTTCTCCGCAATTCTGAATTTTGCATTGGTTGTTCCTCTGAAACAGGCGGTTCAGCCTCTCGTCTTCAAGCTTGAAAGAACCCCCGATGAACAGAGACGATTCACCTCTCGGTGCTGTACCTACTTTTTCCTGGCTGCAATGGGCGTATGGCTTCCCTTCTCCCTTTTCTGCGAATGGGGCATTCAACTGATGGCAAGGAACGACATGTTCTACGGTGGGTGGTACGCCGTACCGGTGCTCTCCTTTTGCTATCTGCTGCATGGCCTCGGAAAGTTCTTCGCTTGGGGCATTGCCATGAGCAAGAAATCTTGGCACTTGTCCGGGACCGTCCTAGTTGCGGCCGTAGCCAACATCTTGCTCAATCTCCTGCTCATTCCCATCTTCGGGCTCCTAGGCGCTGCATTGGCCACTTTGGCGTGTTATCTCATCTGGAATGCGATCAAGCTCTACTACTCCTGGAAGTTCTATGCCTTGGGCTTCGAGGTGGGAAGGTTGGTTCACATCGCCGTGGTGGCCGTGGCCCTTTACGCACTTTCATTCCTCAGCGTCTTTCCCGAATCCCCGCTTGCAGCGTTTGGGGTAAAGCTCGGGTTGTGCTTTGCATACCCCTTTGTTCTTCTGGGGACAGGCTTTTTCCACAAATCGGAGAACGAGTATTTCATCAACTCCGTTCGAAGAATGGCGTTGAAGTGGAATTAGTCCGCATACCCAAGGCCTTGATACGGGAAGCCTTCATTGCTTTCAGAAAAAGACAGCCAATCAGGCTCCGGCCCTGTTTCATCGTCATCGGCGGTCAACGCTGCGGAACCACTTCGCTTTTCAAATACATCCTGCAACATCCCGAGGTGGCCTCGCCTCTCGGAAAAGAGATCCACTACTTCGACCTCCATTTCAACAAAGGCCTGCCCTGGTATCTTGCCCACTTTCCGAAAGCCCCCCGAAATCATGGATCCATCCTCACCGGGGAAGCCAGCCCTTATTACATCTTCCATCCCCTGGTTCCCGAACGGATCGCTGGGGTCTTGCCCCGCGTCAAAATCATCGCAATCCTGAGAAACCCGGTCGAGCGCGCCTACTCCCATTTTCAGCATGAAAAGCGAAAAGGCCGTGAAAAATTGAGTTTCGAAAAAGCGATTGAGGCTGAAAGGCAGAGATTAGAGGGAGAAGAAGATAGGATAGAAAATAAAAAAGGCTACTACAGCTATGCACATCATAGGTTTTCGTATTTGAGCAGGGGGCTCTATATAGAACAACTCAAACGCTGGTATGGGTGCTTACCGAAAGAAAGCATTTTGATCCTGCAAACGGAGTCTCTCATTGTTGCACAGAATCAAAACATGGACAAAGTTTTCCGTTTTCTGGGAAAAGAACCAACTCCCATCCAAAACCCCAAGAAATACCATAAAAAGCGATATCAAAAGCTCGATCAGGTGACACGGGAGCATTTGGCGCAGTTTTTTAAACCCTATAACAAGCAGCTTTACGACTACATCGCCCAAGACTTTGGTTGGAGCTAGTCAAGAGCTTGGACCGAACATGCATCTTCTGAATCAGCCACCTCCCGCTCCATCCGCTTCCAGGCCAGTTCCTCGCCGTAGCCAAACGCCTCCATAAGGTCTCCACAGTATGCCACAAGACTCCCCACCTGTTTTTGGCTCCAAAACGGCCAATCCGGAAAACTTCGATCCTTGGTAGCATGCATTTTCTTCTCGAACAGCTCAGGCCTCATCTCCCAACGGGTCGGCGAAGCGCCCGGAAACCGGGTGACGAAGTCCAGTAGGCGCTCGAGGGAGCGACTCCTGGCGCCTCCTCCTGCAAAAAGGTCCTCAAATCGAATCACCATGGCGCTCGCGCTTCGCCGAACACAGCCCAAGGCGTAGGCATTCTCGCGGCTCCATGCCCAACAGAGCCTCTCGAAGGCGTCCATGCCGTTCCAGAGGTGTCTGAACGGATCCCCGGGAAAATGATGGGGTTTCAACCGGGCATTTGGAAGCCAGTTCCTGATGTCTTGGCGGGAATAGCGGGGAATGGGTTTGTTCAGCCAAGATTGCACCCAGTATCGGGGGTCCCGTATGAGGAAGACGGTCCTCGAGCCTGGAAACGCTTGGGGTAGCAGGTCGATGACTCCCCTTAATTGGTTATTTGATTCCAGATAGGTTTGCGTCCCGATTGTTCGCAGGGTATTGGTTCGGATCTCCTGGATTCTCCTGGTAATGTATGGATCGTTGACTCGTTTTCTGATTCTTCCGATGCCCAGCAAGTCCATGGAATATGCCCTTGAAACGCGACCAAGTGTCATTTTGAACAAGCCATTCAAACGGATTTTTTTCATACTCTCTGATAAGGGGGCATATCTCAAAACATCAGGATCGTGAACAGCAGTGCAGTCCTCAATCATCTTCGCCAGGCCGGAGGCCAAAGACATGGTTCCTGTACGACCTAAGGATGTGATGAAAATGCATTTCATCTTCGGCTAATCATCGGTTTTAACAGTTCTTGATAGATTTGAGCATATTTTGAAGTCGCTGAATCCCAAAAAAGCCCCTGATCCAGGATGACCTTTCTGGACGCACGCCCCATGGCATAACGCTCCGAGGGATGCTCCAGGATGTATCGCATGCAGTCTGAAAGGCGTCGAACATCGCCCGGCTTGAATAGAAACCCATTGACGCCCGAAAAAACGAGTTCCCGGACACCGTCGATGTCCGTGGCGATTACCGGAAGTCCCGCGGCCATGCCCTCGAGCACCGCATTGGGCCTTCCCTCGCTCCGACTGCCCAGCACAAGGACATCCAGCCTCCCGAGCTGATCTGGGATGTCGCGCGGCGAAACCTTCCCCAAGAAGCGAACCCTGTCCCCAATCCCCCGCGTGACCGCAAGCCGTTCAAGCGCCTGCCTCTCCGGCCCGTCCCCAATCAGCACCAGCTCAGCGTCCTCGCCGCCATCCAGCGCCTTGAAGGCCTCAACGATGGTATGAACATCCTTGCGAGGAATCAGGCTTCCCACCACGCCGAACCGTACAACACCCCCTTCCCCGATACCCTCCTTATGAGGAATCCGCAAATGCGCCCGATCCACCCCATTGGGAATGGTCACCACCCGGGCGGCCCACCGCGGGTTGGCCGCCTTGACTTCGTTTTCAATGGCCCGGCTCACGGTCACAACTGTTCGGCTCCACTTCATGCAACCCCTCAGCAGCAGGCGATACAAAAGACGATTCCGCGCGCGGGTCACATCTTCTCCGCGCAACGTGGTCACCACCGGGATCTTTCGGATGCGGGCTGCAGCAGCTGCAAGGACGCCGCAAACGGACCAATGGGCGTGAATCAGGTGGGCTTCCCGGGAATGGCGAAGGCAGGCGTGGAGCATGGAGAGCAGGAAACCGGGAAGGAGAAGAAACCGCTCCCGTTTCTCCTTCAACGCAACCGGTATGCCCCCGGGTCGGTGCGCGAGCACCTGCCATTTCCTGGGCGCATATGAAAAGCAGTGAAGCTGAAACGAGGAGTGGGGCGTGGAAAGGGGGGCGTCATCGGAACCTGGGGTGATGACAACGGGGTGAATCCATTGAGGCAAGTTTTCCACCAATCGAAGGATAAAGGGGCCGCTTATTTCGAGTTCATCCACAGGGAATGAGGTTGTAATCACCAGCAATTTCATTTAATATCTTTCGGATAGTCTTCACCTTATTTTCGAATACCCTTCACTTCTCTCAAACCTCATTTGACAAATCTGCTCGGAGACAAGACCCAACATAAAAACCAAAACAGATGTTGTGAACAGCAGTGCGCTCATATTGGTGAAACTGTGTCTTGTTACATATGTATAGATATAATTCAACAAACCGAAAAGAAACATGATGATACTTACAGGAAGAAAAATCCTAAATGGTGAATACAAGGTACAGATTTTCAAAATGATAAGCAGGAATCTCAATCCATCTCTTGTTGTCTTGATCTTACTCTTTCCTCTTTTTCTTTTCTTGATATCGATGGCCACGTATTTAACGCTCCGCCCGCTTCGAAGGACGCTCAATGTCAGTGTCGTCGGGTACGAATAGGCGTTGGGAAGGAGGTAGAGCAAACGGTGCGCCACTTCCGCCCGGATCGCTCGAAAGCCCGATGTCAGGTCTTTCACAGAAAAGGAGGAAACATAGGAGGCCAGCCGATTGTAAGCCCGGTTTCCCAAGGCCCTGAAAAAGGAGGCCTGCTGTCCGCTCCCCCTGGCCCCCACGACCATGTCGAACTCGGGAATCGGCTGGACGAGTTGGGCGATGTCCGCCGGATCGTGCTGCCCGTCTCCGTCCATGAACACGAAGATCTCCCCTGAAGCGATGCGGATCCCGCTCTTGATCGCCGCTCCGTTGCCGATGTTGTAGGGGTGGCTGAACACGATCCCGCCCGCCTCCGTGGCTTCGGCCACGGTGTCATCGGTGGAGCCGTCATTGATCACGATGACCTCCGCCCCCGGATAGAGGCTCCGAATCTCCTTAACCAGCAGGCCGATGGTCTGGGCCTCGTTGTATACCGGGATGATCACCGAAAGATTTTCATAGTTCATTGCAAGACCCTTGGTTTTCGTGTAGAGAGATGGGGCCGTCCGCTTTGGCTTTGCAGGCGTTGTGAATGCGTTTCAAGGCACGGTTTGTGCATCTTGTCTGGACGATCCCCGTGGCGCGTCCCGGTTGAACGCCCCCCCACCCCTTCGAAGCTGGCGGGAGGAGGACCCAATGTCCCTGATTCACCTGACCGATGAAGCAGCGCTTTCCCGATGCCGCCAGAACGTGTTCGCATTCACCATGTTCTTTATCATGATCGTCCTGACCTATTCAAACACATTCAACGCAACGTGGCATTTCGACGACGTCCCCAACATCCTGGAGCGCAAAGACCTGCACATGACGAAGCTCTCCTGGCCTCAGATCAAGAGGACCTTCAGCGATCGCAAGAGCAGGCTTTTTCACCGTCCAGTTGCTCGTCTCAGTTTCGCGCTCAACTATTATGTCTCCCAAGACGACCCCTTTGGCTACCACCTTGTGAACACGGCCGTTCACCTCATCACGGCCTGCTTTCTCTTCCTGCTGATCTTTCACACGCTTCGACTTCCCGGCATGCCTGTCTCCTTGCGCTCGAACGCCTACTCTCTCGCTCTGCTCAGCGCGTTTTTCTGGGCTGTCAACCCTATTCAGACCCAGGCAGTCACGTACGTTGTCCAGCGGATGGCCAGCATGGCGGCGATGTTCTATGTCGCGGCCATGTTCTTCTACCTCAAGGCCAGGACCGCTCAAGGGGGACCGCGATCCTGGCTGTTTTTTGGGCTCTGTGGTCTGGCGGCCCTGTTGGCGTTCGGATGCAAGGAAAATGCCGCGATGCTTCCCTTCAGCCTCCTTCTCTATGACGTACTGCTCATTCAAGGGCTCAGCAAAAGGAGCGTCAAAAGGGGCCTCCTGATGCTGCTCCTCCTGAGTCTCGTTCCCGCTGGCCTTCTTCTGCTGCTCAAAGGCCCCTCCTTCTTCGATCCTATGCACCTCATCCAAAGCTATGGACACCGAGGGTTCACCCTAGGCGCACGACTCATGACCGAAACGCGCATCGTGTTGATCTATATCAGCCTGTTGCTCTACCCGATGCCGAACCGATTGTGCCTGGTCCACGAGATCGACGTTTCAAAAGGCCTGCTCCAGCCTCCGACGACCCTTTTTTCCTTGGTGGCCATCGTCCTCATCGTTTCCGTGGCCATCTCGAAATCCAGAAAGTACCCCTTGGTATCCTTTTGTGTGCTCTTCTTTTTTCTCAATCACCTGATCGAGTCCAGTGTCTTTTCGCTGGAACTGTTCTACGAACACAGGAACTACCTTCCTTCTCTGTTTTTTTTCCTTCCGATATCGATCCTCATGTATCAAGGCATTGCCTATTTTACCTACAATAAAACAATGAAGCTCATTTTTTGCGGATTTATTGTCTCGATATTGATTGGATATGGTCACAGTACCCGCGTGAGAAACATGATCTGGAAAACGGAAATCAGCCTCTGGCTCGATGCGATTGATAAGAACCCGAATTCATCTAGGGCCTACCACAATCTTGGAATGGCCTATGGAGAACTTAACCAACTAAAAAAGGCCATATTATATTATGATAAAGCCATCCAACTTCCAATGGATAACCATGGAAAAACAAATCATTTAACCCATCACAATCTTGGTAATATCCACATGAAACTTGGAAATGATGATACTGCAATATATCATCTCAACAAATCGATTGAAATTGAACCGAGCTCTCCATATCCACACATAACTGTTTCTATTTTGTTTGCCAAGAAAGAGGAATATGATGAGTCGTACAAACACCTCATACATGCTTTGACACTTGACCCTTCAAACGCGAAAGCCCACAACAATTTGGGTTTTATCATGCTCAAGCAAGACCGATTTCCCGAGGCATTGTCTGAATTTCACAAAGCGCTAAAATCAGACAAAAACTACTTGCCCGCGATCAGAAACCTTGGGATTACATATAGATATACGGGAAAGATCAACAAATCCATTGAATATTTGGCCAGGGCACTGAAACGGGAGCCTCAATCCATTCTGACCAGTCTTCACCTCGCTGAATCCTACCTGCATCAAGGCAACCAAGAGAAAGCAGAACAGACCGTTCAGGGCGTTGTCAGTCACCAGTCGATCTCTAAACTCCAGTCCAACTGGTCTTCCGCACTCAAAAAGAGCACCTTGGTGATCCTGCCGGATATGGAGCGACTGTTTCCGGTCGTGCGGAACGTCTTGGAGGGAGAGCGGGAAACCTTGCGGAAGATCATCCAGAATATGGGACCCCATACGTGATTCTATGATCGAATTCTACTCGTTTCTCGAAATGGAGCAGTCCCCTGCCGAGGGATTCGCAGGTCATACACGGAGTCGTGAACCGGTCCAAGTCGGCCCCGCAGCTTGGCGGGCTTTGACAGCGCTCTGGTTTCTATGGAATGCAGAAGCGGCCGGACTTCCCCCAAGAAAATGAAGGCGTTCATACAGGTGTCGTGAGCAGCTCGCTCTTGGGCCTCGGGAGTCGGTTGTCCTTCAAGCAAGAAGACCCCCCTGGCATGGCCAGAAGGGTCCTCTGGAGTATAGAAAATGGGTTGCTACTGGATCGTCCCGCCGGGACCCGACAGTGTGTAGGTGGTGTCCCCTTGACTGTGCCTTGCAGTCATGTTGTATGTCTCTGATGTCCCATTGTTGACGGTCAACGTCACGTTCTCAGAGGTATATGCGCCAAACGTATCGCCAGCCAGACTCGCCGCAGCAGTGGCATATTTCTGGTTGTCCACGAAAAACGCTTCCTGCGCTGTGGCAAAGTTCCGCAGGTCCGCCTGGGCCGCAGAGTTGAACGACCGGGTCCTGTAAGCGGAGAACTGCGGGATGGCGATGGCCGCCAGGATGCCGATGATCGCGATGACGATCATGAGCTCGATCAGGGTGAAGCCCTCTTCGGTCTTTCTGAAATTGTTCATCCGTTCCTCCTTCAATGATTATGCTTGTTCAATATTGATCATGATCAAGATTCAACACTCGCTATTTCCCGTTTGGTCCTGCCCGACACCTCCTCTCTTTGGCTTTGGGTTCTTTGGTCACCGGTTACCTGGGCATTGGGACTAACAAGATGTGTGCCAAAGGGCTCGTGATTGATAAAAAACTCTTTAAGGAATCGAAATATTGAAGGTTTTTGAAAACAGTTGATTGCATTGAGGCCTCATCAAAAGAGGGAAAGCTTTCTTTGGAACCTTGATCAGGTGAAATTCACCGTTTGTGGGATGATTTTCACCCAAATTTTCGCGAGGCGCCGTATTGACGAGGCCTGGGGTTACCTTCAGATCAAAAGGGTTTACGTGCTTTACGCCGGGAGCAACACGCCTCCCTGAGAAAAAAGGTCATTCCGGTTTCACGTTCAGCTTGCTGATTCGGTACTTGAGGGAGTCCGGGGTGATGCCGAGGAGGCGGGCCGCTTCCTGGCGGGATCCTTTGGCCAGTTCAATGGCCTGGAGTATGTACTCCCGTTCCATGTCGTGCATGATCTGGTCCAATTGAACGCCATCCTGGGTGAGATCAGTGCGGCGTTTGCGTTGATCGGTGTGGGGGGAGGCATCACGGTTCTTGCGTTTGAAATTGGACAGGGTGAGGCTTTCAGGAAGAATGATGTTGGAGGCCTCCAGGGCCACGCTTCTTTCTATGATGTTCTCGAGCTCGCGTACGTTTCCGGGGAAGCTGTACTGCTGGAGGATGTCCAGGGCGTAGGCGCTCATTTTTCTGACGTCTTTTTTGAGTTCTGTGGAATACTGCTTTAGGAAATGCTGGGCCAGGATCGGAAGATCTCCCTGCCGGTGGCGGAGGGGAGGCATGGAGATCTGGATGACGTTGAGGCGGAAATAGAGGTCCTCGCGGAAGCGTTTTTCTATGACCTCGTTTTCCAGGTCCTTGTTGGTGGCGGAGATGAAGCGCACGTCCACGCTTTTCTCTTTGGTGCCGCCTACGGCTGTAAAGGCTCGTTCCTGGATCACGCGGAGGAGCTTGACCTGGATGGTGGGGGGGAGCTCGCCTATCTCGTCAAAGAAGACAGTGCCGTTGTGGGCTGCATCGAACAGACCGTTCTTGTCGGTGGTTGCTCCGGTGAAGGCCCCTTTGTGGTACCCGAAGAGCTCGCTTTCTATGAGGTTCTCGGGGATGCCTGCGCAGTTGATAACCACAAAGGGATGGTCCTTGCGGTCGCTTCGGCGGTGAATGGCCCGGGCCACCAGCTCCTTGCCGGTGCCGCTTTCGCCGAAGACCAGGATGTTGCTGCGGGTGCGGGCCACCCGTTCCACGAGGTCGTAGACCCGCTTCATCTGAGGGCTTTCGCCTATCAGGCATCCGAAGTGGAGGTGACCGGATTCCTCGGGCTTGTGCCGGCCTGATTGGCCGGACTTTTTGGCTTGAAGCGCGTCCCGGACTATTTTTTTGAACTCACGGACCTTGAAGGGCTTGGGGATATAGTCGTAAGCCCCTTCTTTCATGGCCTCTACGGCACTCTCGGCTGTGGCAAAGGCGGAGATCATGACCACCATGGTCTCGGAATCCGTGGCCTTGGCCTTTTTGAGCACCTGGATGCCGTCAATGTCCTTCATGCGGATGTCGCTTACCACTAAGTCGAACGATTCCTGATCGAGATGCTCAAAGGCCTCCTCGCCGCTCATGGCGAGGGATACGTCATAGCCCTCTGCGGTTAGAAGAATATCGAGAAACTCCCGCATGCCTCGTTCATCATCCACCACGAGGATGCGTGGGACTTCTTTTCCAGACAATGCGGCCTCCGACCATGGTGAGCTCGGCCCAGCCTTTGAGGGGCATGCCGAGAAAGGGAGAGTTCTTGCTTCGGGACTGAATGTCCTCTGCGGTCAGGGTATATGAAACGTTTGGATCGATGATGGTTAGATCAGCCGGTGCCCCGGGCTCCAGGCGGCCTCCCTGCACGCTCATGATGCGGGCGGGGTTGAGGCTGAGCTTGGCGACGGCGTCCGCCAGGGTCAAGGTGTTGTTTTCCACCAGGGCCAGGGTAAGGGGCAAGGCGGTCTCGAGCCCTATGATGCCGAAGGCGGCCTGCTCGAACTCCACGTCCTTTTCAAGGGGGCTGTGGGGGGCGTGGTCCGTGGCAATGGCATCGATCACCCCTTGTTTCAACCCCTGTCGAATAGCTTGGACGTCCTCGGGCCGGCGCAGGGGGGGGTTCATCTTGGCCTCTGTACGGTACCCCATCACAGCGGTGTGGTCCAGGGTGAAGTAGTGGGGCGCGGTCTCCGCTGTCACGGGAATGCCGTCCTCCTTGGCCCTTTGAATGAGGGTCACTGAGCCTTCGGTGCTCACGTGGGC
>CAZQCK010000038.1:0-25960 GCA_964591925.1 uncultured Desulfobacterales bacterium
CGACCTCCGGAGCCTGCATAACGTCTGTTGGGTTGCGGGCGATGGCCCGCCTTAGGAGTTTCGAAATTCCTTTATGAAGCCTTCGAGGTTGTGCTTTGCCCGAGCTCGTCAAACAGTCGATCAAACGCACCGACTCGACGCGACCACGAAAACCGGGACATGGCCTTACTGAGCCGCTCCCGTGCGTCTTGGAAGCGTTCAGGAAAACAAAGCGCCGCCTCCAGCCTTTCCACCAGACCGTCCTCGTCTTCGTACAGGCAAGTGGAATGGTAGGCCGGGGGGATCAGCTCGGGATAGCTCAAACGGTTGGGCAAAATCGGCATACACCCGCATCGGACCGCCTCGATCACAGAGAGGCCGAAGTTCTCCTGAATGGCCGTGCTCACCACGACAGACCCTCTTTTGAGCCAATCGAAGTATGTCCGCCGTGAAGGCACGAATCCATACTGCAGGACCCTGTCGCCGTGTTTTACCAGGGCCTGTGAAAAGGAATCGGGAATCCGGCTGTATTGCTCTCCCAGGAGGGCCACCCGGAAGTCGAGTCCTCGATCGGCAATAACGTCCAGGGCCCTAAAAAAGACATCCGGAGCCTTGTCATACTCCCAGCGGTGGTTCCAGATGATCAGGGGCGGTCCCTTCTGTTGCGCAGGAACCCATGAGGGGTCGCAAGAAGAGGGGAAGCGGCAACCCGGGTAGATGACTGAAGACCTCTCACGAAGGGCCTCCGTGACCCAGCCGGGCCTGTAGTCGGGCATGAGCCTGATGAGGCCTGGAAGGGCCTCGAAAAACAAGTCCCGGTGGGCGTGGGAGTTAAAAAGCACCCGATCGGCGGCCAGGGCCGTGGTGACGTTAGTCCAGGCGAGTGCGGCATCCCGCCTTTCGCCTTCGGAAACCGGGTAGGTCAATTGATTCTCATGAAAATACACGGCCACGGGAGGAAAATCTCCCGAAGCGAGCGCCTTGAGGTCGGTCAGGCTCATCAGGCCGGAGACCATGATTCCGTCATAGAGGGAGAGGTCGGGCAACCTTCGCACGAAATGAAGCGCGGCCCCGCCCATTCTCCAGCGCCAGAAGCGATCGCTCATGGTCATGAGGTCGATACGGTGCCGCGAGGCACTGATCAACCCTTCGGCCACATCCCGATGAGAGCCTCCGAAAAAGGGCTCCAGAAAGAGATAGCGGCCGGCATTGCCTGAACCGTGGTCTTTGATCCGCATGTTCATTTTTCTCCTACCCCTCTGTGGAGGCATTTAACTGTCGGAAGTTTTCATGTCAGTCAGCACTTGCAAAACGTCTCAGGGGCTGGTAGAAGTGCTGGATTCCGCGTGAACGGAGGGCGCAACCATGGTCGATGACCGGGACGAAGAAAGACAGGACGAGGGAGGCGAAAGCTTCGCCGAGTTGCTCGAAAGCTACGGTAATTCCGCCGGAACCGAGCTGCGGGTAGGGGATCGCATACAGGGTCGTATCATTTCCCTCGGCCGGGAGGCCGTTTTCGTGGACACCGGATCCAAACGGGACGGCATAGTGAATCGCGAAGAACTCGAGGACGAGGAAGGAAATCTGGCCCAAAACGTAGGCGACGAACTGGAGCTCTATGTGGTGGAGGTGACCGCCGACGAGGTCCGGCTCTCCAAATCCTTCTCCGGCCCCGGGGATCCGGGGATTCTTCGAGAGGCGTTTCGCAACGAGGTTCCGGTGGAGGGAATCGTCAAGGCGCCGTGCAAGGGCGGATTCCATGTAGAGATCATGAAGCGACGGGCGTTCTGCCCGATCAGCCAGATGGACATGCGCTACATAGAAGATCCCGCCGGTTACACGGGAGAGACCTATCCCTTTCTGATCACCCGCTTCGAGGAGAACGGCCGGAACATCGTGGTCTCCAGAAGGGAGCTCCTGGAGCGGGAGACGGAGGAGGCCCGCAAAGCGTTCTTCGAAAACCTGAGCAAAGACAGCGAGGTCGAGGGAACCGTCACCAAGCTGATGCCTTATGGTGCATTCGTCGAACTGGTGCCCGGCCTGGAAGGCATGATCCACCTCTCCGAGTTGAGCTGGTCCCGCATCGGCAAGCCCGAAGAGATCCTTCGACCCGGGGATCACATCCGCGTTCGCGTCATCGGCATCAAGGAAGGAAGCGAAGGCCGCAGGCCTCGCATCGCTCTCTCTCTCAAGCAGATGGAGAAGGACCCTTGGGAGCGCGTACACGAAATATGCAGCGTGGGAGACCGGATCAACGGCAAGGTGGTGCGTTGCGCCGAGTTCGGGGCCTTTGTGGAGATCGCCCCGGGTGTGGAAGGCCTCGTCCACTTGAGCGAGATGAGCCACGTCAAACGGATCCTCAAGCCCGAAGAAGTGGTCCAGCCGAGAGACGAGATCTCCGTAGTGGTCAAACAAATCGACCTGAAGCGCCGCCGGATCGCCTTGAGCATTCGGGATGTGGAGGGGGATCCATGGGCTCATGTGGATACCATGTTCCAGCCGGGCCAGGTGGTGGACGGCACGGTGGAACGGGAAGAACGATACGGTCTTTTCATCAATCTGGCCCCGGGAATCACAGGGCTCCTGCACCGTTCCAAACTGGAAAACCTTAGGGACCCGGCGGAAATAGATGAGCTGAAGCGTGGTGATCCCATTCGTGTAATCGTGGAGTCAGTGAACCCTGAGGAACGGAGAATTTCCCTGGATGTCCGCCAGGACAGCGGGGATTCCGATTGGAAACCCTCTTCCGACAAGCCCAAGGATGATGTGGGGGCGCTGGGCGAGAAGCTCAAGCGGGCCATGGAGGACCAGGAGGACTGAGGCTTTCGGGGTGGTTCCTTCATCCGGTCAGGTGGAGGAACAGGGTAACCATTCCCAGATAGATGAACAGCGCCAGGATATCGTTGGAGGTGGTGACAAAGGGTCCGGTGGCAAGCGCCGGATCCACATTCATCTTCTTGAACGCGAATGGAATGGCCGCA
The DNA here is from genome assembly GCA_964591925.1 of uncultured Desulfobacterales bacterium. Taxonomy (GTDB): domain Bacteria; phylum Desulfobacterota; class DSM-4660; order Desulfatiglandales; family HGW-15; genus JAIPEI01. Next base: position 2,961 of record CAZQCK010000038.1, read on the forward strand.
CCGATGAAGCCGGAGATGAGGATGATCAATACGAGAGCAAGAGCCACGATCGCCCCCAACAGGTAATCCGAGAGCCACGTCCCCACGATCGCCCCCAGCAACAACCCGCAAACGATCCCGTTGAACAAGGCCACCTTCATCTCGAGCCAAAGCCGCCTTCTGATATTGACCATGGCGATATCACCGGTGGCCAGCCCTCGAACCGCCACGGTGGCGGCCTGAATCCCGGTGTTGCCTCCCATGGCCATGATGACCGGGAAAAAGAAGGAAAGCGCGAGGACCCTTTTGAGGGATCCCTCGAACTGATTGATGACCAATGCAGCCATGACCCCCCCGAACAGGCCGACTACGAGCCAGGGAAGTCGAGCTCGAGTGATTCGCATGGGTGAGTCCTCGGTGATCTCGGCGTGGAACACACCCCCCATCAGGGCGATGTCCTCATCCGCTTCGTCCTCAATGACATCCATGATGTCATCGTGTGTAATCCGCCCCACCAGCCGGTACGCATCATCCACAACCGGTATGCTGACCAGGTCATTCTTTTTGAACAGGTGGGCCACCTCCTCCTGATCGACATGCACGTTGACGGAGATCACCTCGGGATCCATGATCTCCGATACCCGTGTGGCCGCTGAAGCCAGAACCAGATCTTTGAGTGACACCACTCCCGCCAGCCTGTCGCTGTTGTCCATTACAAAGATATAGTACAGGTTTTCTACGTCTTCCCGCTTCTCCCGTATTCGCTCGATCGCCTCCTGAACCGTGGCGTCGGAGCGGACGGCCACAAACTCGAGCGCCATGAGGCCGCCGGCCGTTTCGTCTTCATAGGGGAGAAGTTTCTTGACCTCTCCTGAGAAATCCTCCTGCAGGCTTCCCAATATCTCCACGGCTCGATTCTCGGGGAGATCGCCGACGAGATCCGCCGCATCATCCGAATCCAGCTCCTGGACGATCTCTGACAGGGCCTCGTTGTCCAGGCTGCTCAGGATGCTTCCTTGAAACGGGGGCTCGATCTCCACCAGTACTTCGCCGGCTCCCTGGGGTTCCAGGAGATCGAACACGAACATACGCTCTTCCTGATTCAGATGCTCGATTAGATCGGCGAGATCGGCCGGACGCAGCTCGTCAATCAGCAGGGAAAGCCTCCTGATATCCCTCTCTGCGACAGCCGCCTTGATGGACGACACAAACTCGTCATTGAGAATATGATCCGTTTTTGCCATATGTGCCCGCTTTCCCCGGCGCCCTCGAAATCAGCGCCGCAAATCAATGATGACGAATTCGTAAAAACTGTATTTCTCGCAAAGACGCCAAGACGCTAAGAAAAGACTTCTTAATATCAACCAGTTCACTTTGCGAGCTTTGCGTCTTGGCGCGAAATTTTGACTTTTCCGGATGGAAAATTTTCTACATCTTGCGCACCTTGTCCTGAATGAATCGGGCCAGCGTTTTCTCGTCCTTGGCCGCATCTCCCAGCACCTGAACTCCGACCTCGGCGCGAGCCGCACTCTTGTGCCCGCCCGCAGTCCCGATCTCACCAAAGAGCGCCTCGGCCAGTTTTCCCGCATGCCTTCGGAACCCTGCGTTCCGAATAATCACTATGAGCTTACGGCCGTAGATCCCCGACACAATAGACCAGCTGGCCTCGGCCACCTTGAGAAAAAAATCAGCGATCATCACGAGCACGTCCGGGTCTTTTACCACCCCCATATGAACGATGGCCCTGTTTCGAATGATAACGTAGCGGTCCAGGGCATCACGAAAGCCGGCCAGTGATTTTTTTGTGAACTCGGAAGACTCGATTTTCTTGATGATGTTTATGTTTACGTAGGGGTATAGGAATCGAAACGCCTTGATGTCCCCCTCGGTGGTCGGGCGGGCGAAATTTTCCGTATCCGTCTTGATGCCGTAAAAGAGCGCGGTGGCCAGCCTTGGAGAAGGCCGGATCTTTGCCGCGCGCAAATACTCGATCATCATGGTGGCGGTGGCCCCGCAGTCCTCCTTGATGTCCATGTAGGGTGCTTTGATTTCTGCACCGGGAGAGTGGTGGTCTATGATGATGTCGTATGTGTGCTTTTCAAAAAGAGGGTTGTGGTGGGGTTGTGAATCCAGTATGGCCCAGCGAGTGAACTCATGGACACGCAACTTGCGAACATGCTGGTGATCGACCTTGAGGAGCTTGACCATGGCCAGGTTGTCCGCTCGCTTGACCGTGTTTATACGGAATATGCGCGTCGTTTTTACCTTTCGCCAAAACAGTCTCTTGAGGGCCAGGGCGCTCGCGAGCGCGTCCGGGTCCGCATTGATAAGCACCGCGACCGTGTCGTCTGCACTCACAAGGGAAAGAAGCCGTTTGACCTTCTCTGCCGCGGAGACGGATTTGGGGAAAGGACTGTCCATGGTTCGGCTCTCTCGAATGTTGAAGTGTCCTCGTGTGCGATAGGTCTTGCCTTGCCGCCGCAACACGAAAAACCGGGCTTGACCCTACTCAAAAGGCGCTGAAAGATCAATGGGAATCATCCTGCACATTCCAGGGCCACACCCCTTGGAGGTAATCGAGCGAGTCATGAAACGCCTCAGCAGCCCTGATGAGCCGGGCAAGATTGATTGACAACACGGAACCCTTTAGCTAGTTTCCACCCAGAAACGAATTTCGAGCACTGCTAAGTTTCCAATTCAGAAAGGAGGATTTTTTGTCAAGATCAAGGAGATCAAGAGGTGACGCGGAGGCATACTCTCGTACGCCGCACAAGGAACCTCGCTGATCGACGATGAGATTGGCAAAAAAGACCCTTTCCGAATGGAAACCAGCTATAAAGCCCTTTCGCGGCCGCATATTGGATTGCTGCGATGAGAACACAGGGACTTCACAATGAAAAGGTACATCAGCGCCCCGCTTTGCTCCGCCTTCATCATCCCGGGCCTCGGGCAAATTCTCAATCAGGACATCAAAAAGGGACTCGCCCTTATGGCCGCTGTTTTTGTGCTCCTGCTTCTCGGGGCCGTCAACCTGTATCTCATCCTGGACACCGCTTTTCAGAATGCCTCCCGCCGTGGACTTTCGTCGGAAACCGTTTTGCAGCAGCTTCATGCTTCCGACTTCTCCCGGCTCTGGATCCTGGCGGCCATGTTCGTCCTGGCGTGGGTCTATTCCGTGACGGACGCCTTTCAAAGAGGCCGGCAAATCGAATCCGAATCTGAGAACAACACATCATGAGAGCCTATCTGATAGATGAAATAACCAGCCCGGACATGGGCCGGATTGTTGACTTCCTCAGCCGCCATACCCTCAGAAGCGGCATGGAAGACGTGTTCTGGGTACAAATCCCCAATGATCTTCTGAGCGAACAGCAGTACACACATCGGACCTGCCGTCCTCACGTCTTCGCCATCGAGGTGGGCGACGACTGGATCAAGCTGGAGTGCTTTATCCGCTCCCTCCAGGGCATGCGGTGCACCTGCGCGGATTACGCAACGCGGCAGCAACAGGACTTCATCATCCAGTTCGCACACACCATGATTCAAGACCTGGGCATCCGTACCTGATGGAAAATTCCCCCGCTTCCCCTCCCCTGTTTTCTTCTCAAACCTCAACTGATCCCCCAAACCGGATCAAGAAGCAATTTGACTTCATCCGATACATCTGGTAGTCAGGAAAGTTCGATTTCATCCCGCGGAGGCACGATCCATGGACTATAAAAATACGCTCAATCTGCCCAAAACACCCTTTGCCATGAGAGCGAACCTTGTCAAGCGCGAACCCGAAATGATCGACAAATGGGAGCGTGAGGACCTCTATGCCACCATCCGAAAGGCCTCCAAGGGGCGTAAGCCCTTTATGCTGCACGACGGGCCCCCATACGCCAACGGCCACATTCACATGGGCACCGCCTTCAACAAGGTCCTAAAGGACATTATCGTCAAGAGCCGCCAAATGGCCGGATTCGACGCCCCCTATGTTCCCGGATGGGACTGCCACGGCTTGCCCATCGAACACAAGGTCGACACGGAGTTGGGCGAAAAAAAGGCCGGAATGTCCCAGGTGGAGGTCAGACGTTTTTGCCGGGAATACGCCGAACGGTTCATCGACATCCAGAGAAAAGAGTTCAAACGTCTGGGTGTGCTGGGTGAGTGGGAAAACCCTTATCTCACCATGAACTTCCGCTACGAGGCCACCATTGTTCGAGAGTTCGGAAAGTTCGCCATGAACGGCGGTCTTATTCGAAGCAAAAAGCCGATCTACTGGTGCACCTCCTGCCGCACCGCCCTGGCCGAGGCCGAGGTGGAGTACGCTCCTCACACCTCCCCCTCGATCTTTGTGAAGTTTCCCCTGGTATCCGACCTTTCGAATCGCTACCCCTCTCTTCAAGGGAAGAGCGTCTCCTTTGTGATCTGGACCACCACCCCATGGACCATTCCGGCCAACCTGGCCATAGCCCTGCATCCGGATTTCGACTACGTGGCCGTGGACATCGGCAAAGACGAAGTCCTGATCCTGGCTGAAGGTCTCGCCGCGGTCTGCATGGACACCTTCGGCATCGACACCTACAACGTCCTCCAGGAGCTTCGTGCACCGGACCTCGAGCACTTGAAGGCCCGCCACCCCCTGTATGACCGCACGTCGCTGGTGGTCCTGGCGCCCTATGTGACCCTGGAAGCCGGTACCGGTTGCGTGCACACGGCGCCGGGTCACGGCCGTGAGGACTACGAGACCGGCCTCAAGTACGGGCTCGACATTTACTCCCCCCTGGATGACTCCGGGTGTTTCACGGATGAGGCGGCCCCCTTTACCGGCCTGAATGTGTTCGATGCCAACACCGAGGTCAACCGAAGACTCGAGGAGGCCGGGGCCCTACTGAAGGAAGAGGCCATCACCCACGACTATCCCCACTGCTGGCGCTGCAAGAGGCCTGTGATTTTTCGATCCACTGAGCAGTGGTTCATAAGCATGTCCAAGAACGAGCTCAGGCAAAAGGCCCTGGACGCCATCCGCCGGGTGCAATGGATCCCCTCCTGGGGAGAGGAACGTATCTTCAGCATGATCGCCAACCGGCCGGACTGGTGCATTTCCAGGCAACGCGCCTGGGGCGTGCCCCTGATCCTTTTCTACTGCCAAGACTGCGGTGAGGTGGTGATCTCCGAGGAGATCATAGAGCACGTGGCCGGAAAGGTGGAAGCATCAGGGGCGGATATATGGTTTTCCGAGCCTCCCGAGTCCCTCCTGCCCCTGAACACGGAGTGCCCGTCCTGCGGCGAAAAGAGGTTCTCCAAAGAGACCGACATCCTGGACGTATGGTTCGACTCGGGCGTCAGTTACGCCGCGGTCATGGAGGCACGGGAGGATATGGTGAGCCCTTCGGATCTCTACCTGGAGGGCAGTGACCAGCACCGCGGATGGTTCCACAGCTCGCTCCTGTGTTCGGTGGGCACCCGGGGGCAAGCCCCCTATCACGGCGTACTCACCCACGGTTTCGTGGTGGACGGAACCGGCAAAGCCATGCACAAATCAGCGGGAAACGTGATCTCTCCAAACGAACTCACAGGCAAGTACGGTGCGGAGATCGTCCGCCTCTGGGTTTCGGCCGAAGACTACCGGGACAATATCAGGCTCTCCCAGGAAATCCTCGAGCGGCTCACCGACGCCTATCGCCGCATTCGAAACACGTGCCGCTATCTCCTGGGCAACCTGTATGACTTCGATCCCTCGAGGGATCGAGTTTCTTTCGCCGACATGGAAGAGCTGGACCGTTGGGCCCTCCACCGCCTGCAGGAAACCTCTCAAAGACTTCTTCGGGCCTATGACGACTACGAGTTCCATGCCGTGTATCACCGTCTTCACAACTTTTGCACCCTGGATCTCTCCTCCTTTTATCTGGACATTCTCAAGGACCGCCTCTATGTCTCCCCTCCGAGGTCCACACTGCGCCGCTCCGCCCAGACGGCCATGTACGATATCCTGGAAACGCTGGTACGCCTCATGGCACCGATCCTCTCCTTCACGGCCGAAGAGATTTGGGGCCACATGCCCGGATCGGATCGAGCGCCCAGTGTGCATGCCGATCTTTTCATCCCCGTGAATGACGAATACCTGGATGCCGACCTGGGGGCTCGATGGGATGTGGTCGCCCGGGTCCGCAGAGAGGTCACCAAGGCCCTCGAGCTGGCCCGCAGGGAAAAACGGATCGGGCATTCTCTGGACGGCTCCGTAACCTTGGGGGTCTCTCGAGAGCTGCAGGCCGCCCTGGCTCCTTTCGAGGATCGGCTCCGGCGACTGTTCATCGTGAGCTCGACCCGCCTGCTTCCACTGGAAGACGTGGACGAGCAGTTCTCTTGCGAGGAACTGGAGGGCCTGCGTGTTCGAGTGGATCCTACGACGGATTCCAAGTGCGAACGCTGTTGGGTGCACGAGCCCACCGTGGGTGAAGACGAGCGCCATCCCGGTGTCTGCCGCCGTTGCTCCGATGCCCTTAAGGAGATGGAACGGGATGAGGGGCTATGAAAAGGAACGCTGCACTCGCTGCAACCGCCTCGGCCGTGGTGATCCTCGACCAGATCAGCAAACTGGCGGTGGTGCGCACCATCCCGCTCCATGAATCCATCCCGGTGATTCCGGGGTTCTTCGACCTCGTTCACATTCGCAATCGCGGCATGGCCTTCGGTATTCTGAATCGACCGGGCGAGAACCTGAGTTATTTTTTGCTCATCGGAATGACCGTGTTGGCGGTGGTCGTCCTTCTCTGCCTGTTTCGAACCATCACCGGCTCGAATCCCAAGGCGGGATTCGGGCTTTCACTGGTTATCGGGGGAGCGCTGGGCAACCTCATCGACCGAATCCGCATCCGTGAGGTGGTCGATTTTCTGGACGTCTACATCGGATCACTTCACTGGCCTGCATTCAACGTGGCGGACAGCGCCATCACCGTCGGCGGCATATGGCTGGCCGTCGTGCTTCTGAGGGAAGGAACCGCCAAAAAATCCGCAAACGAGTGACGGTCCCGAACCGTCCGCAACAGGACCCAGCATGTATCCGGATCTCATTTCCATCGGCCCGTTGACCATTCACACCTACGGGGTGTTCGTGGCCCTGGGGTTCGCTCTGGCCATAGCGGTCACCGCCCGGCTGGGCAAACAGGAGGGCGTGTCCGCCCAACGTGTCATGGACCTGGCCTTCATCGGCATTGTCTGGGCGATCATCGGGTCCAGGCTGTTTTACGTCCTCCTGAACCTCGCGTACTACCGCCGGCAGCCGCTGGACATGTTCAAGCTCTGGCAGGGGGGGCTGGTGTTTTCCGGGGGGCTGGTCATCGCCTTGCTCGCCGTGGTCTGGCACCTCAAACGGCGTGGAATGCCCTTACTCGAAACCGCAGACCTGTTTGCACCCGGGCTGGCCCTGGGGCAGGGAATCGGACGCATCGGGTGCTTTTTTGCAGGCTGCTGTTACGGGAGGCCTGCGGACGTCCCTTGGGCCGTGGCCTTCACCGATCCCGGGTGTCTCGCTCCTCTTCACATCTCCCTTCACCCCACCCAGCTCTATTCTGCGCTCGGGGGGCTGCTCCTTTTCGCGTTTCTCATGGTCCTTAGAAAAAAACGGTCATTTCCAGGGCAGGTCTTTATCTGGTACCTCATCCTGCACAGCACGTTCAGGCTGGTGGTGGAGCGGTTTCGTGGGGATGATCGGGGCCTCGTTCCAGGCACCGAAATGAGCATCACTCAGCTGCTCACCCTGCTGGTCTTGATCGGAGGCGTAGTGGCCCTCTATGTGATCAAGCCAAAGTATTCGGGCAAGGACAACACAAGACCCCGTTCAGGGTGAGCGCCCCGCTTCCCTGCAAAAGGCGTGTGCGGGATCAAAACTCAGGCCGAATCCTTTGCAGCGAGCTCTCGAAGGATTTCGCGGTTTTGTTCCATCCGCTTCCTGTTTTTTTTCAAGTTGTCCCGGTTGGGTTTGTCTCTTCTGGCTCGAATCGCCTTGGTTCGTTTTGATGAGGATGCCATGTCTTATTCTTCCTTTCGAGTCAATCCTGATGAAATCGTAAAACTGTATTCTTCCGCAAAGACGCCAAGAAAAGACCTTTAAATATCAATCAGTTCACTTTGCGGTCTTTGCGACTTGGCGAGATATTTTGACTTTTTGCGAAATCATCAATTCTGACCAAGTTGCAAAAAGCATTTTGTCCGATGGTTTCCGCCTTGAATGCGAATGATCCATCGAGGGGGTTTCTATACCCTTCACTGCCAACGATGTCAAGAGGCCTTTGTTGCGCTTTCCCTGCTCCGCCTGACTCCCGAGCGCCATGCATAGAGAGCGATTCCTGCAGCAAGTGCGCCGTTAAGGGATTCTGTTCCGGACGCCATGTTAATGCCCACCACGGCGCTCAGATTCAGATTGTCCGGAAGACCCGGGCCTTCGAGACCGGGGAGAAGGCCGAAGGCCTCAGGGAATCGAAATGTCGCCAGATCCCTTCCCCCTGCACTGAGCCCTATGATGGGCAGGGTCTCGCTCTCGAGCTCATCCATGGGGGGTCCGGCGGTGATGGGAATCCGAAACACTGCGCTCCCCCCCGCCTTGAGCGCCTTGGGGTGAAAGGGGTGTGCCGCTTCCTGCAACATCACCACGCGAGAGGCTCCCAGACCTGCGGCGCTTCGAATGACGGTTCCGACATTGGCCGGATCCTGGAACGGAACGAACAGAGTGCACCCCGGTGGAACGCTCCTGTCATTCCACCGGCCCATGACCGGTATTTGAACCACCAGCATGAAGTGGCGGGTTCCGAACACGTCCAGTTCTCGAAACAGCTCCGGGGCCAATCGAATCTGATCCACCCCTTCGGAAGGGGCCGCGAACGTTTCATGCGCCGTTGCCGGGACGATTACTGACTCGCAACAGTGAGGAAAATCCCTCAACACCTCGAGGACCTGCTTGGGCCCCGAAAGGAGAGCCTTGCCGTGCTTCCGGATTCCGGTGCCCTTGAGAAGCTTCGAGAGCGATTTGAATCGGGGGTTGTTTCTGCTCGAAATAGACCTGGCCTTCATAACTGGTGCCCATCCATAAACGAATTTTGGGCACTGACTCGCAGGCGGCCCTCACACCACCTGAAACACCGGATCAGATCGAGGAAGTCGGCCTTCACCCGATCCGCTCCGAACCGGCTACGCGCCCCCCCGCCGACTCGCTTCTTCGCGGGCCCTTTCCTTGAGACGCTTTTTCCTGCGACGCCGCCTTCGTTCGATCTCGCGCGTTCGTTCCTTCTTCTTGTGCCGTGCCATCCTTGATTTTACCTCCCCAATGGTTGGTTCATCAGCTTCGAAACATGGATCCACCACCCTCTTTGCACATAAAAAAGGCCCTCGCGAGGGCCCGGGACCACGAGCAGCGGATTTATATGGTTTTATACGGTAAAACACTGCGTAAGTCAATAAAAAACACAGACATCCGGGTCTTCGCCGGCCGTGCTTGTATTCGTCCCGTCTTGTGCTAAAATGCGCTCCGTCCGCGAGGGTGGACATCCGCCCAGTGAAAGGAAAGGCCTCGACCATGCAGGACCCGCGCTTCGTGCCGCCAGCGGAAATTCAAAGACGCATCCATGGGCTTCAGCGTCATATGGCCTTACGCGGAATTCACGGCGCTCTCATCAGCCGGCGAATCGATCTCCTCTACTTTTCCGGATGCGCCCAAAACGCGTATCTCTATATCCCTCAAAAACACGACCCGATTCTCCTTGTTAGAAAACACGCACCCCGCGCCAGACTGGATTCCCCCCTTCCGGTCCAGGTTGGGATCGAATCGATCCGAGACATTCCCGAGGCCATAGTGGAGAACGGCCTTCCTCTTCCCGCGGTTCTGGGCATGGCCTGGGATGCCCTTCCGGTGAGGGAGTTCCGCTTCTTTCACCGGCTGTTTTCCCCTCGTGTGCTCGTGGATATTTCAGGCCCCATCCATTCTCTCCGTTCGGTCAAATCCTGGTGGGAGATCGACAGAATCGCAGCATCGTTCAGGCTCTGCGCCACGGCCCAGGAGGAGCTGGCAGACAGCATCGACCCCGGCATGAGCGAGACCTATCTTGCGGGCCGGTTCGAGGCATACGCCAGGTGTCACGGCCATGGAGGCGGCATCCGCGTGCGCCGCCCTGCGGAGGATGATCGCTCGGCATGGCTCTCGAACAGGCAGGAAACCGTTGCGGAAAACTCCCCGGTGGGAGTTGGATTTCGAGCGGTCATAAACGGTTACCATGCCGCAATCGCGCGCATCCACGGGCGGGAAAGAGGAACCCCGGCCCACAACCGAGCCGCGGACGCTCTGGAAGCCTTCCATGAACAGATCCTTTCACGGACCGCCGGCTGTACCGGGCTCAAAGACATTCAGGAAAATGCCTCTTCCGTCACTGCGATCCAAAAGCACCGGCATTCGACCCGGCAACAATGGCACTGGAGCCTGTATGGCATCGGTCTGGAGCTCAGGGAACCTATAGAGAGCACGGCTTGTTGTGAGCGCTCACACGATGAGGGCACATGTGTCGTTCTCGAGACGCGTCTGCAGGCATCGACCGGCCTTGTGTTGAGCCTGCAAGACACCCTGCTATTGGACGATCGAGGGCTGGGTCGGCTTTAGCCTGGGCCCGCATGGAAAAAAATCGAGACACCTGAATCGACGATCCGAAGAAATGTAAAATCCTTTTTACGCATTTGAAGAAATGAATCGGCTGTTTTTTTGACAACGCCACCCTGACGAATTCGTAAAGGCTGTATTTTCTCGCAAAGACGCCATTCACCCTTGTGCTTTCAAACCGTTACTGCCTTGCCGGCTGTGGTTGGGCCGGCGGATGTTCTTGTTCGGGCCTTTCATTTGTGGTACGTTTTTTGCGTTGCGATCATGCATGGCGGCCGATCTGAGATTCTGCGTTGGACGTAGAAGGCACTCACTCTGCAACCCCGCATGAACATTCCACGTCTCGGAGATCCATACGATGAGGAAACGCGCAAAAAAAATTCTCCGGTTGTTTGATGATGCAGTGGAAGCGGAGAAGCGTTACGATTTCCAGAATGCAAAGCAGTACTACCGAAAGGTCACTATACTGCATCCAAAAAGTCCTGAAGCGGATATCGCCCGGGAGAGAATCGAGGACATGGATGCCCTGTCCAATGAAAAGCGGATCTACAGGCGCATCGACCGGAATGCGAAACGGGTTCTGACGGAAATCGGCATCGACATCTCCGCCAGCCCGAGCCTCATGAAGGTTCTCATGGACGCCGATGCCATAGACCTGGACAACGAGACATCCCTGTTCATTCCTCTTCGAGAAGACTACCTCGAGTCCTGCCTGGACAACGTCCCCACGGACATGACCGAGGATCCCGGAGAGAACGCCTTCGGCACCGGTGCAACCCCCCCCTTTCTGCTTCGTCCCGGAAGAGAAGACCTCAGGCCGGCCGGCCGTGAGGAGTTCGAAGCCATTGTTCAGGCGGCGTCTGATTTCTCCGACAGCCTGGGGATCTTCAGCGTTCCCGTGGCCACGGACAAGTCCATGTCGGATTTCGAATGCGCCCGGCTCATGGAAGCCCAATTCCCTGACCTCAAGATGACCCACACTCGAAACATGTCCGACGAGGAAGCAGCCTATTTCAGTTACAGGGACGACTGGCTGGACGGGACCAGTCTGATCACCTCCATGACCTTCATGCCCACCATGGTCGAGCCTTTCCTTAGAAGCGCCAGAGCGGGAAACAACCTCCTCCTCCTGGATCTAACGATTGCCGGGTCCACCGGCCCCACCAGCCCGGAGGCCCTGCTCACACAGATCCACGCCCAGGTCCTGTTCATGATGGTCCTGGCGCAAACCGTCAACCCCGGTATTGTGTGCGTGCACGGCGGGATCCCGGATGTCCTGGGCGTGGGCGGGGACCTTTGCTACAGCGATCCCTCCCAACCCATCATCAACTCCGCCATGGCCCGGCTGAACCTCTGGGTCACGGGCTTTCCTTCGGCCCAGTCCGGCGGAAGCACCAGCATTGTCAATGACATTTCTGCGGCGGTGGAAGAATCCGAGCTATCCAGGAACACCCTGCGGGAATACGGTGTGCACATCCTTCGCCACGCCATGGGCGCCTTGGGGAGCCTGAACTATTTCAGCCTCGAAAAATTCATCGAAGACTGCAAACGGGAACGGGCCGCACGAAGGATTTGGCTACAGACCAAGCACGATTTCCTCCTTCCTCTGTACCTGCCCGAAGACAAACACGTGGTCAAGGGGATCAGGGAAATCGTGGAAAAAGGCGGGGCAAAATACGCGGACCACACGTTGACCAACGTAGGGGCCTTCATGAAATGGCAAGACAAGCTCTGCGCGGTCTCGGAGAAGAAGCTCTATTTTCCGGACCTGAACGACACCATTACTCGAGACAAGGCCAGGTTGAAGCGTATTCCGGAAAAAGACAGCGTCACCCAGCTGCAGGACACCTTTCTCAAAGGCTGAAGGCCCCGCCGGCTGCCGGCTCCAGGACTGACACCCCTCCCTGGAGTCAGGTAAGACGGGTTACAGGAGAAGATACTTCTTTCGAATGTCTTCGTTCTCCTTGAGCTCCTGAATGGTTCCCTGGTAGCGAATCAAGCCGTTGTCGATCACATACCCCCGGTCGCCCAGACTGAGGGCCACCCTCTGGTTCTGCTCCGCAAGCAGGACCGTTAAACCCTGATTGCGAAGGGCCGCTATCTGTTCCTCCAGCAGGCGCACCACCATGGGCGCAAGCCCCTCGGTGGGCTCATCGAGCAGGAGAAACCGGGGGTTGGTCATAAGGGCCCGTCCGATGGTGAGCATCTGCTGCTCCCCACCGCTCAGGAACCCTGCCTTGCGATCGTGGATGTGCCCCAGGGCCGGAAAGAACTCATAGACCCGATCCCGGTTCCAGGCCTTCCCCCGCCCCCGCGACCGCTCGGAGATCTCCAGGTTCTCGTCCACGGTGAGGTCCGCAAAGACCCTGCGGTCGTCAGGGACATAGCCGATCCCGAGCCTTGCGATCTGATAGGGTTTTCTGCCGGTGATCTCTTCCCCTTTGAAGCGGACGACCCCCTGCCTGGGAGGCACGAGGCCCATGATGCTCTTCATGGAGGTGCTCTTGCCTGCGCCGTTTCTTCCCAGCAGGCAGACGATCTCGCCGGTCCGCGCCTCCAGGGAGACCCCGAACAGAATGTGACTGAGTCCGTAATAGGTGTGGATGGACTCCACCTCGAGCATGCCTAGGTCCCTCCCAGGTAGGCCGTCTGCACCTCTTCGTTGTTTCGGACCTCATCGGGCGACGCCTCGATGATGGATCGGCCGTGCTGCATGACCATGATTCGATGGGCAATGGAGAACACGAGCTCCATGTCATGCTCGCAGAACAAAATGGTGAGGTCCAGGTCCTTCATGAGCCGATGGATGAGGCTGATGGTCTCCGACGTCTCCTCGGGCGACATGCCGGCTGTGGGCTCGTCCAGAATGAGCAGATCCGGGCGGTTCCCCAGGGCGATGGCCATCTCGAGCACCTTCTGATCCCCATGAGACAAGGATCCGCTCAACCTGCGGGCCTTGTCCTCCAGCCCCACGTTTCGAAGGATTTCCCCGGTCTCCAGGGTCCCGTGTTTTCCAGCCGGTGAAAACAGCTTGCCCGTCTTTTTCTGGTGGCTGAGCACAGCCACCTGCACGTTCTCGAAAACCGTCATGCGGCTGAACACATTCACCACCTGAAAAGAGAGGCTGATGCCCTTGCGGCACACCTCGTAGGGAGGCAATCCGAAGATGTCTTGCCCCTCGAATAAAATCCGACCGCCGTCGGGCTGCAGATGCCCCGTGATGAGCTTGAAGAGTGTGGTCTTTCCGGCGCCGTTCGGGCCGATTACCGCCACGATCTCTCCCCGCTCCACAGACAGATCAGCGTCGTCCACCGCGAGGAAGCCGTCGAATGATTTTCTCGCTGATTCGACCTGGAGCATTCCCCTACTCCTCCGCCTCGCCGGAACGCATCTTGTCGATGATGAACCCCATGACCCCCTCGGGCAGGAAAAAGATCAGCAGAATCAACATCACGCCCAGAATCAGCGTCCAGTACTCGGTATACGCTCCCACGAAAGTCCGAAGAGCCACTGTGATGGCCGCCCCAAGCATGGGGCCGGCAAAGGTGAACCAGCCTCCCAGCAGGCACATTATAAAGACCTCCAGGGAAAGGACCCAGAAAAGAAGATCCGGAAACACCGAACCTTCCACCACCACAAAGAGCACGCCGGCGATTCCGGCAAAGAACGTGGCGATGACGATTCCCATGAGCTGGTGGCGGCGGACGTGAATACCCACGGCCTCGCACCGTTCAGGGTTGTCCCGAATGGCCTGAAGCGTCTTTCCAAAGGGCGAGCGGTAGATGATATACATGACCGCGACACAGGCGGCCAGAACCAACAACAGGAAGTAATAGCTGCTGGTAATGGTGCCGATGGCGTCCGGAATCGGAACCCCGTGAATGCCGTCGTCCCCCCCTGTCAAATCGTACCAGCGAAACACAATGGCCCACAGGAGGGAGCCCAGGGAGATCTGGAGCATGCCGAAGTAGAGCTTGTTGAGGCGCACGCAGAACCAGCCGATGACGAGTCCGGCAACGGCCGCGGCAAAGGGAGCCGCGGCAAACCCGACCCAGGCGGGGAGATCGGTCCGGGTCAGAATGAGGGCGTATGTGTAGGCGCCCACCCCATAGAACGCAGCATGATGAAACTGGTACATCCCCCCATGGCCCACGACCATGTTCAGGCTCATGGCCAGCAGTGCGGTGACGAATATCACCGCGGTGATGTAGACATAGAATCGGGAGAGAACCACGGGCAGTAGCAGCAGCGCTGCAAAGACGGCTGCATAGGGCCAAAGGGACTTCCAGTTGAGTGCGCCTCGTTGCAATGCGGACTCTCTTCCGGTCGGCCCGAGGGCCGGAGCGCCTACCAGACGGACTTCAGCATGCCCGTGGGACGCCAGATAAGCACGATCACCACCGCCAAGTAAGGAAACACAATGGCGAACTGGGGCCAGAACAGCACCCCCAGGGACTGGGACACGCCGAAAATCAGGGAACCGAGCAAAGCGCCCCACATGTTGCCCAGCCCGCCTATGGTCACAATCAGAAACGCTTCAATGATGATGTCATGGTCCATTCCCAGGGTGACGCTGATGGTCGGCGCCACCAGGGCGCCTCCGAGTCCGGCGAGAAAGCATCCCAGGACGAAAGCGAAGGCGAACACCCAGCTCACGTTGATCCCCATGGCGTCCACCATGTCCCGGTCCACGGCTGCGGCCCTAGCGATCTTGCCTACCCTGGTCTTGTTGGTGAACAGGTACAACCCCACCGCAACGAGCGGTCCCACGATCAGAAGAAAGAGATTGTACTTGGGGAAAGAGGAACCCAGGATCGGCAGGGATCCTTCCAAAACCTCCGGAGAGGTTATGGAACGATAATCCGAACCCCACACCATCTTGACCAGGTCACCCAGAATGAGCATGAGGGCGAAGGTGAACAGCAGGAGCATCAGGTGCTCCCGCTGGTACAAGTGGCAGAACAGGGACCGCTCTGCCACCAGGGCGACCCCGGCCACCACGAACGGGCTCAGGGCCAGGGCCAGCCAAAAGCCCGCAGGGCCGCCCCCGAAGACCTGGTTCAGGGTAAAGGCGGAAAACGCCCCGATCATGTACAGGGACCCGTGCGCCACGTTCGGCACCCGAAGCACCCCCAGAACAAAGCTGAGTCCCGAGCTCACGATGAACAGGATCATGGCCCGGCTGAGGCCCACCAGAAAGTGGACCCCCAGGGCCGACAGCGTGATGCTCTGTCCGAAGTCCATGCGCTCGCCGCCTTTAATACACTTCGAAAGCGGCCATGGCTCCCGGCCGCTTCCGAACGGTTGACGGATTTGAGGCGGTTACTTCTCGCGGGCCGCCTGAATCTCTTCACAGGTAGGCAGGACATCATCTCCGGTAAGTGTTTGAATGTCCGTACTGACGGCCACACCGTACTCCGGAGAGATCTTGGTCACACCCAGGTACATGGGAAGCTTGACTTGATGATCACACGCCCGCATCTCCAGACGGCCCACAGGGCTGTCAATGGTCATCCCCTCTATGGCGTCGATGAACTTCTCCGTGTCCACATCCCCGGCCTTGCGATAGGCCTTGGCAATGAAGTGGGCGGTGATGTAGCCGTGGAAGGCCGGAAAACCCGGAGGCTCGCCGTAGGTCTCCTGAAATTTCTCCACGAACGCCTTGTGCTCGGGTGTCTCAGGATAATAGAAGTGATAGTCCATGGTGCCCATTACCCCTTCGGGCGCCTTGTCTCCCAAGGGTTTCAGGACTGCGTGGTCCGTTCCGGTGTGGACCCAGATGGGAAATTTCTCCGCCATGCCCGTGGCCTGGATGGCCTTCAGGACGTTCGTCATGCTGCGCCCGCCCGTACAGAAGATCACTGCATCCGGCTCGGCGGACATGATCGAGGTGATGTACGGGGAAAGATCCGGCTCGCCCGGTTTCCACCAGGACTTGCCGATCATCTCCACCTCGGGCTTTCTGGCCTTGAGGTTTCTCCAAGCCGCCTCCGCGATGGAGTGGCCGTACTCATAATCATCCCCTGCGATCCAGTACTTCACATAGGGTTTCTCTGACAGGGCCACCCCTCCAGCCTTGCCTGCCATGGCCGAGTTTTCCCCGGTCTGGAACACATACCGGTGCCCCTTCTCTCCGGTGATCCGCTCGCTCTTGGCGATCCACACGAAGAACGGGATCTTGTTCTTCCGGGCCACGGCCGTGGACACCGCCATGGCCGCTCCCGAATTGATGGTCCCCACCAGCAGGTCCACCCCTTCCCGCATGACCAGTTCCTTGGCCATGTTCAAGGCGATATCCACCTTGAACTTGGTGTCGCGGTTGGTCCACGTGATCTTGCCCCCCAGCACGCCTTCCTTGTTTATCTCCTCCAGGGCCAGTTTGAAACCGTTAAGGGCGTCATTGGCATACACCGATGGAGGCCCGCTGTAGCAATCGATGATGCCGACCTTTATGTCCCGGGCCTCTGCCTTCTGAAGAGGGATCAACAGAAGAGAAAGAGCCAGAAGCCCCGTTGCAAGCGTGAACATCCCGAAAACATGATGGCGCCTTGTTCCCCTGATCCGTCGTGTGTCCATGATGCCCCTCCCTGAAATAAAGGTTTTCCGATCGGGTCGCCTCACAGCCCCGGCTTGTCGAGACTGCGAGTTGGAATGCATGGCCCTGCAAGGAAGGTGAAGAATCGAAGTTGACCGCTGAACTTTTCCTTTGAATGTAGGGCAATCAATGCCGGATGTCAATTATCCAATCTTCTATTTGATTCCCGGTTGAACAGAAACACCAAACCAGATATCCTGAGCCATGCGCGTGCATCTGTTCATACCCTGCCTGGTGGATCAGTTTCGGCCGGAGGCCGCCTCAGGCTCCCTGAAAATCCTCCAGTCCCTCGGAATCGAGGTGGACTACACCCCACAGCAAACCTGTTGCGGGCAGCCCTTTTACAAGTCCGGTCGCACAAAGGAGGCAAAAAGGCTCGCCCGCAAGACTTTGCTCAACTATAGCAACGGCAACCCTGTGGTCTCCCCCTCAGGGTCCTGCGTGCGCATGATCCGCCACCACTACGAAGCGCTTTTCTCAGACGAACCACGCCTCTTGGAGCGATCCCAAGACCTGGCCTCCCGCACCTACGAGCTTTCCGAGTTTCTGGTCCACGTCGCCGGTGCAACCGATCTGGGGGCGTGGTTTCCGGAAAAAGTCACCTTCCACGACTCCTGCCAGGTCCGCCGGGGCCTGGGAATCCGGAAGGAGCCACGCACCCTGCTGGGTCGTGTTGCAGGACTGGAGCTCCGGGAAATGGCCCGCTCCGACCAGTGCTGCGGGTTTGGAGGCATATTCAGCACCAAGCACCCCGAGGTCGCGGCGGCCATTGCCCGCGACAAGATCGAAGACGCCCTGTCCACCGGTGCATCCGTGCTTACGGGGTGCGAAATCAGCTGCCTGCTCCACCTCGAGCGGCAAGCCCGCGCCTTGCGGGCGCCCCTTAGAACGCTGCACCTGGCGGAGATCCTGGCAAGGAATGATGCCCCATGAAACCCCGCTGTGAACAATTCGAAAGCGTAAGCCGAAAGGCCCTGGACGACCCCCATCTACAGGAAGCCCTTCGCAGCATAGACGCCCGGCTTCGAGGCATGCGGGACGCGGCCTTTCGAGCGCTTCCCGCCGGCGGGGAGGATCTTCGTGAGCAAGCCCGCCGCATACGGGACCACACCTTCGATCATCTGGACTCCTTCCTGGAGCAGCTCGAGAAAAGCGTGACCCGACTCGGCGGCACTGTCCACTGGGCTGAGGACGCCGCATCCGCCAGAAAGGTGGTGGAGGACCTGGCCGTCTCCAGAGGCGTGCGGACCGTGGTCAAGGGAAAATCCATGGTGGGTGAGGAGATCGGGCTCAATGCGGGACTGGAAGCCCGCGGGCTTCGCGTGGTGGAGTCCGATTTGGGCGAGTACATCATTCAACTGGCGCACGAAACGCCTTCCCATATCGTGGGCCCGGCCATCCACAAGACCAAGACCCAGATCGCGGAGCTGTTCCGGGACGTTCTGGGCGCGCCCCTGATGAACGAGCCCGAGGAGATAACCCGGTTTGCACGGCAGACACTCCGCCAACAGTTCCTGTCCGCTGACATGGGCATTACCGGGGCCAACTTCGTGGTGGCCTCCAGCGGCGCGGTGGTCCTCTTTGAAAACGAGGGTAACATACGCATGAGCACTACGCTCCCCCGCCTCCACGTGGCACTGACCGGCATCGAGAAGGTGGTGCCCACATGGGAAGACCTGTCCGTCCTCATGCAACTCTTGCCTCGAAGTGCCACAGGGCAAAAGCTTTCCACCTATGTTTCCCTGCTGCTCGGCCCCCGCCGCTCCCGTGAAGAGGACGGTGCGGAAGAGTTCCACCTGGTCCTGGTGGACAACGGCCGCACCCGGATTCTGGCGGACGGGGAATTCCGGGAAAGCCTGCGGTGCATTCGTTGCGGGGCCTGCCTGAACACCTGCCCGGTATACCTCAAGGTGGGAGGGCACGCTTATGGGTGGGTCTACTCAGGCCCCATCGGGTCCGTGCTTACGCCCCAGCTCATCGAGGACCGGAAATCCGCCTCCGCCCTCCCCTACGCCACCACCCTGTGCGGCGCGTGCGCCGAGGTCTGCCCGGTCAAAATCGACATTCCCCGCATCTTGACCGATCTCAGGAGACGGTATGCCGAGGACCCTTCCTGGGGACCGGCCCCTTGGCCCGAACGAAGCCTGTTTCGAGCCGCAGGAACCATCCTGTCCCGCCCTCGCCTCTTTGAAGAAGGCGGTCGAATGGTGCGTCGCCTTCTTCCACTGCTGGATTCACTTCACAAGGCCTCTCCCTTTCCCCCGCCTGCACGCACGCCCTTTCGAAAAACAGCCCGGGCCAGGATGAAAAAGCGAGGGGGACGATTATGAATGCGCGTGACCGCATCCTTTCGAACATACGCCAGGCCGTTGCAAAAGCGCCCCTGCAATCCACCCCCTCCGGTCACCATGCGCTTTCTCCCCCCCCGGCTCCGGAGCCTGAGTCCCTCGTGCAGGTCTTTAGAAAAGAAGCCGAGGCCCAGGACGTAAGCGTTTGTGAAGCCAAAGACCCCAACGAGGCCGCACAGCTTCTGGGTTCGATCCTCCAGAGGCTGGGTGCCCGGGCCGTCTTCACCGATCGTGATCCCTTCCTCGAGCACCCGGCCGTCCAGGCGGTGCTCGCCGAACAAGGCGTTCGAGATGTGACGCCTCCCCCTGCAGACCCGGAGCACGTTTTCGACCGTGAGGCCTTCAAAGCGGCCGCCGCCGGAGCCGATGCGGGCCTCACCGTGGCGGACTTCGCCCTGGCGGACACCGGCACCCTGGTCCTGTTCTCCGCCCCCGGAAAAAACCGCTCCGCTTCCCTTCTCCCTCCGGTCCATGTTGCCCTTGTTCCGGCCTCGCGCATTCTGCCTGAGCTGTCTTCTCTCATCCCACGCCTTCCTCAGGACGCGGACGCCGCGGAGAGTGGAAGCGCCGTCTCCCTCATCACGGGCACCAGCAAGACGGCCGACATCGAGCTCACCCTGGTGAGAGGCGTTCACGGACCGGGGGAGGTTCACGTGATCCTTTTGACGGACGCCCCCCCATTTGAAGATGCAGACTGAAGAGAGGACCGGTGCGCGAGGTCTTTCCCTTCCAGAGAAGCAGCTCCCTGCAAGCTTCTCTACAGCCCCAGAATCTCCCTGGCACGCCCCACCACTTGATCCGGATCAAAGGGCTTGGTCATGTAGTCCAAAGCCCCGCTGGCGAGGCCCTCCTCGCGATCCATAACCTGTCCTTTTGCAGTGAGAAGGATCAGATGGATCCCGGCCAGTTCTTTTCGTTCCTTGACCGCCCGGCACACCTCGTATCCGTTCAGCCCGGGCATCATGACATCGAGAAACACGAGCGCCGGCCTTTCTTTTTCAATTACGGCCAACCCTTCCTCGCCGTTGGAAGCGGAAAAAATCGACACGCCATGGGACTCCTCGAGCTCCTCCAGGGTCTGCTCCAACAGGGAGCGGATGTGGATCTCGTCATCCACGATCAAAATCTTCATGCCCACCTTCCTTCTCATCCACTCGATAGGGGAGTTGCCGGCACGGTGAACTCGAAACGGCTTCCCGCTCGCCGGCGAGGCTCGGCTCGAATGCGCCCCCCGTAGTGTTCGACTATCTCGCGGCAGATGGCCAGTCCGAGGCCGGTCCCGGGCGGCCGCTCCTGCGCCGGGCTTCCCTGGTGAAAACGCTCGAAAACACGCTCCAGATCATCAGCGGCGATCCCCTTGCCCGTGTCCTCCACCGCGACCCGGACGTTTCCGTGACCGTCAGCACCGGCACGCACACACACCTCACCTGACTCGGTAAACTTGAGCGCATTGCCGAGAAGGTTCACCAGCACCTGGAGGATTCGATCCGGGTCCGCGCGGACCGGGGGCAGCGGATCTTCCACATCAACGGAGAGGGAAACACCAGACTGATGCTCAACCGCCCCCTTCATCACCCCTACCGCCTGCCGCACGCACCAACCCACTTGAAGGTCCTCATCGTGCCATTCCATGCGCCCCGACTCGATACGGGCCAAATCGAGCACGTCATTGATCAAGCGTGTAAGACGATCCCCCTCCTGTTGAATGATATTCAGGTTGGACTCGATCCGCATTACTTTGGCGTGGGCCTTGTCCTCCTCCAAAAGCTTAGGCGATAACCACTGGACGAAATCCCGCCTTACGATCCTCGTGAACCCCAACATCGCAGTCAAGGGCGTTCTCAGCTCATGGCTCACCGATGAAAGAAACCTGGATTTCAGGCGATCCAGTTCCTGAAGCCTCTCGTTCGCCTGCTCCAGCTCCCGGGCCTTGGCAACGAGATCGAGAGTCCTGGCCGACACCTGAGCCTCCAGGTCGTCACGCAACGCAATGGTCTCACGCACGGAATCATTGAAGTGCTCGGCAAACTCCAAGAGCTCTTTCTCGTTGTTCCCCAAATGAAGCAGGTCCGCACCCCCACGGCTCACGCTTCGCATGGTCTGCAGGATTTCATCGAACGCCGCCTTGACCGACCGGAAATGCAGAGAAACCAGAACCACCACGGTGGAAAAGGTGATTACCAGAAATCCTACCGTGAGAGGCAGGGACGCGCGGCAGAACCAGAGAAAGTAGACCAGCATTCCCATGCTGAAAAAGACGTTGCCTATGGCGAAACCGATTTTTCCACGAAGGCTGATTCCGTAGACCCGCGGCACCATGGCCCCCTTCCGGAGCAGTCTTCTTCGACACGCATCCCGCAACCCCGAGCTCAGGGTCTCAGTGATCACATAGCAAAAATAGCAGTACAAAAGCCCGGCGATGACCCCACCGACAAGACCGCTCGCCAGATGCCGTATGGACCGGCTCATCATGAATTCCACGGTCACAGAAGGGATTGTGACCCCGGCCGCCAGGGCTGCAGCCACCCTCATGTGGTAGCCGGGAAGCCTGGCCAGCCTCTCCAGAAGGGGCTCCAGGTTCGAGACCGCCCGGGAGTCGTCCCTATGAAACCGCCGGAAAGCGCTGTTGATGCGCCGAGGAAGCTCGAAGCCGGCCCTGATTCCCGCTTGCCCCAGAGCGCCGAAGCCCCACGCGTGCACGATTGTGGACAGAACCAGGGTAAGACCCAGAGTCAGAATAAAGGCGTAGAGGGCATCCGGGTCGAATCGTTCCACCGATAGATATACAATGAAAAAAGCGTAGGAAGCAGCGAAGTATCCACTCGCCGCCACAAAGGGAACAAAGGCGAAACAGTAAGACGTCCGCTCTGCAATGCAGGAAAAAAGGCGCAGCATGGCATTCAGGTGCCGGGGCTCGAATGTTAATAGATCACTTCAAAGGCCTCCACAGGCCGGTGCCTTCCCTTGACCTGAATCGAGCCCATGGCGCGGAAGCTGCACACGTCCCCGGCCCGCTCGCGTATCCCCCGGCTCACGAGCACTTGGCCTCCTCGAGCTGCGGACTGAAGCCTGGCCGCCACATTCACCTCATCACCGATGGCGGTGTAATCCATGTGCTGCGGGGACCCGATGTTTCCCACCACCACCCGTCCCGAGCTGAGACCGACACCGGTGTGAAAATGGTCCCGAACCCACGGATCCTCCAAGCGTCGAAGGCGCTCCTGCATGCACACGGCCGCACGAACAGCGGCCCGCTCCGGTTCCTCCAATTTCACGGGCGCTCCGAAGAGCGCCACTATCATATCCCCCACGAACTTGTTCACCGTCCCCTGGTTTTGAAAAACCTCTTCTACCATGGCGGTGAAGTACGCATTCAGGTACCCGACCACTTGCTCCGGGGCAAGGTTTTCACAGGTGGTGGAGAAATTGCGTATGTCGGAAAAGAGCACTG
>CAZQCK010000039.1:0-22822 GCA_964591925.1 uncultured Desulfobacterales bacterium
TACCAGCGCTCGCTCTACCAGGCACTGCGCAACACCGTGCGCCGGGGGCTCGAGTCGGCCCGGCGCAATGCCGCCAAGCTCCCCGAGCAGCAGGCGGAGCGGATCCGGGCCATCATCGACCGGGAGCCGGAGATCCTGGAGAAGGTCCGCTCGCTGTCGAGCCCTCGCATCCAGTCGACGAGGATCCGGGTCCACGGCGACTACCACCTCGGGCAGGTGCTGTTCACCGGGCGCGACTTCGTCATCATCGACTTCGAGGGCGAGCCCGCCAGGCCGCTGGGTGAGCGCACGCTGCGCCGGTCCCCGTTGCGCGACGTCGCCGGGATGATCCGCTCCTTTCACTACGCCACCCACCAGGCACTGCGCGAGCTCGAGGCCCGCGGCGTCGTGACCGCCGACACGGCGGGAGCCGAGGTGCTCGACCACTGGCTCGACTACTGGTACCGCTGGGCGAGCGTCCTGTTCCTCGGCGAGTACCTCGACGCCACCGCCGGCTCCGATCTGGTCCCCGAGGACCCCGAGCGGGCCACGGACAAGGCCAAGAGTCTGGCCCGTGCGGCCGTGAATCGGGTGCGCCTCCATGAGAGCCTCTTTGCACGTCATGCCGAGGTGCATCCCGACGTCATGGTCGTGGGCGGGGGCATCGCAGGGATCCAGGCCGCCCTGGATATAGGGTCCGCGGGCAGGAAGGTTTACCTGGTGGAGCGCCAGCCCACCATCGGCGGGCACATGCTCCAGTTCGACAAGACCTTTCCCACCCTCGACTGCGCCGCCTGCATCGGGACCCCCAAGATGGTGGAGATCGCCCAGAACCCGAATGTGGAGCTTCTATCCTATGCCGAGGTCAAGGAGGTGAACGGTTTTATCGGCAATTTCACGGTTACCGTGCGAAAGAAGCCCCGCTATGTGGCGGAAGGGGTGTGCACGGGCTGCGGCGAATGTGCCAAGGTTTGTCCCGTGTCCATGCCGAGCGAGTGGGATGAGGGACTCAGCGACCGTGCCGCTGTTTACCGGTCCTTCCCTCAAGCGGTTCCCATCACCTTTGTGATCGACAAGCGGGATCGCGCGCCCTGCACCACGGCCTGCCCGGCCGGCATCAACGTGCAGGGCTACGTACAGTTGGTCAAGCAGGGAAAGTACGATGAGGCCGTGCAGCTGATCATGGAGCGGCTTCCCCTGCCCGGAGTTCTGGGAAGGGTATGCCCCCATTTTTGCGAGCGACAATGCCGGCGGGCCGAGGTGGACTCGGCTGTAGCCATACGGGAGCTCAAGCGGGTGGCTGCGGACCGGGCTGACCCCTCCCGATGGAAGAAACCCTCCATTGAGGAGCGGGAGGAGCGCGTGGCGGTGATCGGATCCGGACCGGCCGGGTTGAGCGCGGCCTACTACCTTCGTCTGGACGGGTTTCAAGTGACCCTGTTCGAGGCCCTGGACAAGCTGGGGGGCATGCTTCGGGTAGGCATTCCGGATTTTAGACTTCCTCCCGAGGTGCTGGATCGGGAGATCGAATGGATTTTGGGCCTGGGAGTGGAGGTCCGTACCGGTCAAGTCCTGGGCCGGGATCTCACTCTGGATTCCTTGCAGGAAGAGGGGTTCGGGGCGGTCTTCGTGGGCACCGGCGCCCATCGGGATCTGACCCTGGGCGTGCCTGGAGAGGACGCCGGGGGCGTCCTTCAGGCCGTGGATTTCCTTCGGCGTGTCAACCTTGGCGAGACCGTGGAGATAGGCCGGCGGGTGGCTGTGGTGGGCGGGGGCAATGTGGCCGTGGACGCAGCCCGCGTGGCCGGACGCCTGGGGGCCGAGGAGGTCTCCATCGTCTACCGCCGCTCCGAGGCCGAGATGCCCGCTTATGGCGAGGAGATCCAGGGCGCCAAGGAGGAGGGAATACGCATCGCCTTTCTGAAGGCGCCGGTGCGGGTTCACAGTGACAACGGAAAGACCATCGGTCTGGAGTGCATAGACACCCGGCTCGGCCCGCCGGATGCCGGAGGACGGAGGCGACCCGAGCCGGTGGAAGGTTCCGAGTATGTGATCGCGCTGGACACGGTGATCACGGCCATCGGCCAGCGGGTGGACAACCGCTGGGCCGAAGAGAAGCAAGACCTGACATGGACGCGGGCGGGGACCCTCCGGGCGCACCCGCGTACCCTGCAGAGCTCTCTACCGCATGTGTTTGCAGCCGGGGACCTGGTGAGTGGTCCGGCCAGCGTGGTCGAGGCAGTGGGCGCAGGCCGCAGGGCGGCCCGGGGAATCCTGCGTTTTCTCAACGGGGAGGATTTGACCCGGGAGCCTGTCGAGGAGCAGGAACCGGAACAGGGCAAGGATTGGAACCCGGTCCCCGGGGACCTGCCCGAAGTGCCCCGTGCCGAGCCTGCCCTTCTCGCGCCGGAGACGCGCGTTCAAAATTTTGCCGAAGTGGAGGGGGCACTGGAACAGGAAGCCGCGCGTTCGGAGGCGGAGCGATGCCTCAACTGCGGGGTCTGCTCGGAGTGTATGGAGTGTGTGAAGGTGTGCGAGGCCCATGCCATCGACCACAACATGGCGGCCGAGGAGGTGGAGGTGCAGGTGGGAAGCATAATCCTTTCCACTGGCTATGATCTCCTGGACCCCACCCCCATGAAACCGTTCGGCTACGGCAAGTACCCCAACGTCTTCACGAGCCTGGAGTTTGAGCGCATGAACAATGCCACCGGACCCACGGGCGGGCAAATCCTCATGCGGGATGAGAACGGCGCGTTCACGCATCCTCCCGGCAGCGTGGCCATCGTCCATTGCGTGGGAAGCCGGGATGACCGCTACCACAGCTACTGTTCGCGCGTCTGCTGCATGTACGCCCTCAAGTACGGTCACCTGGTCCATGACAAGGTCGGTCCTGAAACCGATATCTATGATTTCTACATCGACATGCGCTGCTTCGGAAAGGGCTACGAGGAGTTCTACCGCCGTTGCCAGGAAGAGGGAATCCAGTTTATTCGCGGAAAGCCCTCCGAGATCCTGCACGAGGACGGGAAGCTGGTTCTGGTGGGGGAGGACACCTTGATCGGCCGCCGCTACCGGGTGAGCGCCGACATGGTGGTGCTGTGCGCGGCAATGGAGGCCCGGGCCGATGCAGGCGAGGTGGGCCGGCTTTTTGGGATCAACCAGGGCCGGGACGGATTTTATCTGGAAGAGCACCCCAAGCTGGGACCGCTTTCCACCGCCGCCGACGGCATCTATCTGGCCGGGACCTGCCAGGCCCCCCGGGACGTGCCGGACACAGTGGCCCAGGCTTCGGGGGCCGCAGCCAAGTCCCTGGCCCTGGCCTCTCTGGGAGAGGTGGAGATAGAACCCACCACGAGCTGGATCGATCCGGACATCTGTGCCGGCTGCCAGGTGTGTATTGATTTGTGCCCTTACGGGGCCATAGAGTTCGACTCCCAACGGTTGGTTTCCGTGGTCAACGACGCCCTGTGCAAGGGATGCGGAAGCTGCGCGGGATTCTGCCCCAGCGGTGCGGCCCGGTGCGCATCCTTCAAGAGCCGTCAGGTCTTCGCGGAGATGGACGGCATCTTCGACGCCATTCATCAGGTGGGGAGGTAATGATGGGGAATGGTGAGAGGTGTCGGTGAGGAAAAGAAGGCGGAAAGCGAAGCAGTGCAATCATGAGGAGCGGGGAGCATCATGAGCAACGAGGATTTCGAGCCCACCATCATTGCGTTCGTCTGCAACTGGTGTACGTACACGGCCGCCGATCTGGCCGGCACTTCCAGGCTGGTCTATCCCATCAACGTGCGGCTGATCAGGGTCATGTGTACGGGGATGGTGGACCCCAAGTATGTGATCAAGGCCTTTCTGGAAGGAGCGGATGCCGTGCTCATCAGCGGATGTCACCCGGGTGACTGTCACTACATCAACGGCAATTTCAAGGCGCGGCGGCGGGTAAAGCTGCTCAAGGAGATCCTGCCACGGTTCGGGTTCGAGCCGGAGCGGCTCAAGCTCACCTGGATCGGAGCGAGCGACGGGCTGGAGTTCGCACACACGGTGGACGGCCTGGTCGAGGCCGTCAAGGAGCTCGGTCCCACCGAGGTCAGGCAAACCATGGTTCTGTAAAGCGAGAGGTCACCATGTCCCAGGGATTCAAGATCGAGGTGAAGGAGGGTGATACCGAGAGCGGATTGCGGGATTTCCTTGCGCGGGTATTGGAGCAGGAGGGGATTCGGGCTGTTCTGACGCCTTTGAGGTTGCCTTTCCACAAATCCGTCATGCCCACCCTGGTGTCCGACCCGAACCGTCTGGACGCGGCCGATCCCCTGTCCCCGGCCTACCCCTTGAGCGGGGCCAGGCTCCTGAGCCGGCTGACCAGGCAGGATGCGGGCGGCCGGGTGGCGGCCGTGCTTCGACCGTGCGAGATTCGGGCCTTTGTGGAGCTGGTCAAGCTCAAGCAGGCCTCCAGGGAAGACTTGGTGCTCATCGGTATGGATTGCGCCGGGGCCTTTTCCAATAAGGTGTTTGCGCAGGCCGTGGCGGAGGATGAGGCAAAGGACCTCACCAGTCGGTTCCGGCGTGCGGCCTATGCCGGAGAAGAAACCCCGGCGGGGTATGCGCTTGCCGGAGCATGCCGCGTGTGCGAGCATATTACCCCGGACGGGGCCGACGTGGCGATCGGGCTCCACGGTGTAGACGTGGAACGGGAGCTCTGGGTGGAGGGCCGGACCGATACCGGGAAGGACTTGCTGGCGGACCTTGGCCTGCCGGAGTCCGAGGAGCCGGAGGCCCGTTCGAGGACCGTGAAGGAGCGGACTGCGCAAGCAGCGAAGCGTCGAGATGCAATGTTTGATGAGACCGGGCAGGCCACGGAGGGGGTGGAGAAGCTCACGTCGTACCTCGCCTCCTGCGTGAACTGCTACAACTGCCGCGTGGCCTGCCCGGTCTGCTATTGCAGGGAGTGCGTGTTCGGGACCGACGTCTTTGAGCACGAACCCCGCCAGTACCTGAACTGGGCCGACCGCAAGGGGGCCGTAAAGATGCCTACGGACACGGTCTTCTACCATCTCACACGCATGGCCCACATGGCGGCCTCTTGCGTGGGATGCGGGCAGTGCTCCAATGCCTGCCCGAACGACATTCCGGTTATGGAGCTCTTTCGCACCGTGGCGCATGGGGTTCAGGAGGGCTTCGAGTACGAGCCGGGCCGGGATGTGGAAGAGGCTCCGCCCCTGGCTGTCTTTCGAGAGGACGAATTCGCCGAGGTGGTGGGACGATGAGACGAAAAGTCGGCAAGGCGCTCGTGGTGGGGGCTGGAATCGCAGGAATACGCTCGGCTTTGGATCTGGCCGAGACGGGATACGGTGTGACCCTGATCGACCGGTCATCGCATATCGGCGGTATCCTGTCCCAGCTCGATCGGCAGTTCCCTACTGACGCCTGCGGCATGTGCAAGATGCTTCCACTGGTGGACCGTGACGCCTCCGGCCAGTATTGCCTGCGCAAGGGTTTATTTCACGAGAACATCGATCTCAGGCTGGGGACCGAGCTGAAGAGCGTGGAGGGGGAACCGGGGCGGTTCGAGGTCACCCTGAGCACACGGCGGGCGTGCATCGATCCCGACCGGTGCCAGGGATGCGGGGCGTGCGCAGAGGTTTGTCCGGTGGAGGTCCCTGATTCCTTCAACGAGGGGCTTTCCAAGAGAAAGGCCGTGTACCTGCCCGTGCCCCACGCCGTGCCCAACCCGTATCGCATTGATACCGAAACCTGCACCTTGTGCGGGGAGTGCGAACGGGTGTGTCCCACAGGCGCCGTTTCCCTGGAGGATCCGGAACGAAAGGCGTTCCGCGTTCTGGTGGTGGACGATGAGCAGATCGTACGGGAGTCCCTCAAGGACTGGCTGGAGGACGTAGGGTTCGATGTGGAGTCGGCCGCATCCGGCGAGGAGGCCCTGGAAAGGCTGGACCAGGATCCCTTTGATCTGCTCCTGGTGGACATAAAGATGCCGGGCATGGACGGCGTGGAGGTGCTGCGCAGGGCGCGCGAGGCCCATGCTGATCTAATGGTCATCATGATCACGGCCTATGCCACGGTGGACACCGCTGTGGAGGCCATGAAGATGGGCGCCCTGGACTACCTCACCAAGCCCTTTGATCCGGAAAAGCTCGTTCCCATGGTGGAAACCCTGTACCAGGACCGCCATGCCCCGGGCCGGGAGACCCTGGAGGTGGGGGCCGTGGTGCTTGCCTGCGGCATGTCCACCGTCGATCCGTCCGAGGGGTTCGCGTGGACCGGTTACGGGTCTGTTCCCGGCGTGATCACCGGGATCCAGCTGGAGAGGCTCTTGAGCGGGACCGGGCCCACCGAGGGGCGCCTGCAGCGGCCGTCGGACGGTGAACCCGTCAAGCGCATCGCATGGCTTCAGTGCGTGGGGTCGAGGGACCGGCAGTCGGACGCCGATTTCTGCTCCTCCATCTGCTGTATGATTTCTCTCAAGGAGGCGCGCCTGGTTCGAAGGGCGACCGGCGGCGAGGTGGAGACCGGCATCTTTTACATGGATCTTCGCACCCCCGGCAAGCGGTTCCAGCGTTACGCAGAGGAAGCCGAGGCGGAGGGGGTGCAGCTTCATCGTGTGCGGGTCCACTCGGTGGTGCCGGATCCCAAGACAGGGCGGCCCAGCATTCAGTACGCATCAGAAGACGGCCGGCTGAGGGAAGAGGTCTTCGATCTGGTGGTGCTCGCCGTGGGGGTTCGCCCTCCGGCGGGGTCTGAAGAGCTGGCCGAGGCTCTCGGATTGGAGCGCAATCCCTGGGGCTTTGCCTCCACCCGGGGTTTTCATCCGGCGGTATCGACCAGGGAAGGGGTGCTCCTGAGCGGGGCGTTTTCAGCGCCGCGGGACATTTCCGATTCGGTCCTGTCAGCGGGCGGGGCGTCTCTGGAGGCTTCCCGCATCATCCATGCGGCCGGTGGGGGATTGTCCCTGGAGGAAGCCCCGGAGGGCGGGTACCGGGACGTATCCCGCGAGCCGGCTCGAACCCTTATAGCCGTTTGCCGCTGCACCCGGGAACCGGTTCCCCAAATGGACCTAGAGGGGCTGATGGAAGACCTGCAGGCCGACCCCGGAGTCCGGGGGGTGGAGGTCATAGACAACCTGTGCACGGCTACGGGCTGGGACGCCCTGGTGAAGGCGGCGGAAAAGGATCGCCCCAACCGGATTCTACTGGGTGCCTGTCTTCCCTATGCCTACGCCCGGAGGCTGGACGCGTTGGGGAAACAGATCGGTCTGGATCCGAGGCACATGGACGTGGTGGACCTTCGGACGCCCCTGTTCGCGGTGAGCGACCCTGCGGAGGCGCGGCGCACGGCCTGCTCGGAAATCCATATGTCCCTGGCGCGGATTCGCCGTCCCGGTCCAATTGCCCAGGAGGCGGTGGCTGTGGAACCGAGGGCCCTGATTGTGGGAGGAGGCATCGCCGGGCTGTATGCGGCCCTGGCCCTGGCTGATCATGGTTATTCCGCAGAGGTGGTGGAGCGGGAAGAGGCCCCCGGAGGGAACCTCACATGGCTGCCCAGAACCCTCGAGGGCAGAACCCCCTCCGAGCTGCTGGAGGACGTCCTGGCCAAGGTGAATAAGCACCCGCAGATTCAGGTTCACACATCATCCGAGGTGGTGGCGTCCAAGGGCCGGGTGGGGCGCTTCAAAACAGTAATTCAGAACGCCGAAGGCACCCGTCGAACCGTGGAGCACGGTGTGGTGATCCTGGCCACGGGAGGGGGAGAGGCGGAACCCGACGGCTTCGGTTGGGGGGAGAGCGGTCAGGTCATGACCCAGAAGGATCTGGAACAGGCCTTGTCTGCAGGCGACTTGGATCCGGCCGGCCTGGAATCCGTGGTGATGATTCAATGTGCAGGCAGCCGGATCGCATCCCGCAATTACTGCAGCCGTGTCTGCTGCCCCACCTCGATCCGCCAGGCGTTGCTTTTCAAGGAGAAGAACCCGAGCGTGTCCGTATGGATTCTGTACAGGGACATGATGACGCCGGGATTCCTGGAGGCCGAGTACACGAGGGCCCGGGAGGCTGGAATTCACTTCATTCAGTACACACCCGAGCGGAAACCGGTCGTGGACACAGAGGGGGACGGGGTGGTGGTCACGGCCCGCGAACCCGTGCTCGAGCGGGACATCCGCATACGGGCCGATCTCGTGGTCCTGGCAGGCGGTGTGCAGCCCCGCCTGCCCGCGAAGCTGGCCCGGGCCTTTGGGGCCCGGCTGGACGAGGACGGCTTTTTTCAGGAGGCCGAGAGCAAATGGCGACCGGTGGATGGACTGCGTGAAGGGGTGTTTGCGTGCGGCATGGCCCTTTCGCCCCGGACCGTGGACGAATCCCTGGCGTCGGCCGGAGCGGCCGCGGAACGTGCCCTTCGGATTCTGTCGAGGGAAAAGCTTATCGCGGGCCTCAGGGTGGCGAGGGTCCGTCATGCGCTTTGCTCTCGCTGTGAGCAGTGTGTGGAGGCCTGCCCCTACGAGGCGAGATATGTGGATTCGGAAAAGGACCTTGTGGTGGTGGATGTTGCGGCCTGCCAGGGGTGCGGAAGCTGCGCCACCGTCTGTCCGAACAGTGCCACTGTGCTCGAGGGCCTGGACGACCGGCAAATGCTGGAGTCCATCGACGCCGCCCTGGAGGGAGGATGGGTTGCAATTTGAATCGCTCAATTCGGGTTGATTTAAGGCGCCTGAAACATGCACTGCAGGAGGCGGCATAGGGGGAGATGTAATGAAGTCCAAAGAACGGAAGCACCCTTCCGTACCGAGCGAGGTGCCCGAAGACATGCTCGGCTCAGTGCAGGCTCTGATTCGGCCCTGCATCCAGTGCGGCACGTGCACGGGATCCTGCCCCAATGAGTTCGCCATGGATTATACTCCCAGGATGCTGTGGCGTTTGGCGCTGCGCGGGGAGGTGGAGGACATCTTTGACAGCCGGACCTTCGCCCTCTGTTCCTCCTGTTACTCCTGCACCCTTAGGTGCCCGCGGCAGCTTCCGGTGACCGATGCCATGGCCGGGCTCAAGCAGTTGGCGTCACGGTATTTTCCAGATCGGTATCGTTCCAGTGCGGCCTTCAGCCGCACCTTCATGCAAAGCGTGCGACGCCACGGACGGGTCAACGAGATGGAATTCATGTTTTTCTATGTTGCTTCTCGAAGGAACGCGTTTCTTCCTTTCCGTTTCGCCCCCATGGGCATGCGGCTGATGAGCCGGGGAAAGGTCAAGATGTCCCTTCCCGGCCTGGGTGGAAAGGGGGTCCTGGATCCCGTTTTTCGTAAGGTGGAAGCCCTGGAGAACGAATCATGAAATACTTCTACTATCCCGGGTGCTCCCTGGAGGGAACGGCCCGCGAGTATGACCTCAGCACCCGGGCGTTCCTTGGGGCCCTGGGCGTGGAATTGGTGGACATCCCGGACTGGACTTGCTGCGGGGCCACCGCAGCCCAGGGCATGAGCCGCTTGCTGGCTCTGGCCCTTCCCGCCCGCAACCTGGCCCTGGCAGAGGCGGCCGAAGAGAACCTGGACATTCTGGTCCCTTGCAGCGCGTGTTATCTGAACCTGAGACGGGCCGAAGAGGCGGTTCAATCCGGCGGAGAGGCCAGGCGCGAGATCAACGAGGCCCTGTCCGAGACCGGTCTGAGCTGCAAGGGGCGGATCCGCGTCCGCCACCTTCTGGACGTCCTTTCCAAGGACCTGGATACAGCGCCTGTGGCGGGCCGCGTCAAGCGATCCTTTGAAGGCCTGCGCATCGCGCCCTATTACGGGTGTCAGTGTCTTCGGCCGTACGCGGACTTCGATGATCCGGAGGACCCCAAGACCATGGAACCCCTTATTCGTGCGACGGGTGCAACGGTGTTCCCCTGGGCGGTCGGGGCCCATTGCTGCGGTGCTTCCCACATGACCACCAAACCGGAGATCGGGATCGAGCTCGTGGCCGCATTGCTCGAGGCGGCGCGCGGCGCGGATGCCATCGTGACCGTGTGCCCCATGTGCCAGATGAACCTGGAGGCGTATCAGAACAAGGCATCCAGGGCAAAGGGCCGGGATCTTGGCATAACCGTTCTCTACCTCCCGCAGTTCCTCGGCCTTGCGCTGGGACTTCCCAAAAGCGATGTCCGCCTCGACCTCAATATGGCCGTGGCGGAAACGTTCAAGAAGATGGCCGCCTAGACCGGCCGGATGGGACGATTGATGTTCACCTGGATCCAAGGCCTCCGACACAGGCTTGTGTCCAAGTTGATCCTGACCGTGGGGTTGACCCTCCTGGTCAGCATTTCGGCGTGGTCTTACTTCAACGTTCGGTACCAGGAGAAAGAGACCATGCGCAACCTGTCCCTGGAGGCGGACCGGTTGAGCACCACCATCAAGCTGGGCACCCACTATGCCATGATGCTGAACTCCAGGGAGGACATCGCCGAGACCATCAAGAACATCAGCCGCCAGCCGGAGATCAGGGCTATACGAATCTACAACAAATCGGGCCGGATCATGTACTCCGACGATCCGGCGGAAATCGGCCGTTCCACAAAGATCAAAGACGAAGCCTGCTATGTGTGCCACCGCACCGATCCGCCTCAGGTTAAGCTGGACCTCTCGGAGCGGACAAGGTTTTTTCAGGGGGAGGATGAGACCAGACGACTCGGCATTCTGAGCGCCATCTACAATGAACCGGGGTGCGCATCGGCCGCCTGTCACGTTCATCCCGAGGGAAAAAAGGTTTTGGGTGCACTGGATGTGGTCCTCACGCTGGCCCCGGCTGATCGGAAAATCAGCGTTTACAAGCAGCGGACCACGGCGGTCACTGTTCTCGTCCTGCTCGTTACGGCCCTGGCGGTGCTCTTGTTCGTCATGCGGTTCGTCAACCGTCCCATGAGTCGAATGATTGCCGCGACTCGCCGAATTGCGAAGGGAGAGGGTGATGTGGAGGTGGGGGTCAGGCAGGAGGATGAGATGGGGCAGTTGGCTGACGCCATCACCTATATGGGCGGTGAGATCGAGCGAAAGCAGGCGGCCCTGAACAAGCAGCGAAAAGAGTATCAGCGGCTGTTTGAGCTGGTGCCCTGCATCATCACGGTTCAAGACCGCAACTATCGTCTCATCAACTACAATCGGGAGTTCGCCGAGAAGTTCGCACCCACGCCCATGGACACCTGCTACCACGCGTACAAGGGCAGGAAGAACAAGTGCGAGACCTGTCCCGTGGAAAAGGCGTTCGAGGACGGGGAGGTTCATCGAAGCGAGGAGTCAGGAGTCAATTGGGACGGCACCATGAGCCACTGGATCGTGATCGCTTCGCCGGTTTGGAATGAAAAGGGCGAGATCCGGTCGGCCATGGAGATCAGCCTCGATATTACGGATCGGAGGCTTCTGGAGCAGGAGCTGGAGACGTCCGAGCAGAAGTACCATGCCATTTTCAACAACATTCCAAACCCGATTTTCGTCCTGCACCCGGAGACCCTGAAAATTCTCGACTGTAACGACAGCATGGCGAACGTCTATGGGTACGAAAAAACGGAGATCCTGAACCGCTCTTTCCTGGAGTTCCATGAGCCTGACGAGCAGGATCGCTTCAAGGAAATGCTTCGGTCTCACAGTGTTCTCAACCAGGTTAAGCATCGTCACAAAACCGGTCGAAGGCTCTTCGTAAACATCCGCATCTCGCCCTCCGAGTATACAGGGCAGAGAGTTCTTTTGGTTATAACGAGCGATATCACCAAGAGATTGGAGACCGAGGAACAACTGGCCCAGGCAAGCAAGATGGCCACCCTGGGAGAAATGGCCACCGGCGTGGCCCACGAGCTCAACCAACCCCTTTCCGTGATCAAGACCGTGTCCAGCTTTTTCATGAAGAAGCTCGATACAGGGAAGGAGATTCAACCGCACACGCTTCATCAAATGCTGGGGAAGGTGGATACCAATGTGGATCGGGCCACCAAGATCATCACCCACATGCGGCTGTTCGCGAGGAAATCCGAGGTCAAGCTGGTCCAGGTCCGGGTGGAGGATGTGTTGGAGCGGGTCTTTGACATCTTCACCCAGCAGCTCAAGGCGCGCGGCATAGAGGTGGTTCGTGAGTTCGACCCGGGCCTTCCTCCCGTCATGGCGGATCCGGACCGGCTGGAGCAGGTTTTCATCAACCTCCTGATCAATGCGCGGGACGCCATAGAAGAACGTTGGAAGGGTCAGGACTGCGAGCCCGGGGACAAGCGGATCACCGTGAGAGCGAAAGCCGAAGACAACGCCGTGATCGTAAGGGTGGAGGACACGGGCCCGGGGATCGACCAGAGCTGCCGGGACAAAATATTCGACCCCTTCTTCACCACCAAGGATGTAGGAAAGGGCACCGGTCTGGGTCTGTCCATCAGCTACGGGATCGTCAAGGACTGTGGGGGGGATATCCGCGTTGGGTCGAGTGACGGACCGGGGGCTTGCTTCATCGTTGAATTTCCAGCCAAGGATGACCGGAATGACTCGAGAGACCATACTATTGGTGGATGACGAGGAGGACATTCGCCTCGTTTTGAGCATGGCGCTGTCCGACATGGGTTACAGGGTCCTGGTGGCGGAGAACGGCAAGGAGGCCCTTAGCCTCTTTCACGAGGAACACCCTCTCATCGTCATTACGGACATCAAGATGCCGGACATCGACGGTGTGGACCTGCTCAGGATGATCAAGGAGGAGGACCCGGACACGGAAGTGGTGATGATCACCGGTCACGGGGATATGAACGTGGCCATTGAGAGCTTTCAGCAGGAGGCCACGGACTTCATTACCAAGCCCATCGACGTGGAGAATCTGGAGAACTCCCTGCAGCGCGTGCATGAGCGGATACTCGCCCGCCGGAAGCTGAGAGAATACACCCAATCTCTGGAGAGCCTGGCTTACCAAAAAACCGAAGAGCTGGCCAGTCTGGAGAGGCAGATCCGGAGCGAGGGGGCTGAACCTCTTGTCGAGGATGTGATCCGGCGGTTTCAGCGTCTTTTCGACGATCTTCCCTGCCACGTGGTGGTGATGGCCGAGGACCTGGTGCTCACCGCCGTCAATCGCAAGTTCCGAAGCGACTTCGGTGACCGGGAGGGAGAAGTGTGTTATCATGTCCTAAAGCACACTGAGACCCCTTGTGCCGACTGCCCCGTGCGGGCCACCTTCAACACGGGCGAGAGCCAGGAGGGTGAGGAAGAAATCATCACACCCGACGGGATTGTGCATCAGGTTCTGGTGTGGACATCGCCGGTTCGCGCTCTCAGGGAGGATCCGACCCATGTGCTCACCCTTTATACGGACATTGCCCAGATCCGGAAGGTCCAGGATCACCTGAGTTCCCTGGGGTTGATGGTGGGTTCCATCTCTCACAGCATCAAGGGGATGCTCACCGGTCTGGACGGGGGCATGTACCTGCTCGACTCAGGGCTGCGCAAGAAAAATGACGTGCAGGTTCACGAAGGGCTGGGCGTGGTCAAGGAGATGGTGGGGCGCATTCGGAACATGGTCCTGGACGTGCTCCTGTTTTCCAAAGACCGCGGCCTGAGGAAGGCCGGGACTTCGGTGGCGGAATTCGCCGCGGATGCAGCCCGGGGAATCCGTCCCCTGGTGGAGGAGCATGGGATCGATTTTTCCCTGGACTGCCCCGAGGACGTGGGGCGGTTCGAGGTGGACGTAGGCCTGCTTCGAACGGCCTTTGTCAATGTGCTCGAAAACGCCGTGGACGCCTGCCTGGAGGACAAGGGTCAGGAAACCCACCGGATTGCTTTTCGAGTTCGAGGAGAGCGGGACGAGGTTGTCTTCGAGGTGGAGGACGACGGTGTGGGAATGGACGCCGAGACCCGGGAAAAGATGATGACCCTTTTCTTCTCATCCAAGGATCGAAAGGGAACCGGGCTGGGGCTGTATATCACGAATCGTACTGTGGAGCAGCACGGCGGTTGTATCTCCGTGGAATCCGAGCCCGGGCGGGGAACATTGTTCACCATTCGGATTCCACGTACAGCCGAGGCTCAAGAAAAGCTAGCCGGTGCTGCGCCGGTGACCGGCGAAGACGATTCCTGAACCGTAGGAAAAGGAGGTGCACCATGGCCAAAAGGATTCTGGTGGTCGATGACGAACAGGCGGTGGTGAAGTACATGACGGCCCTGTTCGAAGACCACGGCTATGAAGTGATTTCGGCCACGGACGGGGCCGATGCCCTCGAGGTCCTGGAAGAAACCGTGCCGGACCTTATCACCCTGGACCTTCAGATGGACAAGATTTGGGGGCCGCAGTTCTACCGGAAGATGAGCAAGACCCCCGCACTCAAGGACGTTCCGGTCATTGTGGTCAGCGGCCTGGCCCGGCCGGAGCTCGCCATCAAGAAGGCCGCAGCCGTAGTCGGCAAACCCTTTGATCCGGACGAACTCCTCCGGATCGTGCAGGAGCACATCGGCGAGTAGCCTTTGCTCATGGATGTTCCCCTCCCGCTTTGCTTCCGCCGTGTGGAAGAGTACGGTCCTCCGATATCTTTCTTTCCTTTTGCGGTCTTTCGGGCCTGGAAGGTCCATCCTCGGCCGGCGACCATTCGTTTTCGTGATGAACTTCGGTGATCATCCCGTTGACGGGACGCGTGATGCTTCGCCGCCCACCATCCGGAATCCTTTTGACTCCCCATCACTTTTCCCATATAAAAATATCATTTCCTTCAAGGTCTTCCGGCTTTTCATGGGCACTACAGGAGGGTGCAGTCATGTATCACGTGGCATCCGAGGAAACCTATGATGATGGAACGCTGATCTTCAGGGAGGATGCTCCCGGGGACTGGGTTTACGTGGTCCTTTCGGGGGCCGTGGAGATCTTCAAGCAGGCGGAGGGCAAGGAGGTCGTGATCGAGGTCCTGAACGAGGGGGAGATCTTCGGAGAGCTGGGTTTTCTTGGGCGGATCAAACGGACGGCCGGAGCCAGGGCGGTGGGAGAGACCACACTGGGCGTCATCGACCGGTCATTCCTGGACAGCGAGTTCAACAAGCTCTCCTCTGAGTTCCGGTCCATCCTGGTGGCCGTGGTCCAGCGGTTCAAGAAGATGCTGGAGAGGGCTAGTGATTTCGAGGGCCGCAGGGAGCCCCGCACCCAAAAGACGCTCAGCCTGGCGTTCAAGGAGCGTGCCTCCTTTATCAAGGCCTACAGCTTGAACATCTCTTCGGGCGGGCTGTTCGTTCGAACCCGGACCCCTCTTCCCAAGGGGCGGCGATTCCTCCTCAAGCTTCAGCTGCCCGAGATTTCCGAACCGCTCAAAATCCAAAGCGAAGTGGCCTGGATTCGAACAGGCGGGGGAGAGGCCGGCGGTGAATCCCCCGGCATGGGGCTCAAGTTCCTGGAAATGCCGTCGGAGGAGCGGCGGATATTGAAGGCTTATGTTGAGGGTTCTCTCAAGGGACCGCAGGAGATATGAGGAGGTTCGCATGCTGGATGAGCGCACAGTCTACTTGAACGGAACGTTTGTCCCCTGGAACGAGGCAAGGGTACACATGATGTGCCACAGCTTCGGGCGGGGAGCGGCTGTTTTTGAAGTGCTGAGCGTGCACGAGATCAATGGGGGTGCCGCCCTTTACCGTCTGGACGAGCACGTGGACAGGCTTTTTCGGAGCGCTGAGCTCCTGGGCATGAAACTTTCCCGGAATCGCGAGGAGGTGTTCGAAGCCTGCCTGGAATCCGTTCGGCGAAACCGGGTTACCCGAGGCTTCGTCAAGGTGATTTGCTTTCACTCCGGGATCGCCTTCGAGATTCTTCCGCCCGAGGTTCCTCTGGACATCTCCATATTCGTGGTGGATCCGGCGGCGGATCTGGGGGGATTGAAGTTTCCCTTTGAGCAGGGCGCTACGGCCTGCTTCTCCCGGTGGCGGAAGCTGGACCCGCAGTGCGTGCCTGTGGAGGCCAAGGCCGCGGCGAACTACTTGAACGGTATGATGGCACGCTCCGAGGCACGCTCCCGCGGGTACGAAAATGTGATCATGCTGGACACCCAGGGTTTCGTGGCCGAGGGGGGGACCGAGTCGGTTTTCATGGTGGAGAACGGCGTGCTCCTGACTCCCTGCCCGGGAACGGTACTTCTGAGCATCACCCGCCGGTCCCTGCTCCAGGTCGCCGAGGTTGTGGGATTGGAGGCCCGGGAGACCCGCATTCATCCGGACCGGCTATTGAAAGCGGACGAGGTTTTCTTCGCCGGCACGCCCAACAAGGTGCTGCCGGTCAGGCGCGTGGAGGATCGCGAATTCGAGGGGACTCCCGGACCGGTCACGCAAAGGCTCTTTGACCTCATGGAGGAGATTACCTCCGGCGGGGACGAGCGGTTTCAGGACTGGCTGTTTCCGGTTTGATACGAACAAAGAGTTGGAGAAACACCGCATGAGCGAACCCCATGCACACTATGAGATTCGAGACCATGTCGCGCTGATAACCCTGAACCGCCCCAAGGCCCGCAACGCCTTCAGTCCGGAGATGATTTCCCGGTGGGCTCAGTGCCTGCAGGAGGCTCGAACGGAGGCGGCGGTTCGCGTGGTGGTGGTCACGGGTAAGGGGGATACCTTCTGCTCGGGCGGGGACATTCGAGACATGGCCGAGGGCAGGCTGCGTTCGTGGGACATGAAGCGATTCCTATGGGAAGGGGTTCACAGGATCGCTCTTGCCCTGGAAGACCTGGATAAACCAGTGATCGCGGCTGTCAACGGCGCCGCCATGGGAGCGGGCCTGGACATGGCCCTAATGTGCGATATGCGGGTTTGTTCGGACCGCGCCCGCCTGGCCGAGTCTTACATCAATATGGGGGTTGTTCCCGGTGACGGAGGCGCTTATTTTTTACCGCGCCTCGTGGGAAGCGCCAAGGCCCTGGAGCTTCTCCTCACGGGCGACGTCCTGACCGCGGAACAGGCCCTGGAGCTGGGCATAGTGAACCGGGTGGCCCCCCATGATCGTCTCATGGAGGAAACCTTCGCTCTGGCTGAAAGGATCGCATCCAAGCCCCCCCTTGCGGTCCGCATGACCAAGCGAGCCGTATACCAGGGACTTACAGGGTCGCTTCGAGCCCACCTGGATTCCGTCTCCAGCCACCTGGCGCTTTTGACCGAGACCGAGGATCACCTGGAGGCGGCCCGGGCCTTTCTCGACAAGAGGAAGCCGGAGTTTCGGGGGCGATAAGCTGAAAGGCCATGATGCTCATGCCCTTCGACCGGCCACCCGGTCACCCCTTTCCGCATGCCTCTTGCGCTCCTTGGACAGCTCGTGAATGACACATTGCGGCCGAAACTTGCAGTAATTAGTGGGATCCAGGCAGGAAGCCCCGTTCTCCAGGCACTCTTGACAGTAACCGGTAGACATCTTCTGGCAAACGACGAGCGCTTCTCGATCCGGATGAAAACGGCATTGCATTCAGAGCCCCTTTCGTGTTCACACCCAGGCTTCAGCTCGTCTGCTAACCCAGCCCCGTTTCATCAGACCGAACACGAGAGCAGCGAGCAGGAACAGCATCATCAGGCCGAGGTGGGCGATGTCCACGAACATGGTGATCGCGGGTGAGAAGGTCACGTCCGGCAGGTTCTTGAGCACGCGTACCACCCCGGTGGCGACGATGGCTGCAAGCAGCAGAACCCGAACCCACCCGGCCGCGGTTAGCCGGTAATATCGGCGAATGGAGAGCACGTAGTTCGTGGCCACGTACCCGAAGAGCGCCAGAATGAGGATAGCGCCCAGGTAGTGCAGTGTGTGGGTGAGAAAAAAATCCGCCGACCAGGCCATTCCGGGTATGTCAGCGACGTAGTAGCGTTTGAAAATGGGCATCTGCCCGAAGCCGGTGAAGGCCATTTCAACGAAAAGAAGCCCGAAGAGCCATCGAGTCCAGGTTCCCGGAAGCACGGTACGGTCCGTGTTCATGATTGATTCTCCTCTCGCTCGCTGCCGGAGCTTCGACCGGCCGATTTGAAAAAACGAGCTGCGGCTGCCGCTATACCCGCCACGGGCGCGATCACCATGGCCTTGGCCAGATTGTCCGCGTGGGCCATGGAGTCTTCCACCGGCTTGAGATGAGGACGGCCCGGTCCTTTTTGAACGGCCCGGTTGAGCTCTTTAAAGGGCACCGGAGAGACGTAGATGGTGTTCGTCCCGCCGTTTTCATGTTCCCCGTAAATGAATCCGTTGATTTCCCGGGCGATGCCGTGGGCCTCTTTGACAATGGCGTCTCGCGGGCCGATCTTCTGGACCTGCTCGGGACAGATTTCGATACAAGCCGGAAGCTCTCCTTGGGCCACGCGGTCGTAACACCGGTCACACTTGTACATGACACCGTTTCCGGCGAAGTTGGGAAGGAGGTCCAGATAAAGGCCGGTTCCGGTCTGGCGTTGAGGGATGTGCCAGGGGCATACGTTTTTGCACTTGCTCCCTCCCAGGCAGATGTCCGGATGAATACGCGTGATGCCGTTTTGGAGCTTCCGGGCCGCACCCCAGGGGCAGAGATCCGCGCAGGGCGGATTTTGGCAGTGCATGCAGCGCCTGGGAATGTTAAGTGTCCTTGGCTCTCCGTTTACGCTGACCTCCGCCTCCTGAATGAACAGCCAGTTGTAGGGGGTCAGTCGGTCCATCACGTCCCGCCGGTCACTCCAATCCGAGGCCTTCACCCTGGATGGATACATCCTGGGAAAGGGCTTTTGCGGCTCCGGAAACTTGTGCTCGTTGGTCCAGTTGCAGGCCTCCACGCAGGCGCCGCAGGCTATGCACTTGCGTACGTCGATGAGCGTGGCCAGTTCCTTGGAGGATGCTCCCTTTACGGCATTGGGAAGAGGGAGGCGGGACGCGGTCAAGGCCCCGGCTGCAGCCAGACCGGTTTTGAGAAAACGTCTTCGTGAGATGTCCTGATGCATTATCTTTCCCCCCCATCAAAATGGTCGTTATGGGAACAGAGTCAGCCGGGCGGAAAAGGTTTCGAATGTCCGTGCCGGGCGGGGAGCAGCAAGGTCGCCTTTACGGCCGGGGCGCTCCGGCCCGGGACATGCACTCCCGAAGCGCGGCCCTCAGGCGGTGTTTCACATCGTGGGGGACCGACTCGCGCGGGCAGCGCTTCATCACGTCCAGGGTCTTTTTCAGGGAGTCCACACAGGCGCGGCATTCCGGGCATTCCCGCAGGTGAGCCCGGATTTCCTCGCTGGCCGCTTCGTCCAACTCCCCGTCCAGAAACTCCGAGATGTGTTCCGCATATTTTATGCAGGCTTCATGCATGAGGAACATCCTTTCGATAGCGTTCCGAGATCTTTTCTCTGAGGAAAAGGCGCGCCCTGTGAAGCCGCGTCTTGACAGCCGGCGGTGTGATATCCATGATTTCGGCGGTCTCCTCCGTGCTGAACCCCTCCATGTCCCTCAAGTTGAAGACCATTCGATACATGGGGGGAAGGGAATGCACCGACTCCTCGATGATGTCCTTCAGCTCGCTTCGAAGCAGGTTCTCGGAAGGGTCATCGGTCCAGTCCGGAATGTCGAAGCGCCCGGCCGCTCCCTCCCCCGGCATCAGGCTTTCCAGGCTGAGTTCATAATCCGGTTCGCACTTCTTTTTCCTGCGTTTTCGAAAACAGGCGTTCGCTGCGATCTT
The DNA here is from genome assembly GCA_964591925.1 of uncultured Desulfobacterales bacterium. Taxonomy (GTDB): domain Bacteria; phylum Desulfobacterota; class DSM-4660; order Desulfatiglandales; family HGW-15; genus JAIPEI01. The sequence goes on from CAZQCK010000039.1 coordinate 19,606, forward strand.
GTAGAGCCAGTTTTTCAGGCGGGTCTCTTCTCGGAAGTCGTTCAGATAGCGAAAGGCGCTCAAAAGAGTGTCCTGGATGATGTCCTCGGCGTCTTCTTTTTGGCCGCACATTCGAAGCCCGAAGTTGTAAAGCCCCTCCTCGTATCGATTCACGATTTGCTCCATAGCGTCGGGCGATCCCTGCTTGAAGCTCTCGATGAGATCGTGTTCCTCCTCGGTGGTTGCCCGTTGTCTCATTGTTATAGATCCGATCATTGAGATGAAGGTTACAGAAAATCTTTCGGTTTCAAAGGGCCGGCCCTTTCGCCGAAATCCTTTCAACCGCGGCCGGGGAGATTGCAAGCGGTTGGAAACAGCCTTTTCATGCCTCCAGCGTCCCCGCCTGCTTTTGCTCGAACGGGATCTTGAACTGGTAAATCCCTGAATCCATGACGGCCTTGACGGGATACGGTGATTTCTCCAGAACCTTGAGCATGGATTTGTTCGAGGCCAGTACGTCGGCGGTGAACCCCTGGATGCCCCGTTCCTGGGCTATTTTGATGAGGTTGAGGAATAGGAAGGTGGCGATGCCTTTTCCTTTGTATGCCTCGTCCACTACAAAGGCGATGTCGGCATACGGGGTGTCTCCGGGGAGCATATACCGGCCCTCGGCTACGATCCGCCCCTCTCCCGGCTCTCCCACCAGGCCCACGATGGACATGGAGTTTCGGTAATCGACATTGACGTACTCCTGCATCTTTTTGTGAGGCATGGTTTTCACCGGGGAGAAGTACCGGTAGTAAACGGATTCATCAGAAAAACGATAGAAGAGCCGCCGCATCTCGTCCACGTCAGAGGGCCGAATGGGACGGAATCTGACCTCCAGGCCGTCCTTGAAGGTTTCCGTACAGGAGATCTCCTGAGGGTATAGGTGGCCTTGCTCTGCGTGGTACACCTGATCCGCGTAAAGGATGTATTCTTCCTTGGCTTTGCGGACCAGTTCGGCCCGATCGTCGGGATGGGCGATGTCGATCAAGGCCAGGGCCCGCTCCCTGATGGTTCGGCCGGTCAGCGAGGCGATGCCGTACTCGGTCACCACGATGTCCAGGGATTCTCGTGCCGAGAACTGGTTGGGGTAGTCCATCACGGAGAGGAGAATGTTCGATTCGCCTTGAGCATTCCGGCTGGGAAGGCCGAACAGGGTGCGGCCGCCGGGAGAGAGCGCGGCTCCTTTGAAGAGCTCTTGAGCCTCTCCGGGGCCGGTCCCCACATTTCCCTTGCCGTGGGGTAAGGCCATTCCGCCGGTGAGATCGATCTTCCGGGCGGGAAGCACCACCATGAAGCGATCGTTTCTCCCCATGCGCATGGGATCCGCCACCACGTCGATGCCTTGAAACTCCAGGAGGGGGTTGCCGTCCAGCCAGGACATGAGTTCGGACGTGCCCAGGGCGTAAGAGGCCAGAGATTTTCCCTTGAAGTTTCTCTTCATACGGTTGGTTACGGCGCCGCTTCGTACGAGCTCCATGAGAGAATCGGTGAAAAAGGGAGAGTGAATGCCCAGGTTTCGCTTGCGGGAGAGATGCCGGGCCAGGGCGTCGAAGATAGGTCCCACGGAGAATGCGATGCAGCTTCCGTCCTGGATGAGCGATGCCAAATTCATTCCGATCCTGTCATAGACCCGGTCCACGGTCCAGCGGGAGAATGTGATTGGAGGTTCCGAGCTTTCCACAAGAAGATCAAACTCGCTTTCGTGGACAAAGGTGTCCCCCATGGTCCGTGGAATCGTGGGGTTGACCTCCCCCACCACGATGGACGCCTGGTGGATGGCTTCCCGTGCCACATCCACGGCCGGTCCCAGGCTTGCATAACCCGACTCATCGAACGGAGTGATCTGCACGAACGCCATGTCGATGTTGATGGTGCCCGAGTCGATGAGCAGGGGAATTCGGGAAAACGGGCAGGGAATGAGGTCCACACGTCCCTGCCGGACTGCTTCGCTGGCGATCCAACCGGAAAAAAAGGTCTTTAGACGGAATTTTTCCGCATACTTGTACGCGATGGAGACGGTTTCCCCCAGGCTCACGAGTTGAATGAGTTCCAGGTCGCGAAGGTTGGAGGCGTCGGATGCTGTGAGGGCCTTGATCAGGCCGCGCGGTTCGACGACGCCGGTGCTCAGGAAGATACTCATGCCCGGGCGGATCTTGGACAAGGCTCGTTCATAAGACGTGATCTTTGCTTTCCATGATGGCTCCGGCGGCATGGCTGTGCTCCTTGATCGCACGCAGCGGCAAACAACCCGGCTCAGTCCAGGCGGTATCCTTTCGGCGCACGGGTTCCGTCCACGTAGACGCGATCCTCGTGGTCCAGGGCGAACCGGCCGCGGGCGATCATTTCCACTGTGAGCGGAAAGATCTTCCAGTCTCCGGCTTCCTTGAGCCGCTCCTGGTGCTCGTCCGCCGCCTGCGCCAGTCGTCCGGGATCGGCCTTGAGCGCCTCGAGCGTGTCGGGCAGGATCACGGGAATCGGCTCGGAAACCACGAGCAGGGGGCCTGTGTCCACGCCCCGGTCGGTCCACAGGGTAGAGGAACGCAGCTCCTTTTCCCCTCCGGCGATGGCGTCGAGAACGGCATGGTCTCCTACGTACTTGCGTGATCCGTCAGGGTTCTTGATGGAGAGATCTGCGGGGTGCACGTTGACGCATCCCTGGATTGTGGTGTAACTCATGTAGCCCCCCAGGGCGATGACATCGATCTCAAAGGCATCGGTCAAGAGTCCAGGCACGCGGTCGAAATCCTTGCGGGCCTCCAACCCTCGAGAGGTACTTACATTGCGCCGAAGACCCCGAAGGCGGTGGAAGGCCCGGATGTCGTAACTCGCGTAAGGCAGACCGTGCTCCAGGGCGATATGTTCGCCTCTGGAGGAGCCGTCCGAGCGGTCGGAGAAGATGAAGATCACTTCAAAGGGGGAGGCGTTTTCCTTTTCTCGAAGTGCCTTTTCCAAATCCAGCAGCTTGACGATATTGGTGCCGGAGCCGGACATAAAGGCCGCCACCCGCATGGGCCGGCCGGTTTTCATAGGATCGAAGAGGGGGGTGAGGTGCATGAATGCGCTTCTTCCTTGCATCTTCGGCAGACTCGACAGTCTCGATTCAGGTTCCCGAAGAAATCGACGAAAGTGAAGCCGGAAATATATTACAATACCTCAAGTACAGAAAAAATTCAAAGCGGTAAGACAGCCA
>CAZQCK010000039.1:22922-25452 GCA_964591925.1 uncultured Desulfobacterales bacterium
ATATACCCAACCCCCTTTCCATTGACGTGGGCGACGACGTGGACCCGAATCGCATCTCGGGCGACGGGGTGCGCATCGACGCCGGATGCCGCATCCGCGGCGCGGAAACCGCGATCGCACCGGGGGTGCGGCTCGGAGCCGAAGGGCCGGTCACTGTGGAAAACTGCCAGCTTGGCCCCGGCGCGGCCCTTCGGGGTGGATATGCACGGGAGGCGACGTTTCTAGAAGGCTCCTCCATGGGTCCGAGCGGGCAGGTTCGCGAGGCATGCCTCCTGGAAGAGCAGGCGAACGGAGCGCACTGCGTAGGTCTCAAGCAGACCATTCTGTTTCCGTTCGTCACTCTGGGCAGCCTAATCAACTTCTGTGACTGCCTCATGGCGGGGGGCACCAGCCGAAAGGAGCACAGCGAGGTGGGGAGCTCCTACATCCACTTCAACTTTACTCCGGACGGCGAGAAGACCACCCCTTCGCTCATAGGGGATGTGCCTCGGGGTGTGATGCTCAACCAGAGCCCTATCTTCCTGGGTGGGCAGGGAGGCATGGTAGGACCCCTGCGGGTGGAGTACGGCAATGTGGTCGCCGCGGGCACCATCCTCCGGCGCGACGTCCTGGAGCAGGGCAAGCTGGTGGTGGGCAGTCCGCCCAAGGGAGGCGTACTCAACTTCGTTCCCCGGGTGTATGCCGGGGCGGGCAAGGTGGTGGAAAAGAACATCCTGTACCTGGCCAATCTGGTCGCCCTGGAGCACTGGTACGAGCACGCACGCAGGCCCTTTTTCAACCGGCAGGTGTTCGGTGACTTGATCTATGCCGGAGCCAGGAACCGGCTTCGAACGGCCAAGGCGGAGCGGATCAAGCGCATGCGTGCCATGGCCCTGAACATGAACGAGGGCCGGGAAGGATCCGAGGCAACAGCTCCGGCCGCTCGGGGCAAGAGGGAGTTTCTCGATCGGTTCGACGAGATCGTCGGCCCCTTTGAAGACGGTACATTGTCAGGGACATGGGAGCGGGAACGCGATGGATTTCTCCTGTCTCTCGAGAGTGGGGATGCGTTCGGGAGCCCTTATGTGAAGGCTGTTCAGGCCCTCTCCCAGGAGGGCGTGGAATCGGGGACCAGATGGCTCCAGGGAATAGTGGACGACCTTTGTCGATGCACCATCACCCTGGTCCCCGGACTCAAGATCTTCAAGTCTTTGGATTACTAATTCTGTTTTGTGAGGTGCAGGACTGTGGATCAACTTTTCGGTACGGATGGAATTCGAGGGCAAGCCAACCTTCCACCCATGGACGCACCCACCGGCTTTGCCCTGGGCCGGGCCCTGGTCCGGGTTATGGGCCGCGGTGGGACCCGGCCCCGAGTGGTTATCGGTAAGGATACACGGCTTTCCGGGGACATGCTGGAGAGCGCCTTGGCCTCGGGCGTGACCTCGGCGGGTGGCGATGTGCTGCGGATCGGAGTGCTGCCCACGCCCGGAATAGCCTTTCTCACCAGGGAGATGGAGGCCGACGCGGGTGTCATGATCTCCGCTTCTCACAATCCGTTTCAGGACAACGGGTTCAAGGTGTTTTCCCGCAACGGCGCGAAGCTCTCGAGCGCAGAGGAAGAGGCCCTGGAAGCAGCCGTGCTGGACAAATCCGCCTCTGTTGAATCGGTGCGGGCGGGGAATATGGGCCGGATTTTCCTTCTGGAGGACGGGCGGCACCGATACGCGGATTTCCTCCGCCGGACAATTCCCTCCCCGCTCACACTCAAAGGCCTGCGGGTCGTCCTGGATACGGCCAACGGCGCCGCCTTCGAGACGGCTCCCGCGGTCTTTCGGGATCTAGGGGCGGAGGTGGAGGTGATTCACGACCGTCCGGACGGGATCAACATCAACGCCGGCTGTGGTTCGGAAAATACTGCGGACCTGCAGGCCCGGGTACGTCGAGCCGGCGCACATGCAGGTCTGGCCTTTGACGGGGATGCGGATCGGCTCATTGCGGTGGATGAGGCCGGCATACGCCTAACAGGCGATCAGGTCCTGATGATCCTCGCCCGGGACCTTCGAGATAAGGACCGGCTGTCCGAGGGGCTGCTGGTGACAACGGTCATGAGCAACCTGGGTCTTGTGGAGGCCTGCCGGTGCCTCGGGGTCCGGCACCACGCCTCCAGGGTGGGGGACCGCTTCGTGCTGGAGGACATGCAGCGCCTGGGCGCCGTTATAGGGGGGGAGGATTCGGGACACATGATCTTCCTGGAGCATCACACCACCGGAGACGGCATCCTGAGCGGAATCCAGCTCTTAGCCTGCATGGCCGAACGAGGACTTCCACTCTCCGAACTGGGCTCGGTCATGGAGGTCTTTCCTCAGGTGCTCGTCAATGTGGATGTGACCCGCAAGCCCGACCTCTCCGGGATCCCGGAGGTCGCAGCGGTCATTCAAGAGGTGGAGGCGGAACTGGGGAGCCGGGGCCGGGTCCTGGTTCGCTACTCCGGGACCCAGAACGTATGCCGCGTCATGGTGGAGGGGCCGAGCCTCGAAATCGCCCGTAA
>CAZQCK010000040.1:0-25396 GCA_964591925.1 uncultured Desulfobacterales bacterium
AGACCCATCCCTCGCTCCTTGTCTTTAAAGCCCTGTTGCTGGAATAAAGATTTTTCTTCTACCCTGCCACCCGGGATTTTTCAATGCTTTTTTCAGGTGTCCCCAAAACCGCCCCCGCCCATTCCCTTTTTTATTCGAATCGCCTCTATAAGACCTACGTTACCTGTCATCATATTGTCACCCCAGGGAGCGCCCGGCCGAATCTCGAGTCGCGTTCCATACAGCAGGCCCCGCTTCGGACCTGTTGCCACGATCCGTTCTACCGCCCCCATGCCGAACGACCTTCGAATATAGGCCCCATGCCCGCCTTTGGACAACACCTCCCGGTGGCTCAGCCCGCCCTCGGTTAGACCATGCAACATGGCTTCCACTTTGCCCGGAGTCACATCCGCCGTATGGACCTCGAAAAACCCGATCAGTTCTCTCGAATCCAGGGCCGCTCCCACGGTGTGCGATGTGGCCACATCGAGAACGAGAATCCGTCTGCACGCCTGGGCCTCCGGATCCAGAGACGCCCCCAGAACAGCAGCCATGCCCGAGTCCATGACAAAGACCTCCCCGGTGGGAAGCTTCCGCGCCTGGGCTGCAATGGATCGAAGACGGTTGTATTCCAAAGGGACCTCATCGTCCCGATAGAGCAGGCCTTGCGGAAACAGGTCACGGCTCAGGGCCGCCCGAAAACGGTTGTGTCTGAAATCCGAATGGGACGTGCCCTGCGGCGGCACACCATGATCCTGGGCACACACCCCCACTACATCGAAAGAAAAGGGGACGCCCAGCGCCTCCATCAAGCACTGAATCCTGTCCAAATCGACATCTTTCGTTACCAGGTGGGCGTACCGGCCGCTTTGCCGAAGCTCGTCTGCTTCATCATCGGTCACGATGTGGATATCAAAGGAGCGCACCCTTTCGGGATCGTGATGAACCGTGGCCGCCGAGGACGCGGACATGATCACCCGCCGGCTTCGGGCCCTCTCTTTGAGCACCCCGGAGACGCTCCCACCTCCCATTTCCCCTCCCGTGACCAAAATGTCGCCGTCCAGCCCTCGGGCCTGATCAGCCACCGTGAGAACCGGAGAACGGCAGACGGCCTTGAAGTGCAGCCCGGAACAGGCGTCGTACCAGAGAAGGTCCAGGGTGCCGGCACCAATGTCCATCATGAGCAAGCGACTCATGAGCAACTCCTATATCCCCCCCGGCTATCGCCGCTGTACGTTCACTTTCAAAGAATCTCCACCAAGCCGGTTTCCAGGTCATAGTAGGCGGGAACCGTTGTCAGAGAAGCGGAGCGCTGCGGGGCTTCCAGCTCGCCAAAAGCCGACTTCAGCGTTTTGGCGGTTCTTCGGGCGTGAATCTTCGAGGTATTCGCCACCAAGTCCCCCGGCAGGGAGGAGGCCTCTTGCACTGCCGGAAGAATCTCTGATACAAGGCGATTCACGCTCGGCGGCGATGCATTGCGCTGAGAAACCGCCGCGGTTACCGCACCGCAGTCGGAATGGGCAAGCACCAGCACCACCGGTGTCCCCAAATGGGAAACCGCATATTCCATGCTTTCCATGGCAACCCTGTCCAGCACGTGCCCGGCTGTTCGAACCACGAACAAATCGCCGAGACCCCGGTCAAAAATCAACTCAGGCGGCACCCTGGAGTCGGAACACCCCAGAACGACCGCAAAAGGCTTCTGACCCTCGAGGACCTCCATGCGTCGTTCCGGGGCCAAAGCCGGGTGTCGCATTTGCCCTGAAGCGAACCTGGCATTCCCGTCCATCAGTCGTTGCAATATCCCAGCCGTATCCATAATGCTGATAGCCTCACCCATTCTGAAAAGCGTTTTTTCGAAGGGGCGTTACCCTTTCAGGACGGAGCGAGGAGAAGAGACGATTTCCTGCACCTTCGCCTCTCGAATGCGCTCCTCGTGCTTTGTCTTCCTGGAACTCGCGTTGTCTATTTTCTTGAACAGCTGGTCGTCCTTGCAGGGTTTCATGAGGTAGTCATAGGCACCCAGCTTCATTCCTTCAATGGCCGTTTCCACCGTGGCATTACCGGTGAGCATGATGACCTCTGTCAAGGGCTTGAGCGCCTTGATACTCTTCAGGGTATCGACGCCGTCCATGTCCGGCATGAGCACGTCCAGAATCACGACATCGTAGTTGAACTGCGACAGCTTTTTCACTGCCTCTTTACCGCTGAAGGATGTGGTCACATCGTAGTCCCGCAGGGCCAAGCGCTCAGCCAGGGCCTCCACGAATTCCTCTTCATCGTCTACGATCAAAATTCTGGTTTTCATTTCTCTCCCTCCTTAATGCAACTGTTTGGGCAGCTCTATGATGATCTCGCTCCCGGTTGGTGAGAATGTCACCTCGGCACCGAGTACGCTTTGAATCGATCCGCATCGCTCCAACTGAACCCCCGATGCATCCGCATCCCCCTTTGTTTCGACTCCGGTGATTCTAATGCGCGCGGATTTGATTCCTGTCTGCTCCAGTGTGATGCTGAGTTGTTTTTCCGCACCGGCTACGTTCATGGCCATATCCAGACACTGCCAGAGCAGGGCTTCCAGAAATATGGGATAGGTTTTGATCCATACGGCTACATCAGGAACCGGGGCCTCCAGGGTTATCCCCCGCATCGCCGCAAGTCTGCCGGAAAGAACGGTCAGAAGATTAACGGTTTCACCCAAATCCAGATCCGCAACCGGTTCGTCCATGCTGTGGGCAAAGCGGTTCATGTTTTGAACAATGCCGTCGGCCTTCATGGCCTGATTCCCGATCTTTTCGGCAAGACTCCGAATCCGGGACGGGTCCAAATCGCCTTTTCTCTCTCCCATGGCGACCAGGTCTTCCATCAGCCCGGCGTTCTCCCGAATGACTGCCAGCGCGTTCTTGATCTCGTGGGTGATGGAAGCGGTCATCTTGCCGATGAACTGAAATCCTTCATCTCCCAATGCCTTCATGTCTTCATTCACGGCGACCTCCTGTCTCCCATGACTTCCCGCATCTTCTCCACAAGCGTATCGATCCCCACGGGCTTGACCAGGTAGTAATCAACGCCGGCCTCTGCAGAGCCCGCCCTGAAATCCGCCTCTGATCCGTGCCCGGTCAGAAAGATGAATTTCATACGAGGCGCCTTTTTCTCCATTTGTTTCTTGAGCTCGATCCCGCTGAGTTTCGGCATCTTTACATCGAGCAGGGCGACATCGTACTCCTGCGTGTCCAGTTTGCTGAGCGCCTCCTTGCACGTGGTGGCCCAGGCTGCATGAATCCCCCTCAAAGATAATCGTTCCGCCAGGGCCTCCACGAGTTCTATCTCGTCGTCCACAAGCAAGACCCTCATCAGATGTGCTCCTCCTTCCCGCCTGCGCGCATGGGAATATAAACGGTGAATCTTGTTCCCTTTCCCACCCGGCTCTTGACCTCGATGCGGCCGCCGATCTCCTGCACCAGATTGCAGGTAATGCACAGACCCAGACCGGTGCCTCCCTGCCTCGTTTTGGTGGAAAAGAAGGGCTCGAAAATCCGAGAGATATCCTCCTCCGGAATGCCGCAACCGTCGTCCTCGAAGGTTATGACGGCAAACCCTTTGGGATCTTTCTTCACATAAATATTCAAATGTCCGCCGTCTTCGAGCGCGCCCAGGGCATTGTTAATGATGTTGAGAAAAATCTGCTGCAGTTTGCCCCGATCGCACTCAAAGGAAGGGAAGCCCTCCTGGACCTCCAGCGCAATCCGAATATCCCTGAGCTCGGCTTCTTTGCCGACGAAGCCGAGTACCTGCTTGATCACCTCACCGATCTGAACCTCTTCGACATCGGCCTCCAGGTTGCGGGCAAAGTTCAAGAGCCTCTTGGTGATGGCACCCGCCCTTTCCACGCAGCCCAGGACCGAATCCACCAGGCCGAGAAGCCGCTCGTCCTTTTTGTAGTGATCCTTCAGCCTGAAGAGGTCTTGAATCAGGCCGGCCTTTTCGTTGATCACGGCCAGGGGGTTGTTGATCTCATGGGCCACGCTTGCAGCCAAGCGGCCTATGGAAGCCATCTTATTAGCGTACTCGACTTGGTGAAGCGTAGCGACCCGTTTTTCATCCGCGATCTGAATCTTTCGGACCATGTACGTAGCCATCCACAGGATGACCGCCATTATAATGGAGGCGCTGACCAGGAGGAACACGATCAATTCGAGCCGGACCGCGGCCCAAGGACGCATCAACTCTTCTTTCTTCTTGATGACCATGAGGATGAAAGGCCCTTCCTCGATGTACCTGTACCCGATAAAAAGCTCATCGCCGGCGGCGTTTCTCTCCTCCATCAACTCGGTTTTCTGTGTGTACTCGGGTACGGGTAGTGGGAGTGTTCCCAAAACGTCCCCATAATGGCGTGAAGGCGTCTGAAGGACGCCGTTCCTGTTGATAAGGAAGGCCTCCCCGGCACCCCCCAGCTCGAGGTTCGAAAGCAGGCTCTCAAAGGGCTGGATGCTCAAGGCCGCTCGAAGGACATAAAATGAATCCCCTTCTCGGTCGCCTTTCACGGCAATCACCATGTGGGGCACGTTTCGATAACCCAGGAATACATCGCTCACGTGAACGCCGTATTCCGCCACTTGTTCGAACCACTCCTGTCCGCTGTAGTCCTTGCCCTCCAAGCTATAAGGGCCGACATAGTTGAGCTGTTGTCCGGATGAATCGATCACCCCCAGATCGACAAATCCTCCCCCGAAGCTTTGTCCCAGATTTTCCAGGATGACCGCCAATCTCTCCGGGTCTTTGAGTTCCGAAAGGCTGTTGTCGTGCACGATGTAATCCAGTGCGGCTTTCCTTTCCGTCAGGAAAAAGGAAATCGCCCTGTGATTGTTCGAAACGATCCTCGCGGTCCTCAGCTGAAACTCGGATTCAATGGCATGCTGCATAGCCGCATAGTTCACCACCGTGATCACGATGAGTGGCAGCAGGGCCACACTGCCCGTGAGAATCACGGAAAGCTTCCAGAGACGCCGGTAATTGAAAAGATGCCGGGTGTCCCCCTGGACCCTCTCTCCCTGCTCCCAAAAAGTCGGCTTTATGGTTTCCCAGAAACCCATCCGTAACCCTTAAGCGCCGTGGTTTCCACCGTCTTTCCTGCCATGAATCTTTTCATTGGCCTGGCGGATGGTCTCACTCAGCCGGTCGATATCCACAGGTTTCTGAAGGTAGGCAAACGCCCCCAACTCCATACAAGTGGCCCGGTCCGTCTCGGAACCGTGTCCGGTCAGTATGATCACTTCTATGTCCGGGTTGGTCTGCTTGACTCGTCTCAACACCTCGATGCCGTCGATACCCGGCATCCTGAGATCCAGGATCATCACCTCGGGTTCATCTTCCCGGATCAGGTCCAGGGCCGATTCTCCGTCATAAGCCACGGCTGAACCCATATCCCGCATGAACAGCCTCTCCGAGAGAGTCTGGACAAACTCCCGCTCATCATCCACCAGGAGCACCTTGGAGGGTGTTTCGAAATCGTGCTTGCGATAAATGTCCGCCTGGTGAAATCCCGGCCCCACTTTCGTTTTCACGTTTTGCACCCCCTGAACCCGCCTCGCGATCTGTTTCAGCTCCTCTTCGAGCCGTGACAGCATGAGGACGTGCTTGTTGATGGTGAGCGTCACTTCACCGTCCTTGGCCTTGACGCCCACATTGTGCCCGTCTTTCACGAGGGCCGTTTCCACGCGCGCTGAGAGGAGAAAATCGTGTACGGCTTTCCGCGACCGTTCCGTTGGCTGCACCACATCCTTGCGCATGTTCTCCTCGATGAGCTCCACCACCTCCCCCACGCTCTTCTTGTCCGTGGGAATAAGCAGATCGTAGAAACGCGGGTCCCATGGGTCCTGTAAATCGTGAAGGTCAAAAACCCAGGCAGCCCGATCCTCGTCCTGCTTGTGGATCAACTTGACCGCTTCATCCTCCGCCATGCCCTGCTCCCTGGAGGCGGCCTCGATACGCGAGGGCATGTCTGCGATGAGGCAGACACGGAGCACATGATTGACTTCCTTGGGAATGAGATGGGAGATAAACCCATGGACAATGGGGTCATCCTCAGAGAGCCTTTCCGCAAGCGCCAGCCTGAGATGCGCAATGGACCGCTCCCGCTCATGCGTGAAGCGATTGAAAATAGAGGTCTTGGCCGCAAATGCGCGCTCCATTCTGCCTACGGCCAGGTCGGAGCTCTTTCCCGCCTCAGCCAAGGCATCAGTGTCTGAAAACAGGGATTTTTGCGTTTTCTCTTGAAATGCGCTGACAATCCGCTCTTCGCGACAGAGCGTCCCGCTGAAAAAGCTGACCACTGACATTTCGTCCCCCTATTTGACCCGCTCTCAGGCGAGTCGGCATACATTTAGGAGCGGGCATTCTTCATCCTCGCCCGTCCTGTGGGTTTGTTCGTGGACAATGGCCACAGCCCGTTCCATGGTGGGATGGAGATGGTCTTCACCGATCTTCTCCGTGAAGTGAGTTCTTTGGAACACCTGCATGACCGACTCATTCACTCCACTGAGCGAGATATCCACACCCGCGCTTCGGACCGTGTCCACGATCAGGGAAAGGACCTCTTCCCCGGATGCATCGATGTCGTTGATCCCGTTGGCCACGATCACGATGTGTTTCAACTGAGGCCTCTGACGCATGAGATCGCTGATTTTGTCCTCAAGGTAGCTGGCATTGGCGAAAAACAGGGGCCCCTCGAAACGCACCAGGGCCACATACCGGCACTCCTGCAGGCCGTGGGTGAAAGCGCACCGAAACGACATGTCCTCGAACCGAGCCAGAGAAGCGACCTTCGGTCTCATGCTCTTGTACACGAACACGGAAAGGGACAGCACCACACCGATCATGATTCCGCGGTCCAGATGCGGAGCGAACCCCAGGGTCGCGACAAAGGAGATGATGGAAATGGCGCCGTCATATCGCTTGGCCCTCCAGGCATGGACAAATCCGGATACATTCAACAGCCCGATGACGGCCATCATGATCACCGCAGCCAGGACCGACTGAGGGAGATAATACAGCAGTGGTGTGAAAAAGAGCAGAACAATCACCACGGCAAAGCTCGTGAACACACTGGAAAGTCCGGACACCGCCCCGGCCTGGAGATTCACCGCGGACCTGGAGAAGGAACCAGAGGTCGGGTAGCTCTTGCCAACGGCTCCGCAGATGTTGGCCAGCCCTTGACCGATCAGCTCCCGGTTGGGATCGAGCCTCTGGCCGGTCTTGGCGGCCATGGCCTTGGCGATGGAGATCGCCTCCATGAATCCCAAAAGGGAAATGATGGCGGCAAAAGGGAACAGGTGCAAGATCAACCGGGCGTCGATTTCCGGAATACTGAGAGACGGAAGCCCGCTGGGAATGGACCCTACGACCTCCCCTCCGCCGGTCATGGTCAAAGACTCTTCCTGCAGTGGCTGATTTCCTACGGGGATGCGCCATATGCGCCCGTCTCCCGACGCTCCCTGCGGCACATCCCCTTCAAGGAAAAAGGACATTCGGCCTTCAGACCCTTTTACGCCGCGGAACAGGAGGTTTCGAATCCTCTCCCTGTACCGGTGAGCGTCTTCCTTGAGGTGCTTGATCTTGAGGGTGAGGATACTGACATCGTGCTCCGCCTTCAACGCTTCCACAGTAGGCCTCCCTCTGTGGCCGGCCTCTTCCAGGTCCTGAGAAGCCCTGGAGCGCTGCTGGGAGAGCACCGGGATCTCTTGTACGGTCTCGTTGAAGCGGTGAATCAGCTCGCGGGCCTCGGGCGACCGAATGCGCGAGATGTCGACCTGCACGTTGTGCTGAAACCCCATTCCCCAGGAGATCAGGGTGGTCACCGCCACCGCCGCCAGGACGTTGGGAATCCGGGGGGAAATCCACCTAAGACCATACATGATTCCGAAGGCTAGGGCCCCCATTAGAAGCGTGGGCCAGTGGGTGTAGTGCACTGCGGCCTGGATCACGCGAATGATGGTCTCGTAGTGATGGGATGCCTTGTCAACGTGCACGCCGAAGAGCTTGGACAATTGGGAGGTTGCGATTATTATGGCCGCGGCATTGGTGAACCCGTTTACCACCGGATGGGAAAGAAGGTTGACCACCACGCCGAGCCGCAGGATCCCCAGGGAGAACTGGAAGACCCCTACCATGAGCGCCAGCATGATGGCATAAGCGATGTACCCCTCGCTCCCGGCACTTGCAAGGGGTTCCAGAGAAGCCGAGGTCATGAGGGAGACCACAGCCACCGGCCCGGTGGCCAGTTGCCGGCTGGATCCGAACAGCGCCGCAATCATGGGTGGAAGAAACGAGGCGTAGAGACCATAATAAGGGGGGAGGCCGGCCAGCTGTGCATAGGCCATGGACTGAGGGATCAGAACCAGGGCCACGGTCAGCCCTGAGATAGCGTCCACCCGCAGGTTCTCCAGACTGTATCCCTTGAACCACTCCAGAAAGGGGAAAACCCTGCTCAACAGGTCCCGGCCGAGGGTTTGCCTATGACCTACACTTTGCGATTCGTCGACAGACTTGGATAAGCTCATTGTACAAAGACCCTGCGTCGTAAAGTTTGTAAGTGTTGAGCCGGACAAGGCCGTCCACCATGGAAAAAATGATCATGGCGGTCTTCCTCGCAGGCATGCCGTCGCGGTCTATGGAGCCGTCCTTCTGGCCCCTGGTAATGGCTTGTTCGTAGACATCAATGAGGCATTCATAGATGGCCTCCAGATGTTCCTTGCAAAGGCTGTTCATTCTCGCCAGTTCATAGGCCTCATGCCGGTGAAGGAGAAGAAACCGGTCATCCATACTTCCTGCCAAGGATAGATAAAACGAAACCACCGCCTCCAGCATCTCCAGCCCGGTGTGAAATTCGGCCTGCTCCAGATAATCCTCGAACTCCCGCACGATGTCCTCCTTGAGCCGCTGGAGAATGGAAATGAACAGATCCTCCTTGTTATTGAAATGATAAAAAATGGTCCCTTCGGCGGCGCCGGTCATCTTGGAAATTTCCGACATTCCGGCATCCTTGAATCCCTTCCTGGCAAAAAGGAAGGTGGCGGCATTGAGAATGGCTTCTTTTTTGGACACGGTGGATTCCTTTTCAAAAAAACCGACTGAGCACTCAGTCAGTTTTTATCGCGACAAAACTGCCTTGTCAAGGAGAAATCAGAGAAAATCACGACGTCATTAGTGACTTACTCATGAGATCCTGTCACAAAAAACAAGAAAATTTGAGGATCGGCATTCATCGATCCGATGAGTTCCTTCCGGTACCGAGGTCGGCGGCGGAGGAGGTCGGGGCTTTCCGTAGCGGACATTAGCGGGAGGCCTTCGTCATTGCGGGCGATGGTTTGCCTTAGCCCTTTTGGGTTCTTTGCTCCGCCACCACTTCTTACCCGCCATCAAAGACCCCTTGTCTGTAGGATTGGATCAAGCGACCGCAGTAGTCGTCTCTTCCGGCCAGGGCCTCAGCGACCGTAATGCAGGCCATCATATCCGGGTCCAGCGGATTGACTATGGCGCCGTCCAGGCCCTTGGCAATGGCCATGGCCATGAATATACGGTTGAGCACCTTGCGCGCGGGCAGACCGTAAGAGATGTTGGACAAACCGCAGGCCGCGTGAATTCCCTCAAAGGACCCCACAATGCGTTCCACGGCATTGAGGAATTCCATGCCGAACCGGTTGTTCACGGAAATGGGCTGAACCAGGGGGTCCACAAAGATGTTTTCCATCCTGACCCGATTTTGAATGAGTCTGTTCACCAGCGCTTCCGCGATCCTCATACGGTCTTCCACGGTTTCAGGCATGCCCTCGTCACCCATGCACAGGGCGATCACTTTCAGGTCCGTCCCCGCCAGAAGAGGCATGAGGTTTTCGAGCCTCTCTTTTTCCAGGGAGATGGAGTTGATCAGAGGCATGCCTCGATGCACGGAAAGGGCGGCCTCAATGGCCTTGGGGTCTGGGCTGTCGATGGAGCAGGGTTTCTCCGATACGGCCTGCACCGTCTCCACCAGCCAGGTAAGGTATTCAGGTTCTTTGTCCACAAAGATCCCTGCATTTACGTCCAGGAAATCCGCCCCTGCCTCGTCCTGGTCCTTTGCCACCTGCTGGACAGTGTTCGTGTCGGCCGCCTCAATGGCCGCACCAATGGACTTGCGACTGGCGTTGAGCAACTCTCCGATAATTATCACGACAACCTCCCCTTGATAGTGAGTGCCCATGCATAAGCGAATTTCGGTTAACGAATTCGTAAGGCCCGTATTTTCTCGCAAAGACACCAAAACGCCAAGAAAAAACCTTTTGATATTAATCCGTACCCTTTTCGGTCTTTGCGGCTTGAGTCGAGATTTTGACTTTTGGCGAGGCCATCAAAATTGGTGAAAGCCGGTAAAAATTGACTTGACCATTTGATGTGACTACTATACAGTTGTTCGAAAAGGAGGTTGTATGGAAACCATGGGCATCAGTCAATTCAAGGCACATGCGTTGAAGCTTCTGGATCAAGTAGCGAAATCACAGGTGGGTATTATTATCACCAAACGGGGCAAACCGCTTGCCAGGGTAATCCCCTATCGCAGTTCGGAAATGAAACCCGAGCCCGGGAAGCTCTCAGAGCATCTTGTTTTCGAGAAGGACATTGTGAACCCGCTTGGTGAGGATATGTGGGATGCCTGCAAATGAAATACCTGCTTGATACTCATACCTGGGTCTGGTGGTACATGAACCCGCCAAAACTGTCGCGTCGGGTGACGGATTTAATCGGAGATACCACGCGGTACGACGAACTTCTTTTGTCCGCAATTTCTCCCTGGGAATTCTGTAAGCTTATCGAAAAGGGAAGGCTGGCCATATCCTGTAATCCTGAAGCGTGGCTGAATAGCGCGTTTGATTTACCCAAGTTTCGTCTGGTTCCCCTTTCCCCCCTCCTGGCGTATCGTTCCACCGTGTTGCCACCGCCTTTCCACGACGACCCTGCAGACCAGATCATAGCTGCAACAGCCCTCCAGGAAAATGCCGTCATCCTCACCAAGGATAAAAACATTCTGGAGTATGAATACCTCAAAAGTCTCTGGTGAAAATTCGAGGTTGAAAGTATCGAGTTGGAGACAGAACAGGAGGAGGGGAGGGAATAGAGGGTGTAAGAATTGGAAATCAATGGAGCCACCGTGCGGAGTCGAACCGCAGACATCCTCATTACGAGTGAGGTGCTCTACCAGCTGAGCTACGGTGGCTCTTGGAACCTTTGTGTATACTGATTTTTGGCATCTCTGTCCAATCTTTTTTTCGGCCTGCCCGGAAAACACGCCTGCGATTCTGCACGACTCGATCTGCCGGTCCTGCCGGGGACTAATTCCCGGCTGCCGATACCGGTCCGAATCGATTTCTTCGTGCTTCTACTCCCCTTTCGTGGTAAATCATTCTACAGGCACAAAGGCACGCCCCGGAAGGTGAAGTCATGAAGCGAGCACCCGAGGATTACATTGTGTTTCCGCTGGATGTTCCCACCCCGAAGGAGGCCATGCATTTCGTCCGTCTTCTTCGAAGCTCCGTGGGTCTTTTCAAGGTGGGGTTGGAGCTTTTTATCAGCGCGGGGCCGGACATCATTCGAGACATCCACCACACGGCCGGCCCAAAGGTGTTTTTGGACCTGAAGCTTCACGACATCCCGGCCACCATGAGGCGGGCCCTTAGGGCGGCCGGCCGGCACGGCCCGCGTTTCATCACGGTCCACTGCGACCAGCCGGAAAAGCTGTCCGAGACCTTGGCCGCCGACAATCCGGGGACCACCAAAATCCTGGCGGTCAGCCTGCTGACGAGCCTGGGGACGGATGATCTCAAGCGCCTGGGACATAGAGAGATCTATGTGCGCGACCCGGGCCTCCTGGTGCTTGAAAAGGCGCGCATCGCCCGGGAAGCCGGGTGTCATGGATTGATCTGCTCAGGTCGGGAGGTGGGCCGCGTAAAGCGGGAGCTGGGCCGGGATTTCATTGTCATGACGCCGGGAATCCGCCCCATGTGGACCCTGGTCCAGGGAGATGACCAGAAACGGGTGGTCACACCTCGAAAGGCCGTGGAGGCCGGGGCCGACTACCTGGTGGTGGGGCGCCCCATCAGGGATGCTGCTGACCCGGCGGAGGCGGCCCTTCGTCTGTCCGAGGAGATTTCATCAGCCCTTTGATTTCAGGCGGTCGCGATGTACGGAGGCGAGGGTGACGAGGGCCTTGGCAGCCAGAACGTCTTTTCCCTCCCGATGGTCGTACACCTCGGACTCTGCTATCAGAAGGCGTTTTCCTCTGCGAATGACATTTGAACAGCATACGAGGCTGTCTCCCCACGCAGGTCGAAGGAAATTGATCTTGAACTCTACGGTCAAGATCTGGAATGATTCCGCTACGGTGGTAAAGGCGGCATAACCGGCCGTGTGATCCGCCATGGTGGCCATTACGCCGGCATGGATGAAACCGTCCTGCTGACGGTGCTCTTTGCCGATGGTCACCTTGGCCTGGAAAAACCCGTTGCGTATCACCTCGGCGTGCATTTTGCAGTAACGGATGAACCCCCGGCTGTAGTCGCGGGCCAGAAACTCGGATCGCTCAGAAGAGAGCTCCTCATGTTGTTGCGACATATAGAAACCCCGTACTCGACCGTCCCCCGGAGGGAGGATGCGGCCGGCGTATCAGCGCGGTGGAATGTGGAGTGCTCCCTGTGGCGGGCGAGGCCTGTGGGAGGGTTGCCTGACACCGAAAAACGCCTTCACGACACGGACACAGGGTACAGGAAACCGCCACTCACTGCAAGCCGCGCCGGCCGCAGCCTTGGACGCAAAGACGGCACCCCCGGCAAGGCGCGGTTGTCGGGCATAGGGGCCGCGGGAAAATGGAGCTCGAAGACAAAACGGCTCGTTCAAACAGTTGTGCTTCTGGCTGGTTTGTTCGGGTATATCGCTGAGGCGACGGCCGGGGATGCCCAGTCTCCCGGTAAGGCCTGGACCTTCAGCCTCTACTTTGAAAACGACCTCTTCGGGGGGACGGATCACAACTACACCAACGGTGTCAAACTCTCCGGGATTTCACCCGATCTGAGCGGGTACCGGGATAGCGAAAAGATCCCCCGCTGGGCGCTCCCCTGGATTCGGAAGCTTCCCTTCATCAACACCCCCGGCCTGCAGCGAAACCTGGGCCTGAGCATCGGCCAGAGCATGTACACGCCTCAGGAGACGAGCCGGTCCTCCCTCGTACGGGACGACCGTCCATACGCAGGCTGGACCTATATGGGGGTCGCCTTTCACAGCAAGGACACATCCCGGCTCGACACCCTCGAGTTTCAGGTGGGCATCGTGGGCCCTTCCTCTTGTGCCGATGAAACCCAGCGCATGGTCCATCGCTTGAGGGGCCTGGAGGTTCCCTCGGGCTGGGACCACCAGCTCCACAACGAGCCGGGCCTCGCTCTCGTCTACGAAAGAAAATGCCGTGTCTTGGACAGGCGGAGTCTCGGCGGACCCGGACTGGACGCCATCACCCACCTGGGGGCGGCCCTGGGAAACGTCTCCACCTACGCAAACACAGGCATCGAGCTTCGAGCGGGATGGAATCTTCCTGCGGACTTCGGCGACGCACTGATCCGGCCCGCCGGGGACACCAACGCTCCGGTGAGTGCCCGGGATCCACGCCTTTTCGATCAAGGCGGCTTCAGTCTATACGCATTCGGTGCGATCAGCGGGCGAGCGGTGCTCCACGACATCTTTCTCGACGGAAACACCTTCAAGAACAGCCACAGCGTGGACAAGGAACCGCTCGTCGCCGATCTGTCCGCCGGCGTATGCCTGGTTTTCGGACGGTTCAAGCTCTCGTACGCACAGGTGATACGCACCCGTGAGTTCGAGCGGCAGGAGAAGCATCACAAGTTTGGATCGGTCACCCTGTCCGTTTCCTTCTGATGGCTGAATTGAGCTGGTGTTTGCAGTACCGTCATCCGTGTTTTGTACGCAAAGGGTGAACTCGTGACCAAGCAGCATCGTTTTCAAGTGGAGCATCTGAGCCGGCTCCTGATCTATGTGCTCGGGCACCGCCCGGATGAATTCGGGCTGGTGCCGGATGCGGACGGTTTCGTCCAGGTCAAACGCCTTCTTCAGGCCATTCGGGAGGAGTCGGGCTGGGGCCACGTGCGTGAAGGGCTTCTGCGGGAAGTGCTCATGAGCGGGGACCGGGATCATTTCGAGACCGACGGAACCCGGATCCGGGTCCCGGATCGGCGCTTTCAGCTGGACATGGAGCACCCGGTTCCTCCTCCTTCAGGATTGCTCTTCTCGCCCATCCGCAAGCGGGCCCACCCCCACGTCCTCGAGCACGGCCTGGAACCGCGGCCCGAAGGAGTGCACATCCTCACGCCGGACCGGGATCTGGCGTATCGCATCGGACTGCGAACCGATCCCTCGCCCGTCCTCTTGGAGATCCACGTCCCGCCCCGGGGACCGGGAGCCTTTCCCATCTACGCCTTCGGAGACCTCCTTCTGGCACAGGGCGTTCCCGCCGAGGCCCTGGTGGGCCCGCCCCTGAGCAAGGACCAGCAGAAGGCCCTGGACAAGCCGCTCAAAGACAGCGGCAGGGAGAAACGCCCCCCTCAAAGACGAAACTTCGAAGCCGGATCTTTCGTCCTGGACGCAGAGCGGGATCCGGACACCTCTCGACGAGGACCCAAGGGCAGAAAACGCCGCACCTGGAAGGAAGAGGCCAGAAAATTCAGGAGAGAGCCATGAATCAAGACTCCACCTTCGATTCCATATCCCATTTCTTTTATCCCCAAAGCATCGTGGTAGTCGGTGTGTCACCCGACAAAACCAACCTGGGCAGAAACATCGTTCAAAATTGTCTCACCTTTGGTTTTTCCGGGGAGATCCTGTCCGTAGGCCTCAAGGAGGGAGTGGTCTTCGGGCAACGGATCCTTCCGTCCGTGGAGGCCCTTGATAAACCCGTGGATCTCGCGGTTATACTCACGCCCGCCCGCAGTGTTCCGGACATCCTGGAGGCCTGCGGCCGAAAAGGCATACGCTGGGCCGTCATTGAATCGGGCGGGTTTTCCGAGCTGGGCCGGGAGGGAGCCGAGATCGAACAGGCCTGTTGCCGGGTGGCTGAAGCCCATGGCATACGATTCATAGGTCCCAACGGCATCGGGGTTACGAATCTGGAAAACGGTCTTGCACTTCCCTTCATGCCGCTAAGGGAAGACCTCACGACCGGCCCTGTGTCGGTATTGGCCCAAAGCGGCGGCGTGGGTCTGAGTTATCTCGGCTTCCTGGCCGAGGAAAGCATAGGTGTGAACAAATTCGTGTCCATGGGAAACAAGCTGAACATAGATGAAAACGATCTCTTGGGGTACCTGATACAAGACGAAGGCACGAGGGTGATCCTGCTTTACTTGGAAGGATTCACCGACGGGCGCCGCTTCGTGGAGATTGCATCAAGAAGCGATAAGCCCGTGTTGGTCCACAAATCCAACCGTTTCGAGACCAGCTCGAGCATCGCTCACTCTCACACCGCCGCCCTGTTCACTAACGACGGCCTGGTGGACAACGCACTCGAGCAGGCAGGATGTGTCCGCGTCAACACGATGAACGAGGCCACGGATTACATCAAGGGGCTGACCATGCCACCGCTTCGCGGCAACCGGCTCGCAGTGGTCTCCCGTTCCGGCGGGCACGCCGTGATCGCTGCGGATGCGTGCGCCCACTACGGTTTCGAGCTCCCGGACTTTCCTCCGAAGCTCCTGGAAAAGGTGGAAAGCCGGCTGAGAGCGCATGTGATCCGCCTGCAGAACCCACTCGATCTAGGCGATCTTTTCGATCTGGATTTTTACGAGTACATAGTGGAGGAAATGCTCAAAGGGGACGACGTGGACGGCGTTCTTCTGGGGCACGGCTACAGAAGAGGGTTCGAGCAGGAGGCCTCCAGGATTCTGATCGGCAAGGTCGCGGAGCTGACCGCCCGCTATGGGAAGCCCGTGGCCCTGGTCATCTTCACCGAGGCCATGGAGATCGATCACCTTAACAAGCACTACGACATTCCCATCTTTACAGCACCGGAAAACGCCATGCGGGCCTTTGATCTGTCGCGGAAATGGTTTTCTTCCCATCGAAGCGCACCTACCGGCATACAGTCTTCCAAAACGTACTCCGCGACGACTGAAGCCGTTCAGGCCGTCCTTCACCGGGAACGCCCCCAAGACGCGCTCCTCTTGAGCGAAGGGTTGGAACTCCTGGCAGCGGCGGGATTCACCGTGCCCGAGCACGGCCTGGCCCGATCTCCTGAAGAAGCCACCCAGGCGTGGCGCGCCCTTGGAGGCGCTGTGGCCATGAAGCTGAACCGTCCTCACCTCAACCACAAAACGGACCTCGGCGGTATTCTTCTGAACCTTCGCTTCGAAGAAGACATTCGAACCGCCTTTGCCACCCTTCAGAAGGCAGCCGGACAGGACGACGTGGAGGTAATGGTCCAGACCATGGTTCCGGGCGGCCTAGAGGTGATCCTGGGGGGAAAACGCGACCCCGTGTTCGGCCCTGTGGTCATGTTCGGCCTGGGGGGTGTCCTGGTGGAAGCCTTCGAAGACACTGTCTGGCGCGTGGCCCCGGTGGACCGGGAAGAGGCGTCGAAGATGATGGGACGGATCCGGGGCCGAAGGCTGCTGGACGGCCTTCGAGGAAAGCCCCCACATGACGTCGCAGAGGTTGAAGCGTTGATTGTCCGGCTGTCCCGGCTTATGGACGAGTTTCCGGAAATCCGGGAAATGGACGTAAATCCTCTCATAGTACAGGATGCCGGGCACGGCGCTGTGGCCGTGGACGCCAGAATCATTGCGGATCAGAAGGGAAGGCGGGAAGATACAGGGTAAAGGCGGCCCCGTCGCCCGGCGTGGACGCAGCCTCCAGCAATCCGCGGTGCTTTTGAACAATGGAGTAGGCCAAGGTCAGTCCCAGCCCCATCCCCTTCTGGCTTCCCCTCTCCTTGGTGGAAAAATAGGGATCGAACACAAAGGGAAGGTGCTCCGACGGGATCCCCGGCCCGTGGTCCCGAATGACGACCTTGACATAGGGACCCTCGGGAAGGGGCAAATCGGACAACCCGTTTTGCGCGGGCAGCGTCATGTTTTCGGCCTGAATCTCGATGCCCCCCCTGCCGGCCATGGCCTCTCCGGCGTTCATGATCAAATTGTTCAACGCCCTGCTCAACTGGGTCCGGTCCACCTCCACGGGCCAGAGTCCGTCCGGAATGGAGGCCCGGCAGGTCACCGGGGAGCCCTCCAGAACGAAACGAAGAGAATGCTCGATCAGTTCCCCGATCGAGGTCCTGGACATGGAAGGCTGCCAGCCGTCGGAAAAGGTGATGAATCGCTGGACCAGATCCCTCGCGGTCAAGGTCGCCTCTTCCGCCCTGGCCAGATAGTGGCGAATGTCGTCTCCTGGCAGGCGTGCGTCTTTTGCCAGGCTTAGGGCCCCCATGATGGCGGCAAGAATATTGTTGAAATCATGCGCTATACCGCCGCCCAAGGTGCCTATGGTTTCCATTTTATAGGCCTTTTGCAACTCCGCTTCCAGCCTTTTTCTTCCGGTCAAGTCTGTGATGCTGATTCGAACTCCCGTCGAAGCCCCATCCGCAACAATGGGGGAGGCATGCACCAGGGCTGCGATGCTCGAACCGGTCCCACTGAAAAACGCCAGCTCGATGCTCCCGGCGGACCTGCTTTCGGCCACATCCTTGAAAAAACGCTCAGCCCGAATGCGGTCCGACGGGTGAACGAGATTCAGAAAGGAAATCCGCCTGTCAACGGTATCGGAATCCAGACCAAACATCTCCAATCCCTTGCGGTTCATGTATCGAACCGCCGCCTCGAGGTCCACCTCGCAAACACCGGTCGGCAGAAAATCGGCCATCTCCCGAAACCGCTTTTCGCTTTGGTTGAGAGCCTCTTCCGCCTGCTTCCTCTCGATGGCCACGGCCACCTGATCCGATACGGAATTGAGGACCTCTGCGTCCTTGGCGTCGTAGCGGTGGGGATCGGTGTAGCTCTGAACGGCCATCACGCCGATGACCTTGTTCTTGACCATGAGCGGCACGCCCAGCCACACCACGGGGAGCGGTCCCTGGACCCGGTTGGAAGCCTTTCGCTCCAGGAGGTCGGCCTCCTGAAACAAGACGGCCTTTCGCTCGATAAACACCTGAGCACTCAGGGAGTTGATGCTGTCAAAATCCACAGGGACCTCCCCGAAGTCGTCGTCCATCTCGTCGGCATGGTGGGGGAAAAAAAGAATCCCCCTTTCCGCATCATGAAGGCCGATGAAAAAATTGGTGACATCGATGATCCGGGCCAGGGCGCGGTGAATGGATACATAAAGGTCGTTCAGGTCATGGGTGGTATTGACGGCGTTTGAAATCCGAAAAAGGGCGTGGTTGATCTCCTCGGCCCGGTTTCGCCCGTTTGCGCCGTTTGTCAGAAGCGGTTGCAGCCGTTCACCGCGAGTGCCTCCCGGCACCTTGTCCTCTGCGCCTTGGAGCTCGAAATACAACTCTTCAAGACGACTCATAACACCCCTTCTTCCGAGCATGCCATGATCCGCCTCCTCCACCAGGCGTTTCAACCGGTCCATCCATGGGTTCTCAGGCA
The DNA here is from genome assembly GCA_964591925.1 of uncultured Desulfobacterales bacterium. Lineage (GTDB taxonomy): Bacteria > Desulfobacterota > DSM-4660 > Desulfatiglandales > HGW-15 > JAIPEI01. The sequence goes on from CAZQCK010000040.1 coordinate 18,651, forward strand.
TTGATTTCCCTCCGGGAAAACCGCAAAAACCGACCCGCGGCCGGGGGTCTCGACCCGGGCGCCCCCGTGCACTACCACAACCTTTGCAGCACCTCAATATAGTCGCTTTCGGTCATGACGCGGGGATTGCTCGCGTTGCTTCCATTTCGAAACGAGCGACGGGCCAGTTCGGTGAAATCCTCCTGACGTAAACCGAGATCCCGCACCCCGGGAAGACCCAGGTCTACAGCCAGCTTTCGAACCATGTTTACGGCCTGCTCCGCTCCCTTTGCAGGTTCTGCAATTTCTATGCCCATGGCCCTCGCGATCCGAGCATAGCGTCCGGGACAGGCATCGCGGTTCCAGGCCATCATTTCAGGGAGCACGACGGCGTTACAGGCACCATGAGGCGCGTCATACAGGCCTCCCATGGCCTCGGCAATGCAGTGGACCGCCCCCACGTCGGAGTGGCTGAAGGCGACCCCCGCCAGGACGCTGCCCAAAAGCATACCGGCCCTGGCCTCCAGGTCGTCTCCTCGGGAAGCGGCTGGAACCAGATGGGAGGTGATCAAGGAGATTGCCTGAAGAGCAAAGGCGTCGGAAAACACATTGGCCGGCCGCGACGTGTAGGCCTCTACGGCATGGGTCAGGGCATCCATCCCTGTGGCTGCAGTGAGTTCCCGAGGCATGCTGCGGGTGATTCCAGGGTCCAGAAGGGCGATTCGAGGGGCGATACGGGGGCTCTTCAGGGTGAACTTGTATTTTGCTTTCGAATCCGTGATGACGGCGCTGAAGGTCACCTCGCTGCCCGAGCCCGCAGTGGTGGGAACGGCGATCACCGGGAGGACATGGGAACCGATACTGCCGGGTTGGTCGTAGTCACGCGCCCTTCCTCCCTGCGGTGCGATCACACTCAAGGCCTTGGCACAGTCCAGAACGCTCCCTCCGCCCACCGCAACCACGACCTCCGCCCTCGATGCCCCGGCCTGTTGGGCCCCCTTCTCCACTTCAAAGTCTTTTGGATTTGGAGATACATTCTCGAACACGGTCACTTCCCGTTCAGACAGGCCCGAGCCTTTCAAAAGGGCCGACAGGATCCCGGCACGTCGAACCCCTGCGTCGGAAACCACGAATACCCGTGTTGCTTCGAACTCATCCAGAAAGCTCCCCAAACGGTCCGCCACATCGGGCCCGTATTCGATTCTAGTGGGAAGCTCAAAATCAAAACGCTGGAACAGATCCATATTCTTCCTCCATATGCATGCCGTGGTCGATCATCACACGCACCTGCTCCGCCTATGCCGGGACGCGAATTTCCTTCAGAACGATTCCACCCGCCCGGTCACATGATCCCCTTCGAGCCTTTCTGCAACCACCCGCACCACATCCCCGACCCCGGCGCAATCCGCCGGAAAGGAGACGGGAATGTAGTTGTCTGAGAGCCCGCTCCCTACAGGCCTCTCTCCCGGCTCAACGTTTTCCACCAGTACCGAATGCGCCTCGCCCAGGCACGAACGAAAGTGCGCCTTTCGTTTTTCCCGCCCGAGGTTTCTCAAAGCGGCGGCCCGCTCCTTGGCTACTGCTGGAGGGATCACATCCGAAAACCCGGCCGCAGGTGTGCCGGGCCGAGGAGAATAGCGAAACACGTGCAGATAGGTCAGTGGAAGCTCCTCCACAAGACGCAGCGTGCCCTCGAACGCCTCATCGGACTCGCCGGGAAAACCCACCAGCACATCCGCCCCCACGGCCGCCCGGGGAATGCGACGCCGGACGGCCTTTGCGATCTCAGAGAACATCTCCGCCGTGCAGGACCGGTTCATCCGCCTCAGAACGCCGTTGTCGCCGCTCTGCATGGCCAGGTGAAAATGATTGCACAGGCGGGAATCCGAGGCCACCAAATCCACGAGCTCCTCGTCCACCTCATCCGGCTCCAGGGAGCTGAGCCTGATCCGCAGAGGGAGCCTGCAACGGGCGATCCGTCTCAATAGCGTCTTCAGGTCCGTATGCGGCCCGAGATCAAGTCCGTACTTGCCCAAGTGAATTCCGGTCAGAACCACCTCCTGATAGCCCTCCCGGGAAAAGCCTTCCAGTGCCCGAAGCACGGCCTCCACATCCATACTCCGCGGGCGTCCCCGCGCATAGGGCACGATGCAGTAGGTGCAGTAGTTGCTGCACCCGTCCTGGATCTTCAGCAGCGCCCGGGTCCGGCCCGGACGTCCACGAACAGGCAGCACCTCAAAGGAGGCGTGTTTGGAAAGGGGCTCTTGGAGAACAACCGGCTCATTCGAGGGGACCCACTCCCGAATGAGATTGGGAAGCCGCCCCTTGAACGTATTTCCCGCCACCAGGTCCACCCCGGGAATGCAGGCCAGTTCCCCGGGCGAGACCTGGGCGTAGCATCCGGTCACCACCACCAGACCGCCGGGGCTTTCACGGATTTGCCGGCGGATAGCCTGCCTGGACTGATAAGAGGCCCGGCCTGTGACCATGCAGGTGTTGATCACGGCAGCGTCTGCTGTTTCCTCGCGCCCCGCCTTCCGCCAACCCCATTCCAGGAGCGATTCCTCCAGATAGGCGGATTCATACTGGTTCACCTTGCAGCCGAGCGTCAGGATGCGAAACGTCTTTTCCGGCATATGAATCGGGTCAACCCTTTTTGTCTCTCGTCAAATCTCGACGAATTCTGAAACCTGCATTGTCTCGCAAAGACGTCAAGAAAAGATTCAAAGATTGATCTGCTCACTTTGCGTCTTTGCGCGCCGGCGGAAGCAGTCAATGACCGGCCTGAACGATCCATCCGCCCCCGAGGACCCGGTCACCGTCGTAACAAACCAGGGCTTGGCCGGGAGTGACGGCGAATTGCGGCTCATCGAATACAAACAGTACACGGCCCGGAGCCAGCAGCTCCAGCCGGCCTGAAGAGGCGGTGTGCCGGTAACGGACCTGCGCCTCTACGCGAAAGGCCTCTCCGCGCAGAGGCCCGGACGGCCAGGTGAACGACTCGGCCTCCACCCGCCGGCAGAGGAGGTCCTCGCGCCGCCCCACCACGACTTCGTTACGATGGGGACGCAACGCGACAACGTAATATGGTCGTTCCGAAGCGATCCCCAGGCCGCGGCGCTGGCCTGTGGTGTAACGAAACACCCCCTGGTGCTCTCCCAGCTTAGCGCCGGACAGGTCCACGATGTCTCCGCGGCCCGGTGCGGTGACTTCCCGCCTCGTAAGAAAGGACCGATAGTCTTCGCCGGAGAGAAAACAGATTTCCTGGCTTTCCGCGGCGGTGCCGGACGGAAGTCGTCGACGTAAGGCCATGTCGAGGGTTTCCGCCTTGGTCATCGCACCCAGAGGAAACAGGCTCCTGCTCAGCTCCCGTTGCCCCAGGCGATGCAAAAAATACGACTGCTCTTTGCCCGCATCCGTTCCTCGAAACAGTCCCCAAGGTTCGGCGTCCGGGCGATGAATCCTTGCGTAATGACCGGTGGCCACAAAAGGTATGTCGTGTTCATCCGCCCACGCGACAAGGGTTTCGAACTTTATCTCCGGGTTGCACACCACACAGGGATTGGGGGTGCGCCCGCTCATGTATCCTTCCATGAACGGCTGAATGACACGCCTTTCGAATCGGCGACTCAAATCCACGACGTCCAGGGGAATCCCCAGGTGGCAGGCGATACGCTCAGCAGCCCGTTGTTTGCGTTCCCGCTCCCACCCGGCCGCCGGAAGGACAAAGTGGAGTCCGTGCACCTCCCGACCCTGCTCCTTCAACAATGCGGCGGCTACAGTGCTGTCCACACCGCCGCTCAAGGCCACGACCACGGATGATGGAACAGGATGCTTCATAGGCGAGGACGAGGTGTGAGATCAGTACAGAAGGGTGCGGTTGAACTTCACTTCCATGGCCCGGGCCGGACAGGCCACCACGCAAAGCTCGCAGGCGCTGCACTTGTCCTTGTCAAAAATCACTTCCATCTCCGGCCGCTTGATGTGAAGGGCGCCGGTAACGCATACGGCCGTGCATGCCCCGCAGTGGTAGCAGCGCTCCTCATCCCGGCGGATATCGTTACCGATACTCTCCACCTTGATGCCGAGGCCCTTAAGGTATCGAACCCCCCGGTGAAAGTTCTTTTTGTGCCCGCTCAGTTCGAGCACCATGAATCCCTCTTTTCGCGGATAGATAGTAGCCTTCAGAATGTTGAAGGACAAATCGAACTGTTTGACCAGGTTCACTGCAATGGGCTCGTTCACGATATTTTCCGGAAACCGGAGGCTGAGCATCTTGGAATACATGGCCACCTTCCTCCCGCTTTTCGCCGTTAACCCTCGTTCGCGGCTCCACCCGCCTCTAAGGAGGCCTTGGCGACGGGAGACACGAACATACCGATTTTACCGGCTGTTGTAAAGGCTTCCCACCAAACGCTCAACCGCCCGGCCTGCAGGGGGCCACTCGCCTTCGCGCGCATTGCATTTTTCCCCTCGGGGTGCTATTAATGTAGGGTTGATGATCTCGCAAAAAATCAAATTTTCGCGGCAAGCCGCAAAGACCGCAAGGTGAACTGATTAATATTAAGAGGTTTTTTCTTAGCGTCTTAGCGCCTTTGCGAGAAAATACAGTTTTTACGAATTGGTCAGGGTTGTTGGTCAATAAGCGACGTCCAAGCGGCGCTTCGCGCGGCAAGCTCCCGTAAATCCATGGAGAGGCCCCATGCAGCAGCCTGCAAGGAGGAAAACCCGGCGGATCCACGTCGGCCCGGTGCCGGTGGGAGGCGACGCCCCTGTGGCGATCCAGTCCATGACCAACACCGACACCCGGGACGTGGAAGCCACCACGGCACAGGTGAATCGCCTTGCAGACGCAGGATGCGAGATCATCCGCCTCGCCGTGCCGGATGAGGACGCGGTTCGGGCCTTTGCGCGCATCAAGGCCAGGGTTACGCCCCCCCTCATTGCGGACATCCACTTCGACCACCGCCTTGCGTTGGGAGCCATTCGGGCCGGCGCCGACGGCCTTCGCATCAACCCGGGAAACATCGGAGGCCGGCACGCAGTGGAGGCTGTGGTGTCCGAAGCCGGTGCCGCGGGCATCCCCATTCGAATCGGCGTCAATGCAGGCTCGCTGCAGCGAGGGATCCTTAAAAAACACGGCCACCCCACGCCCGAGGCAATGGTGGAAAGCGCCATAGAGCACATACAACTGCTCGAAGAGCTCCGTTTCCACCAAATCAAGGTCTCCCTGAAGTCTTCCAGCGTGCTGCAGACCATAGCGGCATACGAGCTTTTGAGCAAGCGGGTGGATCATCCTCTGCATCTGGGCGTCACCGAGGCCGGCACCCTGATCTCCGGGACCGTTAAAAGCGCCCTGGGTATCGGTCTTCTGCTTCACCGGGGAATCGGGGATACTTTTCGAGTTTCCTTGTCCAGAGACCCTGTGGAAGAGGTGAGGGTGGCCTGGGAGATTTTGCGGGCCCTGGATCTGCGCCGCCGGGGGCCTGAGATCATTTCCTGTCCCACATGCGGGCGCTGCGAGATCGACCTCTTCTCCCTGGTGGAGACCGTGGAGACAGCTCTGGAGGGAGTCGCCGCCTCTCCACGGGTTGCCATCATGGGCTGTGTGGTAAACGGGCCCGGTGAGGCCAGGGAGGCCGACGTGGGAATCGCAGGGGGCCGAGGCCAGGGTATCCTTTTCCGCAGAGGCTGTCTCGTTCGAAAGGTTCCGGAACACCAACTGGCCGACGTCCTGATCCACGAAGTGTTCGACATGGTCGGGGAGGCCCGTGCAGAGAGCCGCTCCGAATCTCTCGACCCAGCACCCGGAAAGGAGTGACCACAGCATAATGCGGTATTCGAAGACCTTTATCCCCACCACCAAGGAGACGCCGGCGGACGCCGAAATCGTCAGCCACCGGCTAATGCTGCGGGCCGGAATGATCCGCAAGCTCACGGCCGGAATCTACACCTATCTTCCCGCCGGGCTGCGCGCACTTCGAAAGGTGGAGCGCATCATTCGCGAGGAGATGGACCGCTCCGGCGCGGTCGAGCTCCTCATGCCGGGAGTTCAGCCGGCGGAGCTCTGGGAAGAAAGCGGGCGATGGGAGGTTTACGGCCGGGAGCTGCTCCGATTCAAGGACCGCCACGGCCGGGACGCCTGCCTGGCCCCGACCCACGAAGAGGTCATCACAGACCTGGTGCGCAGGGAGATCCACTCCTACCGCCGAATGCCGGTGAACTTCTACCAGATTCAGACCAAGTTTCGAGACGAGATACGACCCCGCTTCGGGATCATGCGAGGCCGCGAATTCATCATGAAGGACGCCTACAGCTTTGATGCAGACGAAGAAGGCGCGGCCCGGAGCTACCAAATAATGCAAGAAACCTACAACCGAATCTTCCGCCGTTGCGGTCTGACCTACCGCGCAGTGGAAGCGGACACGGGATCGATCGGAGGAAAGTTTTCCCATGAGTTCATGGTACTGGCGGACTCCGGAGAGGACCAGATCGTCAGTTGCCGCCACTGTGACTATGCGGCCAACCTGGAAAAAGCCGAAATCACTCCTGATTCAGCCCCCCCATCGAAAACCGCCCCCCCCGCCCCCATCGAGGCCGTGGACACCCCGGGGACCCGCACCATCGAGGCGGTCACGGCCTTTTTGTCCGTCCCTGCGGACCGCCTCATCAAGACGCTTATCTTCCGGGCGGGCGACGAGGTGGTGGTGGCCCTGGTGCGGGGGGATCACGAACTGAACGAGGTCAAGCTCAAGGGCCTGCTGGAA
>CAZQCK010000041.1:0-24848 GCA_964591925.1 uncultured Desulfobacterales bacterium
GAACAGGGTGGCGGAATGAATCGGAATCGGGTGGCGGAATCGCTCGGAATACTCATAAAAAACCTGCAAACCGGTTATCAGTGGGAAAAAGATGTTCAGAATCCCCATTATCGCCTTACTGAAATTGATGATGATTTAGAAAAAGCCCGAATAATTTATCGTTTTGCAGACAGACTGATTTCTGAATCCGAGGATCTGGATCCAGATATCGCCAGGCTTGTAGATGAGAATTTCTGGGAGTTGGTATGATCGAGGTTGAGGAGATAAAGAGGTATCTACCTAAGTATTTATCGCCTGAATCGACGGATCAGTTATTTAGTCAATTAAAAGATTTTGATCGTCACATCGACGGTAGTTTGTATACCTATTTACACAATGAACCTCCGGTTGTTTACCAGGGTGATGCGCTAAGAGGCTTATTAGTAATCAGGCTACCAGCGGACCGCATTGAAAAACTTCCCTGTTTGGTATTATCAAACACATGCGATATTCATCCAGAGAACCCTCGTTTTATCCCATCAAACATTGCTTATTCTCCGATTATCCGATTAAGTAAATACCAACAATTACTGGCAGGAAATGATTATTCAGAAGAGTCAATTGAAAGCCATTTATCTTCAATTCGAAGAGAGCGGATAACTAGCATATTCTATTTGCCACCAGGTCAATATTTAACAGAAGAGTGTATTGTTTTTCTAGATCATGTTTGCTCCTGCTCACCGCAGTTTTTTAAGGATTATGATGTAGAAGAAGAAAGACTATTTACTCTTTCTGATTTTGGGTTATATTTGTTTTTATTTAAGTTATCCGTGCATTATTGTCGCATAAATGAGAGTATCGACAGGCGAAACATGTCACAACAAGATTCGCAGTCGCCTCAAGGCCCCCCATAATCCCCGGACCTCTCCTTCTCCTCCTGCTTCTTGTTGTACTCTTCAATGGCCTCCTTGTCCGGCCCCTCGAGCACCGCGTCAAAAGCCTCCCAGGCGACCATCTCACCCGCGAAGACGGCCAGCTGCTCCACAAAGGATAGATCATGGTAGCAGCCGCCAGAAAGTAGCGAGCAGGCGAGAAGCACGGCCACAATGCCCTTCTTCATGGTTCCTCACCTTACTGACCGTAGCGGATCAGTACCATTGCCAAGTGCCGTTGATGGTCATGTAGGCGTATTCCTCACGATACGGAAAAGAGAAGTCGAAGGGGACCGGCTTCCCCGCGGAGGCCGAGCCCCTTGAGAAGACAACCTGCTCGAGGCAAACGTGGTTGGCATCGAGCAGGTAGAGCCGCCATGTCATGTTCACGATGTTGGCGCCGGCCTTGAAGTTGTAGACGATGTTCCCAGTGACGTTCACCTCCTCGGCCAATGGATCCAAGATCGGCAAATAGTCGATCTTCACGTTGTCCCAGGTGAGGGTCCTGGGAATGTGGTTGATCAGGCTTGCCTTCGTGACCCGCAGGTAATGCCCATCCGGCGGGAACTGCTTCCCGACCTTTGAGGTGAGAGCACAGCCCGCAAGAAGCACCAGAAGCCCCACAAACAGCACCTTTCTCATCTTACTCCCCCTTTCTCGGGGTAGACGCCCCGAATCAATCCCCCGAGAAGATCCAGGCGATGAAGGTCAGCACGAGCCCGAGCGTCAGGAAACACAGGTATCCCCCAACGATCACGAGCGCCGCGCCTACTGCTACTTGAATAAAGATAGGTTGACCGGAGGCCCAGGCGTAGAGCTGGGTCCAGTACCGGAGTGCTTCCTCGAGGAGATAATCGAGAAACCCCAAAGTGTTCTCCTTCGCCTATTTCGGAGATTTCTCGATTTGGGGGGATCAGGACTTCTTTTTCTTCTTGGCCTCCTTCGGCTTCTCTTCCTCCTGCCAGGTGATTTCCCGGCCCTGCATGGCCTCGTCGATGAACTGGAGGATGACGCTGTTGAGGGACCGGAACTCCCGCTCGGCTATCTTGTCAAGGGCCCGCTTCATGCCCACGGGCATCCGGATGTTCACGGCCGTCTTGTCCATGGTGGTGAGTATACAGATTTCTGGGGCAAACCACAACTTTTTTCTTGCATTGTAAATGAAACGGTATTATAAATAATGAAAAAGGGTGAAAGTAAAATACGGCGGGCCTTGAGCACCCAGGAGCAATGGAAATCTGATAGGGCATGAAATGCGTTGTAATTCTTTACAAATGTTTACAAATGGGTGCGAGGGCGAGGGGCCGGCCCTCGCGCCCGGGGACATCTCCTCCGCCTTCCAGGCCCTCCAAGGTCTGCTCGTCTTCCTGTGCGAGTACGAAAAGCGAATCGCTGAGCTCGAGCAGAAGACCGAGGAGCGGCACCGCCCGAAGCCCAAGGTGGTGCGGACCCACAGGGCCATGGTACGCCAGGTCTACGGCGGCAAATGCCCTTGCTGCATGAAGCGCATGGAGGATCCCCAGGTGGATCACTTCTCCTCGAGGGCGTGGGCCGGCCTGGGGGACACCTGGATGATCTGCGGGAAGTGCAACCGGGACCTTTACAACGGCCGGCTTGTCCGGGCCGAGATCTTCCCTCGGTTCACGACCTACCAGGGGCACATGAAGGAGTACATCGGCGTTCAACAGTTGTCCCTCCTGGAGCTCCAGGGCGAGGGGGCATGACGGGGACCTCTCCGAAAGATAGGCGATGAAAGAGAAGACGAACATGCGCGCGCTCAAGGCTCCTCGTGCGGCAACGCACGCGGCCGGTAGCCTATGCCGGGGAGAGGCCTTGGGCGCGCCTTGGTTCCATGAGGTACTTCGGCCTCTGCCTTATGGAGGCGGGGAGGGGAGAGGGCCCCTGTCCGCCCTGTCCCGGCTCTCTTCCTTCCCCACCCCTTCAGGTGAACCATGTGGGAAGAACCCTATCCTGATATGACGGATTGCGCGGTCCTCGAGCGGCTGCTGTCCCTGGCGCTCCACTTCACAGATACGGAGCCGTACCGGGCGGCCGGAGATGCGCTCTATCGAATCCATGGATACCTCGAAAACCGTTTGCAGGAGCGCCGTGAAGAGGACGGCGGGTCTTCCTCCTTGGCCGAGGCCATGGGGAATGCCGTGGGGGCCGGGCGGGGCGAATCTGATGAGCAGGAGCAACCTGGGCCCGAGCCCGGGACAACATGGCGGGGGCAGAACGTCAACGTGTTCATCAACTGTCGCGTTGACGGGATCACGATCACAACGAACGAAAGGGAGGGGTGACCATGAGAGACAAAGGGCACGAGGTTGTCTTGCACGACACGAGAGGGAACCTGGTTGACTTGCTGGCAGGGTTCCGTGTTCTGACGGACAGCCTCATGGACGAGGTTCCGAGGCAAGGTGACACGCCTTACCTCTTGGCAAGGGAGGCGGTGTACGAGCGCACCATCCAGGATTCCATGAAGCACCTGGAGCACATCATCGAGTACATCGACAAGGAGCTCGAGGGCGGGGAGAAGCGCGGCGCGGACGCCATGGTGCGGGGCGACCTGGGTAAGGTCTTCGGTGACTCCGAGGCGGAAGGGCTGCACAAGGCCTTTGTCCAGGTCTTCATGGATAGGGACAGCAAGGAATATCGGGCCCTCAAAGGCCTCTTGCTCGAGGGGCGGAACCCGGAGGACCAGGAGGCCCCACTTTCCGCAGTCGACCAAGGGATCCAGAACCGCATTGACGGCCACATAGCTGAGGAAGGCCGGAAAGGGGGGAGTGATCATGGGTCATGTTATTGATTGGGAGATGTACGACTACCGCTCGAACAAAATCAAAAACCAGGCGAAGCTTATTTCCCGGCTCTGCGAGTGCGAAACGGCCGAAGAGCTGGACCCCGAACATAGCAAGGAAGTCATTACATCGGCCATTGCGGGGCTCTGTGTCGACCTGATAAGCGCGGCTGATTTTCTGATTGAGAGCATCCAGGTGGACAGGACCGATCAACCCCGCGTCGCTGATCAGGCTGGGCAGGAAGGAGGCGGGTGATCATGGACTGTGCGGTGAGAAGCAGCCTTGGCCGCGCGATAGGGTGCCCTGGAGAAGAGCCCAACGCCCTCGAACAAGGGCTCGGGGAAACCAAGAAGTGGTTGAAGTATTGGAGGGCCGAGTATGAGGCCGTTGTCCGCCACCCCTACAAGAAGAACGGCAAGCCCTTGAAGCCCTCCACCATCAAGGGCAAGGAGCGTCGGGTCAGGGAGTTCGAACGTCAAATCGCAGAGTATTATGCAGCAATGAAGCTATACGAGGAGATCATGATTCGGGTGGGGGCACGGCCGGAGGCGAAGGGATTCAAACGAGAGAAGGTCACCTATCTGAGGGCCTTGTAAAGCCCTCCCCGGCCTCGGCCCTGTGGGTGTAGGGCCCGGGAGGGGCAGGAGCGGAACAAGGAGCCCCTGGACACGAACCGGCTGCAGCAGACGGCCAGGGGCTCGACGGCTGAAGATCCCGGGCAAGGTGAGTCGGCAGCCGTCCAGATGAGAATACAGGAAGCCGGGGGATCCGTCAAAGGTCTCCCGGCTTTTTCTGTCTCAGAACGCGGGCTTGACAGGACCTTTCAAATAGTTGTATAGGTTTCCATCTTCGTATGGTACCATCAGCCACCAACAAATTACGGCCCAAGATTTGCGTATTATAGAACAGTGCTTATCTTTTTCCGTGAAGGGCCACAATCCATGATAGTCACCCACCATCGCGAAAAACTCATCAACGCCATCATTTTCTTCGCTAATCACACGAGGAACTTGGGGAAAACCAAGTTGATGAAGTTGCTCTTCTTCTTGGATTTCCGGCACTTTAAAGAAACCGGAAAGTCTGTCACGGGATTGGACTATTTCGCCTGGCAATGGGGCCCGGTCCCTAGAGATGTATGGAGTGAGTTATCCGGCAATATGGGCAGTGATCTCAGGAAGGCAGTCACTGTGCTCCCCGGTGAGGGTTTCCAAGGAGTCAAAGCAAAGGCCAAGTTCGAGGGTAGGCATTTCACCCCCCGTGAGCTTCGACTTCTCAAGGAGCTCTCTGATATATTCAGAGAAGCGAGTGCTGAGCACATGGTAGAAGTATCTCACCTCAAAAATGAGCCGTGGGACCGAACGCTTAAAGAGAAGGGCGAATTTGCTAAGATAGATTACCTCCGCGCCATTGACGAGGAATCCAGATTATCAGTTGATGAGGCCAGAGAACGTCAGGAAGAAATAGCTGAGATGCATGAGGTCTTTGGGGTTTCGTAATTGGCATCGAGGGGAGCGGTTTATCATCACAAGCGCTTCAAGTACCCGGATGGGGGTACCGGAAGAAAGTACATCGTCCTCCTGAATAACTCCGAAGGGGGAGGTCTTTCTCTTGTTTTGAAAACAACGTCCCAGAGGAAGAGGCGTCCTATAACCCCTGGTTGCATCGCAGACTGGGGGTTGTTTTTTATCCCTGCCCAAAGTGCGCACTTCCCGAAAGACACGTGGGTTCAGCTTTTCCCTGTTTTCCCCATTCAGAATCTGGAGTCCGATGAAGATATTGATTACTTTGGTCACCTGCCTGATCCCTTATTCAGAGACCTATTAGATTGCCTCCTTGAATCGCAAGCGGAGGATCTCACACAAGCCCAACTGGAAATTCTCCTTCCACAATCAAGCGTATCCCTCAAGCACCTCGCAGACCATTTCAACAACAAACGCCAATAGCCTCACCAACGGATGACCGAGCCTTCTTTCTGCGCATTGTGCGGATATTGCGCTTAGGGTTTCTATCTGAAAAGGGGCCGGCTGGGAGGCGGCTGGCCCCTCCGGCTGATTCGGGCGCTCTGCAGACATTGCAGACAGGCAGACATATGTCTGCAGGCTGAAAGCCTTGCTATTATTGGCTCTGCAGACTATTCAGACATTTCAGACATTGTTCTAGAAAGAAAATAAAAAACAGGTCAGATTTTCGAATGTGGTACAAGGATGGTACAAAACCGGATGGGGGAGGGAGGGGGCAAAAAGAAGGGGTCACAGATTATCTCTGCAACCCCCTCTTTTTACTTCTTTTTTGTGGTGCCGAGACCCAGAATTGAACTGGGGACACGGGGATTTTCAGTCCCCTGCTCTACCGACTGAGCTATCTCGGCACAACAGGGTTCGACTATAATCCTTCGGCCCTACGAGGTCAAGCCGAAATCACGGATCAGGAGGACTCTTTGGGTTCTTCTTCCAGGTCCAATTCCAGCTCTAGGTCATCCAGATCCAGGGAGAAGTCTTCCTCCTCATTTTCCGGGGGCTGGCCGGATTCATCCTCCAGCGACAGTTCATCCAGGTCCATCGTGAAATCATCAAGCTCTTCGGAGGTTGTGGCTTCAGTGTCGGCTGGTTTCTCTTGGTCAGTGGTATCCTCGAGGCCGATGCCTTCCAGGTCTATGGTTTCCTTTTCGCCGAGGGCGTCGTCGGTTTCCAGCGGCGGTTGCATTTCGGGTGAGCCTATTTCCAGCTCGCCGGTTTCGTTGACCTTCAGCTCATCCAGGTTCAGGACGATCTCCTGTTCCTCTTCTTCATCGGGAGCAGGCTCCTCCGTCAATAGGTCGGCATCATCCAGGGGGATGGATTCCAATTCGATCTCAGGCTCTTCCTCCTGCACGGAAGAGGCGTCTTCGGTAACAGCCCCTGTGAGCTCGTCATCATCAAGGCCCAGCTCCTCCAGATCCAGTGACATGTCGTCATCGGCGACCACGGACGCTTCTTCAGCCCGGGGTTCTTCAGGAGGGCTCTCATCCGAGGAAAACATCTCCAGGTCCATGGGAATTGAGGATTCTTCGCCGCCGGACAGGTCAAGACCGCCTTCTTCTTCAAAAGGCTCTTCGATGTCTTCCAAATCCAAACTCAGGTCCTGGTCGGACTCGCCAAACTCTATGGCCTCTTCTTCTGAGCTTTCCTCCGATTCCGCATTCGAAAGGGGTTCGGCTGCGAGCGCCTCCTCCGGAGGGCTGAGAACAGAGGCTTCAGGACCGGAGAGATCTATGTCCATATCGGCATCTTCGGCCTCGCCTGTAAGGGCGCCCAGCAAAAACGCGACCGAAGGCTCGAAATCAGGAAGTTTGAGCTTGTTTCTCTCTTCGCTGATGTCTTTTTTGCATTTGGGGCAGGCCTGGTTATGGTCGAAGCTGACATATCCGCATTTAGGACATTTCATTGGGCGCTCCTAGACCGACGCGATCCACAATCGTGGATCATGGGAAGAGGCAAGGGAACAGCCGTTGAATGAGCCAAAATTCCTTATTTTGAATAACATCGATGAAACTCGGCGTCAAGAATTTACATTGGGGCAAGGGTCGCTTGAGATATCTACTCGAATACGCCATGGTCGGCGCGAGGTCCTTGGGTCAACCGGGGCTGTTGGAGTGACATCAAAGACAGTTTCGAATCGCTTCGCGAGCAAGGCGATCGCATCGCTCGTTGTCCACGTGCCCATTGTGACCTCGAATCCAACGCCATTCGATTTCATGGTGTTGGCTGAGCTCCAGCAGCAGTTCCCAGAGGTCCCGGTTCATCACGGGTTTTTTCTGGGCGTTGACCCAGTTCCGGCGGATCCATCCCGCTATCCACTCGGTCATCCCCTTGACCACATAATTGGAGTCTGTTGTGATTCGGACCCTGGAAGGCTCGCTGAGCAAACGCAGGGACTCGATGACCGCCCTCATTTCCATTCGGTTGTTCGTGGTGTTCCTAGCACATCCCGAGATTTCCTGGGAACGGCCACCCTGTTTGATGACCGCGCCATATCCGCCTGGTCCGGGATTTCCGCTACAGGCACCGTCCGTAAAGATTTCAATGAGGTTTTGGGTCTCCATGAATATTATCTTTCTGCATTGCTGCGTCCTGATTCCTAGCCGGTGTTCGCGTTCGGGGCCTTTTTGATGTGGCCTCGAATGCGGATGGTCAGTGTGGGTTTCTTGGGGTGGTTCGTTTTGAGTTTGAGGGACCCGAGATAGGTCCCGGCTTTGCCGAGTATCGTGGACACGTGCACATGAAATACGCGTCCCGGCTGCACTTCGTCGATGTGGTAGACAAGCTTGTCTTTAAGGTCAAAGGACAAGGCCTCAATCTGAAGGTGATCTTTGTCCAGGCCCTCGATTTCTACGGTTTTCGTGATGACCGAGTCTGAAAGGCCTGCGAAATAGAGGTACGGCGCTGAAACGGTTACAGGAACCAGTACCCGGGCCTTCACTGTGATTACTTGAATCGGCTTCAGGGGGTCATTCGAATGGATGCGGGCGGTTTTTCGAAGAGACCCTGGATAGCCTTGCGTGTTCAGCGTCACAGTCACTTTTCCCTCTCCTCCGGGAGGGATGACCCGGTCAAAGACCGGGACGGTGCAACCTCAGCCCGGTGCGACCTTTTTGATCTCAAGGGGTTGGTCGCCGGTGTTTTTGATGATGAACTCGTGTTCTAGAACACTTCCCTCGTCCACCTCTTGGAAGTCAAACGTCGGCTCTTCTATGACCATTCGAGGGGCGGAAATCCCTTCTCCCCGGCAAGGAGGCGTTGCTGCCGCGGTCAAGATCACCGCCATCATGAAGAGGGTAAATCGTTTTGTCATGTTTTTCGCTTTTGAAATCACAATCCCAGCTCTTTCTTCAGTCGGTACGTCAGTATGTCGAGCCGAATGGTGAAATCAATGTGTTCCACCATGCAGCCTTCAGGCGCATGAACGTGGTTTCTGGAGAAATTCAGGATCGCATGGATGTCCGCCCTGGATAATTGGTCGGCCACGGCTTGGGCCTCATGGCTGGGGGTGGCAATCACGCCGATCTGAATGCTTTTTTCCCGCGCGACCTCTTCGAGATTCCGGCTGTGCTGAATGCGGAGGTTCGAACCCAAGGGCTGGCCGACCTTGTTTGGATCGGAGTCGAATGCCGCTACAAAGGTAAATCCCCTGGCGGGGAAGTTCTGGTGGTTTATCAGTGCGGTCCCGAGGTGTCCGATGCCCACGAGTCCCATGTTCCAGGTCCTGTTTACCGCGAGGATCTTTTTGATCTGGTTCATGAGTTCCCGAACGTCATACCCCACGCCTCGGACGCCGAACTCACCGAAGTACCCCAGGTCCTTACGGACCTGCGCCGGGTTCACCTGGCACAGCCAGGCCATCTTTTCTGAAGAGACCATGCGGTAGCCGTCGAACTCGAGAAGCTCGAGTTGCCGGTAGATCAATGAAAGCCGCTTGATGGTCGCTTTGGGAATACTGGAGGGTTTGGCCATGTGTAATCCTTTGTAGTCTTTTGCAGCTTGGCACGAGATTTTGACTTTTGCGAGGCCATCGGCACTGGTGTAACTTATAAATTTAGCACAGGTCGCGGAGCGACTACAACCTGATTTTCGATTCGAGTGCAATAGAAATGTCATGGCAATTCCTGCACATATGGATTAGAATCCTTCCAACGAAAGGCGACCGGAAGGGAGGTTCCCGGCGCAAAGCCCACGATGATCGAAGCAGGCCGAGCCGAGGATTTCATGACGAACGAAGAAGACAAGGAAGCCGTAGGAACAAGCACACCTGAGGCCCCATCGAAAGGACGAGCGCCGGCTGAATCGCCGAAGGGATCCCGGAATCCGGTGAAGCCGGCCGAAAGCCTCTCTAATGAACGATATCGTGCCTTTATCGAGGGCATCAATGATGGGGTGTATGAAGTCGACATCCACGGCAATTTTATATATTTCAACTCAGCGCTTTGCAGGGCCTTCGGATACTCGCGGGAGGACATTCAGTGGCGGAATTTCAGCCGATTCATGGACGAGGCGCATGCCCGCCAGGCGGTCGAGGTGTTCAACAACATCTACCGTACAGAAGAGCCGGTTTCCGATCTCGTTTGGGAGATCGTGGACAAGGAGGGCCGGACCCGTATCATCGAGCTTTCTGCAAGCCTGATCACCAACCAGGAAGGTGAGAAGGTCGGGTTTCGAGGAATCGCCCGGGATGTTACCGAAAAGGTCCGTTCCCGCCAGGCCCTGCAGGAATCCGAGTTCAAACTCCAGTGCCAGTACGAGGAAAGCAGAAAAGCGGCGCAACGTTATAGGACGCTGCTTGATTTCATTCCTTACCCCATGGTGGTCTTCACATTGGGCGGAAGGGTCAGTTATCTCAATCCGGCTTTCACCGAGGTGTTCGGATGGACCCTGGGTGAACTTCAGGGGAAGCGGATCCCCTATGTTCCTCCGGATCTGCAAAAGGAGACCGAGGAGAACATCGAAAGGCTCCTCCAGGACAAAATCATTTCCCGCCACGAGACCAAGCGCCTCACGAAAGACGGCCGGGTCATAGACATTGTCATGCGCGGAGCCATTTTCACGGGAGACGACGGCGAATCCGGCGGAGAGCTCATCTTTCTCAGAGATGTCACCCGTGAGAAACGCATGTCACGCAACAACGAGGCCCTTTTGCGGATCAGCATGGCCCTGCCGGCGTATCCGGACCTGGAGGAGCTCCTCGATTATATCAGCGCGGAGATCAAGCGTCTTCTAGAGGTCCAGGGGGCCCTGGTCATTCTTTTGGACGAAGAAAAAAGGGAGTTGTTTTTTCTGGGCGTGGCCCACCAGGATTCATCCACGGAGAAACGGGCCAAAAAGATCCGATATCCCGCCGACAAGGGTGTTTCAGGGCACGTCATTCAGACTGCGAAGCCCGTGATAGTCAATGATACCTCCAAGGATCCACATTTTTACTCCGTGGTGGACAAAGAGATCGGCCATCCAACGAGAAACATGCTCGATGTCCCTTTGAGAAGCGGAGATCGAACCATCGGAGTGCTGTGTGCGATCAACAAGCAAAGCGGCGCCTTTGATCAAACAGATGTGGAGCTGCTGAACATGATCTCGAGCACGGTGGCGTTGTCCATTGAAAACGCCCGGTTCTCCGAGGAGCTCAAGGCGGCCTACCGCGAGGTCATCAGCTTGAACCGGGCGAAGGACCGCGTGATAAACCACTTGTCCCACGAGCTCAAGACCCCGATTTCCGTTCTCTCGGCCTCGCTGAACATTCTGTCCAAGCGTCTTACCGATATGCCGGAAGCCGGTTGGAAGCCCACGATAGAGCGTGCACAAAGAAACCTGCAGAGGCTTCTCGAGATTCAGTACCAGGTGGAGGACATCATGAAGGGGGCTGAGTACAAGGCGCATACCTTGTTGTCCTTGATGCTGGATCAGGTTGCAGACGAGCTGGAGGCGCTGGTGGCGGAAGAAGCCGGCGAGGGGGAGCTCGTCGAGAAGCTGAAAAGGCGAATCGATGCATTGTATCGCCCCACCGATGCGACGCCCAAAGAGATCCCCCTTGACAGGTTTGTGGCGCATCGACTGGATAGTATGGCGGGAGATTTTGCCCATCGTGCTGTCAGCGTGGAAAGGCATCTCCAGGATGCCCCGACTGTTTGCCTGCCCCAAGAGGTTCTTCGAAAGGTCGTGGACGGGCTGGTGAAAAACGCGGTGGAGAACACGCCGAATGGAGGGAAAATCGAGATCACGGTTCGAAAAAAAGGCGATGGAAGCGAGTTGATTGTTCAGGATTATGGCGTAGGCATCACCGAGGAAAATCAGAGACGGATTTTTGAAGGGTTCTTCTCCACGCAGGACACCATGGATTACTCTTCCAAGCGTCCTTATGATTTCAATGCAGGCGGAAGAGGCGCCGACCTTCTTCGAATGAAGATATTCAGTGAGCAGTATCATTTCAAGATCGACATGAGTTCCTCGCGGTGCCGGCACATCCCACAGGAGACCGATGTCTGTCCCGGAGCTGTCGACGAGTGCCCGTATTGCCGCGAGAGCGCGGATTGCTTCGGCTCCGGAGGGACGACGTTTACCGTCTACTTCCCTCCTGTTCAGGATGAGGGGTGTCCAGCCGACGAAGCGCTCCCGGATGCTTGATCCGGGCCCCCCGACATCATCGCTCTTCGGAGCCTGCTTTTGACAAGCCTCCAGAGATCCGCTCTCCGCGGGCTTTCGGGTTGATCTGGAGGCGGATGTCTGTTAGAAAGGGCGGGTTTACAATGGTAAGGGGTGCAGGGGCGGCCACATGGATCATGAAACAGTGGAAAAATTTGTCCGGCAGGTCGACAAGGAACCTTATGCCCGCAAGCTCGGGCTGCGCCTTCTGGAGGTGGAACCGGGCCGTGCCGTGGTTGAAATGCCGCCCCGGAATGATGTGGGCAATATCCTGGGCATGATGCATGGAGGGGCGATTTTTTCTTTGATAGACGAAGCCTTCCAAGTGTCTTGCAATGCTCACGGCAAGGTGGCGGTGGCCTTGAGCATGACGCTGGCCTATCATGAGCCGCCTGGTTTCAATGCGACCCTGCGGGCTGAATCCAAGGAAATCCATAAGAGCCGAAAAATCGGGACCTACTCCATTCAAGTGACCGATGACCAGGGCAGCCTCATCGCTTCCTGTCAGGCCCTGGCCTATAGAAAGCAGCAGCCGCTTCCCTTTTTGTCCCCTGCGCCCGAAGGGCAAGAGAAAGCGGTCGCCACCACGAAACATGCGGAGGAAGAACGTGAATGAGCCGAGTAAAAGGGCCGCGGACCTTGAAGGTTTGGTCGCATTTCTCGAGCGCCTTATGGGGGAGGTCGGCGGACGCCTCGAGTGGCTGGGCACGGATCTCCAGAAAAAGGGGGCGATCCGAAAGGCCGAGCGCGGGGAGCAACTGATTCGGAGGTTCGATGAAATTTGCCTAAGGCTGGAGGCCCTGGAGCGGGTTTTGGGGGAGGAGAATGTTCCGGCCCGACTCGATGCGGACTTGAGATCGAATATGGCCAAGATCGAGCGGTTGGTTCTGGAGGCCACGGAAGAAGGGGTGGCCTATACGGACGAACAGGGCAGGCGTATATCGGAAGGACTGGACGCACTTGAAGCGACGGTCGCCGAGGGGGAACCAACAGGACGGAAGCCATGAACGGCGAACAGCGAGCGTGGACCCCCGTGATCACACGCGAGCAGATTCACGAGCGGGTTCGGGAGATTGCCCGGGACATTTCCGCTGAGTTTTCGGGAATGGAACCAGTGTTCATCGGGATTCTCAAGGGGGCCGTGTTTTTCTTTGGAGACCTGTTGCGGGAGCTGACCATTCCGTGCCGAATCGACTTTATCAAGGCCGCCAGTTACGGCGCCGGTAAGACGTCCAACGGAAACGTCCGGTTGACCAAGGACGTGGAGATCGACATCGGCGGTAAGCCTGTCATTCTCGTGGAGGACATCGTGGATACAGGGCTGACCATGAAGCATATTCTGAAAAGAATTGAAGAAAAAAGGCCGACGTCAGTGCGTGTCTGCGTCTTGATCGACAAACGAGAACGCCGGGAGGAAGACGTCCCCATCGATTATTCAGGGTTTCAGGTGGACAGGGGATTTCTCGTCGGATACGGTCTGGACTGCAATGAGCGGTATCGGCATCTTCCGGACATCTATGCGCTGGATTGAAGGTCATCGCAAACAGGAGGGCGTCCATGATCGTTCAGTGTGAGAAGTGCGAATCCAGGTTCAACCTCGACGAATCCCTTCTGAAGGAAGAAGGGTCCAAGGTGCGGTGCTCCCAGTGCCGGCACGTGTTCTCGGTGCGGCCGCCGAGTGCGGAGGAGGCCGAACCGCAATCGCCTTCCGTTTTGCAGGAGCTCGGCGAAGAAACGGTTATTCTGGATTCCCCTCCCGGCCTCGATTCCGGGAGTGGAGAAGATCAGGGCCGGGAAACGCCTTATTCTTCCGGGGAAGAGGCGTTTGAGCCGGATGAAAGCCTGGAAACGCAGGACGGTTTCGAGCTTGAAACGGAAATTAATGAGCAGATGGCCGCTCTTGAGGGCTCCCCGGAGATCGAGACCATCTCCCCGGAGGACCTGCCTGATCAAGAAGAAACGGCTGCGGACATGGAGGATGCCTTTGAACGGGCCTCGGAGATCGAGGAGCGGATCACACGCGAGGATACAGAGGGAAAAGAGAAGGAGGAGGACCTGCTCGAAACCCCTGCACGGGCCTCAAAGCGGGGACGCAGATCCATTCTCATTCCTATCACTGTGGGAGGTATCCTCCTGATCGGCGTGCTCTTCGCCTCCGTCTATATTCTGGCCCCCGGGATGATTCCGGATGTCATGAACTTTTCCAAGGCGGGCGAGGAACAGGCGGCTGTAGACCTCGGCGTCAAGAGGCTGTCTTTTGCCGGCGTAAAGGGAGGCTTTGTCCAAACCGAAGAGGGTAAACAGCGTTTTGTGGTCCAGGGGACCATTGTCAATAATTACCCCGGACCTAGAAGCTTCATGCAGGTTAAGGCCTCTATTTTGGACCAGAAAGGACGGACCATAAGGTCCCGCAACGCCTATGCCGGCAATATATTCAGCCAGGGGGAACTGGCGGGCAGGCCCATGGCGTTTCTGGAGAAACGCATGGACAGCCCTTCGTCAAAAGAAAGGCAAGACGCGGCAATCCCTTCCGGAAGCGAGGTTCCTTTCATGGTGGTGTTCCAAGACCTCCCCGACGATATCAGCGAGTTCACAGTGGAGGCTGTCGGCTCTCGCTCTGCTGGGCGGTCCTAGTATCTCATGAACAATTATCGATACCCCACGCGCTCCGTGGCGTCCGGAAGCTTTTTTGTGGCGCCTCGAAGAAAGGAGGTCCTGGAGGCCTATTTGGGCTCCTGCGTGGGCGTAGCCCTCTGGGACCGGGAGCTCGGCCTCGGAGGACTCGGGCACTTCCTGCTTCCCGAGCCCACAGGCATGGATCCGGTCTGGCAACCGGAGAGTTATGCCGCCACAGGACTCCCTATGTTTCTCGATGCCCTCGAGAAGGAGGGGGCGTCTTTGCGGCGGATGGAGGCCTGCGTTGCAGGCGGGGCCCTTGTAGGCCCGGTTTCAGAGCGTGATCTGGACCTGGACATCGGTGGACGAACCGCGGAGGTCGTGGAAAAGATCCTGAAGAAGGAGTGCATTCCCATCAGTATGCAGGAGACCGGGGGGTTTTTCACATGTCGTCTCAGCTTGGACCTGGACAGGCTTAAGTGCCTCATTGCGCCGCTGGGATCGGAGTGGATGGAGAAGGAACACCCGACGTTTGTTTCCCCGTCGGCCGAGGAGTTGCAGCGGGCCCTGGGACGGGTGCAGCCCATTCCGCAGATCGCGCTGAAGATCATTCGCATGATTCGGCGGCAATCCTACAACATGGACGACCTGGCTGAAGAGATTCGAAGGGACCAGATCCTCAGTGCGAAAGTGATCCGTCTATGCAATTCCGCACGCTTTTGTATGAAAACGGACGCCATTGACAGGGCCCTGGTCATGGTGGGCGAGAAGAGGTTGCTGCAGTTCGTTCTCACGGCGGCCCTGGATGATTTTTTTCCGGAGCTGGAAGTGGGATACTCCGTGTGCAAAGGAGGCCTGTACGAGCACGCTCTGGGAACGGCCGTGACTGCAGAGGGTCTGGCCAACTTCACCGGACTCGTATCCCCGGACATCGCTTACACCGCCGGTCTGCTGCATGATATCGGGAAGGTGGTGCTGGACCAGCTGATCACCCCTGTAGTGCCGCTGTTTTACCGCCGGACCCAAATGGAGGCGGTCAACCTGATCGACGTTGAAAAGGAGGCCTTTGGAATGTCCCATGACGAGGCCGGCGGCCTTCTCGCCGAGAGGTGGTCTCTTCCTGAAAGCCTGGCCGACGCCATCCGTCATCACCATGTGCCGGAGAACTCCGTGCCGGCCTCCGCCCTCACGTATCATGTTTACCTGGCAGACCTCCTCATGTCCCGCTTTGCGGCCGGTCAGGTACTGGAGCGCATCGGCACCCAGGCCCTGCGGCTCGCACTGGAAAGACTCGGCATTCGTCCGGAGCAGTTGGATGTTATTGTGGATCGGATGCCGAAGAGCGGCGCAGCTTGAACAGTTCCTGGGCCTTCAGAAGAGAAGAGGGATCGTCGACTCCCATCACCTCATATTCGTCGGGGGCGATGGCATATCCTGTCTCCAGCCCGTCCTCGGCCAGAAGCTCCACCAGGTCTGTGATGAAGTACTCCTGGATTTCTTGAGACCGGCCGTTACGTTCTTTGGTCACTCCGTGCGGTCGTTCTTGGAGACGATTCAGGTAAAGGAGAAGGGGTTCCCTGCGTGCCGCATATATCCCGGCGTTGCAGATCCGCATGCGGTCCCGTTCCGCTGAAGGAAGCCTGTGCCGGTAGGACCATTCGACGATTTTCTTCACCGCCCGGCCCGAGGTGTCCAGCAGGCCGTAGCGCCTGCGGTCTTTCGGCACGAACCCCAGCACCACGAGAGAGTGGTCTTGGAGTCGATCCAGTAGAGATTCGTAAGTCCTCCGGCGGACCAGGGGTACATCTCCCATGGTGATGATCACGCGGTCCGCCGTGACGGATTTCAAGAAAGACCTTGCAGCAAGAAGGGCCCCTCCGGTACCGTTCATGACGGGTTGGTGGCAATGGGTGAGGCCCAGGTGCTCGGTCGCCCTGAACACATCCTCTTTTTGATGATGGACCACAACCGCCTTGGGCCCCGGCGGGAGCTGATCCAGGATATGAAGGAGTATAGGGCGATCCCCGTGGTAGGTGGAACCCCTGGGAATGAGAGGAAGAAGGGTCTTGTTTCCGTTGTGGCCTTTCATGCGGCTTCCTTTGCCCGCAGCAAAGATGACCGCGGCCGGCTTTAGATCTGGAGACAACGCGTACCTCCTGTTAAGGAGGCCGGCAAAAATAACTTGAACATCTTGCATCTCATCTTCAGACCATCTTCGGCTGCGGCTCAATCGCAAAATCCTCGACGTAGTCCAGCTACGCCTGCGGTTTTGCTCAATCGCCGCATCCAAATATGACCCAAATCTGAGCGCAATTTTGTCCAATTTATTTCTGCTGACCTCCTAAAATGCACCGCTCGCTCACTCCTCGAGCTTGTTCCGGGAAGATTGAACAAACCGGTGGACGGCGAAGCCGGAATGCAGGCGTTGTGAACGGGCGTCGGCGCGTTTTAAGTTGACCCGGCATTCAAGGGCTGCTAGCATTGAACGACTTGCACACGTCCTGCACGATGCCGATGGGGATCCCCCCGGGGTAACCCTGATGACCATGCAGATTGGCTCGGGCGGACGATCATGCGTGTGTAAGGCCTGCCTGGCGAACCGCGACGAAGACCGGGGACATGTCTTTATACGCTTCAGGCACCTTTTTTTTCAACGTCTTTCTGCAACTGGGCTGAGCAAAGGACCTTTTGCCTTCCGGTTCGCGCTGACAATGTATGTCCCTTGGCGCCCCTGCCGGTCCGCCCTCGGCTCGGTATGCGCCCGGCACCCGATTCCCTCGCCCGGATCGAACGTGCCACCCTGATTTTTCCGCAAGATGCAATGCGACGACTGCCTGTAAAATACGAACAGCCTCCACATGCACTGCGAGAAATACAAAAGGCGGGGACAGCGCAGGCCTTGAGAGATCGAAGCCAACGCCTCCCCGATACGAACCCGCTCCCCGGTAAGTAAGACAAGGCAATCCGCGCCGGGCAAGAAAGGAGGGACCCTGAGCCATGAACTGCGTTTTTTGCGGCTTCAAGACCAAACAAGTCGGTCCTGTGAGCCGAAACGCCACCTGTGAGAAATGCGGCCGCGATCTACGATGCTGCAAGCAGTGCAAGTATTACGATCCGCATGCATACAATGAATGCAAAGAGGTGAATGCCGAGCGGATTCGGGACAAGGAGCGCGCCAACTTCTGTGACTACTTTCTTCCTCGTGGAAGCAAAAGGCGGGTGCAGCAGGGCTATGGTCGTAAACGGGGGGACGCCATGGATGCGCTCGAAGCCCTGTTCAAAAAGAAGTAAAATCGTGCGTGAAGGGCGAAAAAATGGCGGCATTGAAACGATCCTTTGAGACGGTGGACCAGGTGGTGGAGGCCATGAACGCCGGGCAATACATAGCCGACCGCGGTCTGGCGACCGTACTTTTCCTCGCCAACAAACTGGAAAAGCCATTGTTCCTGGAGGGGGAGCCCGGTGTGGGCAAGACCGAGGTCGCGCTGGTCATGTCGCGGCTGTTTCAATCCAAACTGATTCGTCTTCAGTGCTATGAAGGGTTGGATTCCTCCACCGCCCTTTACGAGTGGAACTACCCGAAACAGCTCCTGCACATTCGTATGGCCGAGCAGGAAGGCCGGGGCCGCAGGGAGATAGAAGACCTGATTTACGGACCCGAGTTTCTGATCCGGCGCCCCCTTCTGGAGGCCATCAGCACGGAAAACGGAAGCCCTCCCATTCTCCTTATAGACGAGATCGACCGTGCGGATGAGGAATTCGAGGCCTTTTTGCTGGAGGTCCTGGCCGACTTTCAGATCACCATTCCGGAGATCGGGACCTTGAAGGCCGATGCGCGACCCATGGTTGTCGTGACATCCAATCGAACGCGGGACGTACACGATGCCCTCAAGCGACGATGCCTCTACCATTGGATCGATTATCCCTCGTTCGAGAAGGAGTATCGCATTCTCAAGGCGCGGTTACCGGAGATGGAGGAGGTCCTCGCCTCCCAGATTACGCGGTTCATGCAGAAGCTGAGGGAGGTGGATTTTCTGAAAAGGCCCGGTGTGTCCGAGACCCTGGACTGGGCCACCGCTTTGATCGCCATGGAATGCAACCGCCTGGACGCCTCCCTGGTGGAGGAAACCCTGGGGTGCATTCTCAAGTACCAGGATGATATTCGCAGGTTTCGCGAGGAGATCTGGGGCGATCCCGCGTCGCAGTCCGAGTATTTCTAAGGAAAAGGATTATGGCATGAACGGGCGGCCGCAATCAGGACGCATCGCCGCTGAAGACGGCCTGATTCAGCGTGTCATTCGATTTTCCGGCTTTCTCAAACAGCATGGATTCAAGATCTTCCCTTCCTCCATATCCCAGGTGCTGGAATCGTTCGAAGCCCTGGATCTTTCCGATCCCGACCACGTCTACTGCGCCTTGCGTGCCAACCTGACCCATTCGGATGTGGAGTGGCGTCTGTTCGAGGAGCTCTACCGGGCGTTTTGGCTGGACGGTTGTGTTTCGGAAGACAATGATGCTTCGGCGGATTCGAGTGCCGGGGCTCGAGACCCCCTTTTCGAAGACGCAGACCGAAAGCTCCCCCTGGATTCCGATGGCCCGGGTCAAGATCGTAGTGCAGAGTGCTCGAATGAAGGGCAATTTCTGGAAGGCGCTGTGTTCAGCCCGGTCCCGTCTTTTGAGGAAAAGGATTTCAACAAACTGCGGCCCGAGGATCTCAGATTCGCCCGTCTGGCCCTCAAAAACATGATTGCGCGGTTTCGCTTCACTGCTTCGAGGCGAACCAGGCGATCCCGTAAGCCCAGGGACGTGGATTTCCGCCGCACCTTCAGGGAAAGTCTCAAGACCGAGGGGACACCGGTTAGACTTTTCTACAAGCGGAGGAGGAGGCGGCTGCGAAAGCTGGTGGTGCTTGCGGACATAAGTGGTTCCATGGATCGGCATGCGCGCTTCGTGATGCCCTTCCTGATGGGGCTGAAGGGCAGCGGGATTCGTGCCGAGGTCTTCGTGTTCTCCACGGTGATTGCACGGGTGACCACGTTGTTCGAGCGTTACGGAGTGGACGAGGCGCTTGACCGCCTTGCCGAAGCGGTGCCGGACTGGTCCGGAGGCACTCGCATCGGTTACTCCCTGAGGCAGTTCAATTCGGACCATGGTGAAGCACTTTTGTCGCGCAGGAGTGTTGTGGTGATCTTGAGTGACGGCTGGGACCTGGGGGCCAAAGAGATGCTTCGTCGGGAAATGGCGGTGATTCACGGCAAGGCGGGTCGTGTGGTGTGGCTGAATCCGGTGGCCGGGGATCCGGACGTCCAATCCCTTTGCCGGGGTATTCAGGTGGCCCGTCCTTACATCCATCACGTGCTCCCTGCGGACAGCCTTCGGAGCCTGATGCGGGCGGGTCACGTACTGGCAGGCGCGCTGAGAGAGGCCTGAGATTGCGTGCCGGCAACGCTAATCCGTTTCCTCGATGACCCGCACCCCCTCCGGTACCAAGAAAGAAAAGGTGCCTTCATCAAAGGTTTTGCCTTTTTCCATAGGACCAAGGATGAACCGGGTTATGTTTCCTGCGGCATTGTGCATCTCCACGATTTCCAGACGGCAGCCCGGGCTGACCTCGAGAACCATGGCGTCCGTCTGAGACCACGGTGGGTCCGGGACGAGACGGATCCTCCGGTTTCCTTTCTCACTGTGCCCTTCCCAGATCACCTCGAAGCCGTCCTCTACGTCCCTCAGACCCTGAAAAACGTCCGACAGGGCCTGAAGCTCCTGCCCCAGGGCCTCGGCGCGATAGCGGTGAGCCTCTTTTTTTTCGGGGATGTACCACCAGAGGGTTTGTCCGTCTCCGATCATGATTTCTCGCCGGGGCGTTTCCTGAACGATCTTGAGAAAATGCGGGGGCTTGAACAAAATGAGACCGGAGGCGTGATCCCCGGCTCCCGAGTCTCCCAGGAGCATGGTGGATGACGTCAGAATAACACGTTCGTAGGGGATGGAAAGCCCCTGTGCATCGCCCAACTCAGACTGGAGGCAGTCCACCACCGCTTGGGCGGAATCGCCGGCGGCCCGGGCGGGCACGACGGCCAGGAACAGCACGACGTTCAGGATGATTCCAACCGCTGAAAGCGTATTACCCCTTGTTTTCTTCATGCCTACGTCTCCTCCCTGCGGCCGAAGACCTCCCGGGGACGCACACCGTCGGAAGGCCCTACGATGCCTTGTCTCTCCATGGCCTCGATCATTCGAGCGGCTCGATTGTATCCCACCCGGAGTTTTCTTTGCAGGGCGGAAATGGAGGCCTGCCCGCTTTTCATAACCATCTCCACCGCCTGTTCGAATTTCTCGTCCAACTCCATGTCGTCATCCTCGGATTCCTCGGCTCGGGCCACCTTTTCCAGGATGGCGGGATCGTACTCGGGTTTCATCTGGCCCTTGAGGAATTCGGTCACCTGTTTCACCTCACCTTCGGAGATGTAGGCCCCGTGGATTCGAGTGAGGCGGCTCACTCCGGGTGGCATATAGAGCATGTCGCCTTCGCCGAGGAGGTGCTCGGCCCCTATGGCGTCGAGAATGGTTCGAGAATCCACCCTGGAGGATACTTGAAAGGAAATTCGGGCGGGAAGGTTGGCCTTGATGATCCCCGTCAGCACGTCCACCGATGGGCGCTGGGTGGCGATGATCAAGTGAATGCCTGATGCCCTGGCCATCTGGGCCAGGCGGATGATGGTGTCTTCCACTTCCTTGGAGGAGACCATCATCAGGTCGGCCAGTTCGTCGATCACGATAACTATATACGGTAGCGTGCGGCTGGAAGCGTTGTCCGGTTCTTCGGTCGATGCCTTGTCCTTGAGGATCTTTCGATTGTAGGCTTCGATATTCCGCACCCCCCGGTCCGAAAGCAGGCCGTAGCGATACTCCATCTCCTCCACGGCCCAGCGCAAGGCCTTGGTGGCTTCGGCGGCCTGTGTGACCACAGGATGCAGCAGGTGAGGGATGTCCTGATAGATGGAGAGCTCGATGCGTTTGGGATCGATTATGAGAAATCGCACCATGTCCGGGGAGGCCTTGAACAGTATGCTGTTGATTATGGTGTTGAGGCAGACGCTCTTGCCGGTGCCGGTGGCTCCGGCCACGAGGAGGTGAGGCATGCGGGTGAGGTCCGTTGTGACCGGTGAACCGGTGATGTCCTTGCCCAGGGCGATGGTCAGCCGGTGTGTGGAGGACTTGAAGGCCGGAGATGAGAGAATCTCTTTGAGAAAAACGGACTCCCGCTTGTTGTTGGGGATCTCGATGCCGATGGCGGCCTTGCCCGGAATGGGGGCCACGATGCGCACCCCCGAGGCCCGAAGCACCAGGGCCAGGTCGTCCGCCAGGCCTGCCACTTTGCTGATCTTAACGCCTGCGGCCGGTTTGAACTCATACATGGTGATCACCGGTCCCGGCAGTATCTCCACGACCTCCCCTTCCACGTTGAAGTCGCTCAGTTTTTTTTCCAGAAGCCTGGCGTTCATCTCCAGGCTTTCTTTTTCAATGTCTCTTCCCGGCCTCTCAGGGGGATCCTCCAGCAGCTCCAGGGAGGGAAGGGCAAAGGAATCGGCCGCCTGCATGAAGGAGAAGGATTCCTGCTCGGGCATTTTGGCGGGTTCCTCGGCGGGGGGGACGATGGTCGGTTTGCGTTTGGGCTTGGTCCTCTGCTTTTTCAGGTTGGCGGCCCGGACCCGTTTCTTTCTTCTCCGCTCTTTCTGTTTTTCCACAAAACCGCCGATCTTGCGAACCACGACGGCCGCCCACAGATAGATTCTCGTGAACAACCGCCCGAAGGAAAAACGGGTGGTCACCATGAGTGAAATCAAAAACACCGTCCCCAGAAGGACATTGGCCCCGAACCCGTTGAGCAGCCCTTGCATGATACCGGCCACATGCAGACCCACAAGCCCTCCGCTGAGGATGTTTCCTCCCCGCCACGGAACAGAATCAGGGAATTGCAGAGAGAGAAGCCCTGAAAAGGACACCAGGAGAAAAACCACGGCGACCGTGTTGAGCACAGGGGAGGCCATGGGACGCCCCAGGAATGAGAACAGGGCCATGGCCACAAAAACACCTATGAGCCAGAGGGAGGAAAAACCGAGCACAAAGAACAGGGCTTCGCTCAGGTGGGCTCCCATGGGGCCGAAAAGGTTCCGGGCCTGGTCCGGCCCAAAGGTCCCGCTTCCCCAGAAGACGGGATCGCCCGGATGGTACGTGAAAAGGCTCACCCCCAGGACCAGGGCCATGAGAAGAAAAAGGATCCCCAGGATCTCCCTTCTAATGGGCTGCGGTTTGGGCTTCTCTTTCCTGCTCACGTGCTCAACCTCGTTGTCCGGTCTCGTTCCGGTCCTTCGGGACCGAGGGCCGTGGCCCCACTCTAAACCGGAATGATGATGGTCAGGATCATGGGACTTCGTCCGAGGACGCTGTAAAAGAAACGCTTCAATTCCCTCTTGATGTCCGGTGCGATCTCGGTCCAATCCATGCGGGCGGGGCGATCGATTTCGTCCAGAACCTCCAGCACGACACATTTGGCCTCTTCGAGGATGAACGTCTGGCGGGTCTCCAATACGAATCCCCTGGAAACTATATCCGGGCCGTAAACCACGTCTCCGGTCTGCTCATCCACGGCCAGCAGGGCGATCACCATTCCATCCCCGGACAGTTTTCGGCGGTCTCGAAGAACAACCTTGCCGACGTCTCCCACGCCCTTGCCGTCCACCAGCACCCGGCCTGTGGAGATGCGCTCGCCCAGAAAGGCCCTTCCCTTCTCAAAGCAGATGGAGTCTCCGTTTTCGGCGACGAGAATGCTCTTGCGGTCCAGCCCCGCCTCCTGGGCCAGGTTTGCATGCTTGACCAGGTGCCGGTATTCACCATGAATAGGAATGAAGTGTTTTGGCCGGACCAGGTTCAGCATCAGCTTCAGCTCTTCACGGTAAGCATGCCCGGATGTGTGTATGTCCGATACCTTTTCGTAGATCACCTCGGCGCCCATGCGGTAGAGACTGTTGATGACGGCGGTGATGGCCTTTTCGTTTCCCGGAATGAATCGGGATGACAGGATGATCGTGTCACCGGGTTTGGCCTTGATATGCTTGTGCCGGTTCTGGGCCATACGGGTCAGGGAAGACATGGGTTCTCCCTGGCTCCCGGTGGTGATCACGGCGATTTCCTGATCCGGAAAACGGGCGAGCTGTCGTTCTTCGATCAGCGCTTCGTCCGGGAGTCGAATGTATCCCAGGTCTCGTGCAATCCGCACGTTGGTTTGCATGCTCTTTCCGCTGAACAGGAGCTTCCGGCCGTATTGAAGTGCAAGATCGGACACCTGCTGGATTCGAGCGATGTTGGATGCAAAGACTGCGGTAACGATCCTTCCGGGTGCGGAGCGGAAGATCTCCTCCAGGGTCCGGCCCACCTCCCGCTCACTGAGCGTAAACCCCTCCTTTTCCGCGTTCGTGGAGTCGGAGAACAGGGCGAGTACGCCTCTAATCCCTGTGTAGGCGAAACGGGCCAGATCTGTCGGACGCCCGCTAAGCGGGGTGTAGTCCACCTTGAAGTCTCCGGAGTGGACAAGGGTGCCTTCCGGCGTGTCCACGGCCAGCCCGACGCCGTCCACTATGCTGTGGTCGACGCGAATGAACTCCACCTGAAAGGGGCCGAAGCCCATGGTCTCACCGGCCTCAATGGTCCGGAGGTCGGCTGTTTCAGCCGGCTGGTGCTCGCGGAGTTTTTCTCGAAGGAGCTCCACGGTGAAGGTGGTGCCGAACACGGGAAGGTCGAACTCGCGAAGAAAAAACGGCATGGCCCCGATGTGGTCCTCGTGGCCGTGGGTCAGAATGACTGCTCGAAGGCGATCCCGGTTTTCTCGCAGATAGCCGAAGTCCGGAATCACCACATCCACGCCCAGCATGTATTCTTCCGGGAACATGAGCCCGGCGTCGATGATGAGTATGGTATCCTCGAACTCCATGACCATCATGTTCAGGCCGATCTCACCGAGCCCCCCCAGGGGAATCACCTTGAGCATGCACCCTCCTTCATCCCGGAGCTCCAGTCGAAATACGGCTCGGCCGGGTATGCTTGAAATCGAGCATTTTGCTGAATTAACGGAACCTTACTTTTTTGATGAGCGCCAGTCAATAGGGAATCTTCTTTCCCACCCCTTGCCGCCGCAGGAGACGTTCACGAAGGGCTTGATTTCGATTTTTCCTTCGTGGTACGGTGCTGAGCGTTCCTGCCCATTTCAACCTGTTCACGTTTGTTTCATGAACTCGGCATCGAACCTGAATTGAGCGATTGTCGAGTTTGCCGAAGATGCAAGGAAGAGGGTGCTT
>CAZQCK010000042.1:0-24148 GCA_964591925.1 uncultured Desulfobacterales bacterium
TCTGAATTGGAAACTTAGCAGTGCCCAAAATTCGTTTATGGATGGGCACTAGCTTATCATTTATGCCCCGGTTGATGTCGTGAAGGGATGCAAAAGTCGAGAAAACAAGTGATTATTTTGATTCAGTTTTTAGGGGATCGTTCGGGTGTTCCGTCTGAGCGGAATCGTCCGGAAAATTGACCAGGTTGGTCTCGGCCTTGTTGTCCACCTGACAACCGGGCCGCATTCAAGTGGAAATGCCCATCTTGGGTAGAATCACCGCCTGCAGAAGAACCCACACGGCGATGATCACAAAAAGCCATCCGATTCCCATGTATTTCTCCTTGTTTTGCTTGAATGAACTCATGTCTGAAGTCTTAATAGCAGGCCCTAAGAAGGTCTTTCAGCCAACTGATTTTATTGGTAATATAAGATCGGGTCAAGGCGACACACGGCCGCCGGGTCAACCTGCTCAGGAAAACCCGCCGCCGGAGGGTCCGCAGCCGGAGTTGAGGGCCGCTCCCAGGCCTTCGGAACCGGATCCGCAGGAAAAGGATGACAGCTGTCTACTGGTCTTGCGTTTGCCGCATGATGGGCACTCCACGGGTTCGTCCTTGTCGGACGCGAACACGAGCTGTTCGAATACCTCTCCACAGGCATCGCATTTGTATTCGTAGATGGGCATCTTATCCTCCTCGGTTCCGCATTTTTTGTAGAACCTGTTTTTTTTTAAGCTTCCCCGGCTCTTAATAGGGTGGCCGGATTTGGAAATATAGAGTCCTCATATGGGAAAACGTTACACAATCGCCCGGGTTTGTGGCCCGGCAGGGTGGACAGCCTCCTACTCGGGTATATTGGGCATGGTGGTTTTCTCCCCCTTGTAGTTTACCAACAGATACTCCTTCTCCGTCACCCCTTCGATGTAGTAGTCCGGCATCAGTGGAATCTTGCCGATGTTCGTGGCGATCACGTACATGGGCTGGGCCAGTCCGGTGGTGTGGCCGCGGATGGCGTCCCTGATCAGCTCCGCACCCTTTTCCACGGGGGTGCGGAAGTGGTCGATGCCGGGTGCCGGCTCGCAGTAGAACACGTAGTAGGGCCGGATGCGCACTCGAAGGAGCTTCTGGTGGAGTTCCCGGAAGGTCTCCACGTCGTCGTTGATGCCCTTGAGGAGCACGGCCTGGTTGCCCACGTTCACCCCGCAGGTGAGGAGGTCGTAGACCGCCCTGGCGGTGACGTCGGTGAGCTCCTTGGGGTGGTTGCACTGGGTGTTCACCCAGATGGGAATGCGGTGAAAGGGGCTCAGGATCTTCTTGAGGCCGTCGGTGATGCGGTGGGGCAGCACGATGGGCGTGCGCGTGCCGAACCGGATCATCTCCAGGTGGGGGATCTCCCGAAGCTTGCGGACCAGGTACTCGATCTTGTCGTCTGAGAGAATGAAGGGGTCGCCTCCGGTGACGAGCACGTCACGGATCTCCGTGTGCTCTGCGATCCACTGAAGGCCTTCGTCCACATCCATGCGGAGCTTCAGGTCCCGGCTGACCACAACCTCCTTGCGGAAGCAGTGGCGGCAGTAGTTGGCGCAGACGTCGGTGACGGTGAAGGCGATCCGGTCATAATACTGCCGGGCGATGCTGTCGGGCCGGTGTTCTTCGTTGGCGCGGTTTTCCTTCCAGATGAGGTAGTCGGGAATGCCGTAGCGGTTCTCGTTTTCCTTCATGGAGGGGATGACCTGCCTGCGAATGGGGCAGCCGGGGTCATTCGGATCCATGAGGGAGGCGAAGTAGGGAGTGGTGCCCCACTTGGTTTGAAGGGTGGTGACGGCCCTTTCCTCGTCCGGGGTGACGTTGATGTACTCCTGGAGCTTGTCCAGGGTGTTGACCGCGTTCCGGACCTGTTCCATCCATGCTTCCATGGGTTTGATCTCCTTTCCCGCCCGGGCAGGGGCAGGTCCCGGGAGGTGTCTCCTGTTCTTCTAGAGGTACTTTGCGTGCTCCCTCGGCGTGACATGGGTGCGGTGCTCCTCCCAGTCCCTGGTCTTGAGGGTCATGAAGCTTTGGTAGGCGTGGTCCCCCAGGAGTTCGCGGAGGAAGCGGCTTCGCTCCGCCTCCACCAGGGCCTCGTACAGGCTCTTGGGCAGGAAGCGCCGGTCCCACACCTTGGGGCGGAACCGCTTTCTGTAGGTGCTTCCAGAGTCCGGTCCGCCGGGGTCGGTCTGATTTCTGAGGCCGTCCAGCCCCATGGCTATGAAGGCGGCCAGCTGCAGGTAGACATTGCCCGCAGGGTCGGGACTCCTGAGCTCGATGCGGACGTTCCCGGGGTCGGGGCTGTAGGGCACGCGGACCATTGAGCTCCGGTTCCGGAACCCCCAGGTGCGGACCACGGGAGCCTCCCGCTCCAGCACGTAGGCCTTGTAGGAGTTGAACGTGGAGGCCATGATGAGAGAAGTGCCCCGTCCGTGCTTGAGGATGCCGCCGATGAAACGCCGGGCGGTCCGGCTCAGCCCGCCTTCGGCGGATTCGTCGAAAAACAGGTTGTTTCCCTCTGAGTCCTGCATGGAGAGGTGGATGTGAAAGGCGCTGCGGTTCTGGCCGTCGAACGGCTTGGGCATGAAGGTGGCATGGAAGCCGTGGGCTGCGGCGGTCTGCTGGGTCACGTGGTTGAACAGGACCGTTCGGTCCGCGGCCTGGAGGGGATGCGTGGCCTCGAGGTTGATCTCGTGCTGGGACGGGGTCACCTCGTGGTGTGCCTTTTCAAAGCGGATGCCGCAGGCGGCGAGGATGGCGATGATCTCGTTCCGGACGGCCTCGCCCCGGTCGTGCGGGGTGGGGTGGAAGTAGCCGGCCTTGTCCGTGTGGATGCCGTCCGACCAGTCGGTTCCGTTCAGGAGGAAGAACTCGTGCTCCGGCCCCACGGTGAACCGGGCGTTGAACTCGGCTTCGCCCTGGGCCACCACCTTCTCGAGCACGGCCCGGGGGTCGGTACGGGCACGCTGTCCGTGCTCGTTGTAGATGTGGCCGATGAAGAACCCCAGCCGCTCGTGCTGAAAGGGCACCAGCCGGAAGCTCTCCGGGTCGGGGATCAGGATCCGGTCGCTGCTCTCCACAGAGGCGTACCCGGCGATGGAGCTTCCGTCGAAACCGAGGCCGGTCTCCATGAATCGCTCGATCTTCTCCGGGTTGATGGGGAGGCTCATCACCCGGCCGTTGAGGTCCACGAAGAAGACCTTGGTCGTGTCCACCTCGTTCAGCCGTTGCTTGATCTCCTCGATTCCGGCCATCGGCCCGTCTCCTGGACTATGACTCAGGTGTTCCGAATTGCTTTGGATTCTCGACGCATGATCTCCATACCAAGTGTCCTGAATGAATGCAACCCTTTTTAAGTGCACAAGAAATCAGCGCAGCCCGAGCAGGCCGGGTAGAAAAAGGCTGAGCGCCGGCCGGTAGGTGATGAGCAGCAGGGCGGCCAGCAGGAGGAGGAGAAAGGGCAGGGTGGCCCGGTATAGGGTGATGATGGGGCGGTTGAAGCGGGAGCCGGCGATGAAGAGGTTGAGCCCTACGGGCGGGGTGTTGTATCCGATGGCCAGGTTGGCGAGAAACACTACACCGAGATGGACCGGGTCCACACCGTACTTGGCGGCCAGCGGGAGGACCAGGGGAACCACGATGAGAATGGCGCTGAATATATCCATCATGCAGCCCACAAGGATCAGAAAGCCGTTCAGTACGAGCAGAAAACCCAGTTTGGATTGGATGGCGCCTTCCATGAAGGCAAGGATCTTCATGGGGACGAAGGCATCCACGAGGTAGTTGGTGAACCCCAGCGCACCGCCAAGAATGATCAAAATTCCGCCTACCATTTCCATGCTTTCGACCATGATTCGAGGAAGATCAGAGAATAATCGAATCTCTCTGTACACAACGATTTTGATGAAAAGCACA
The DNA here is from genome assembly GCA_964591925.1 of uncultured Desulfobacterales bacterium. GTDB lineage: Bacteria > Desulfobacterota > DSM-4660 > Desulfatiglandales > HGW-15 > JAIPEI01. The sequence continues at coordinate 3,921 of CAZQCK010000042.1, forward strand.
TAGCCCACCGTAAGGGCGGCGGCCTCTGTAGCCGTAGAAAACCCGGAATAAATGGCCGCCAGGATGAGCAGCGGAATGGGGATCTCCCAGGCGGCCTCCCGGGCCGCGGCGGCAAACTCCGAACAGGAAAAGGGGGGGCTCTCCAGCCGCCATTTGCGTCCCATGAACAGGGAAAACAGGCAGAGCACGCCCACCATAATCGTCCCCGGAATCAGCCCTGCCGCGAACAGGGTCTTGATGTCGGTGCCGGAGACGAATCCAAACAGAATCAGGGGAAGGCTGGGCGGGAAGTGAAGGCCGAGACTGCCCGAAGTGGTCATCAGTCCAAGGGAAAAGTTTTCCGTGTACTTCTCGGACATCAGCGCGGGAAGGAGGAGCCCCCCCAGGGCGATGATGGTGACGCCGGTGGCCCCGGTGATGGCTGTGAAAAAGGCGCACGAGACCAATGCCACCACCCCCAGCCCTCCTGGAAGCCATCCCAGAAGGCTGCGTGAAAACCGGACCAGCCGTTTCGAGGTTCCGCCTTCTCCCAGGAGGTATCCAGCGAAGGTGAACAGCGGAACGGCGAGCAGGACCGGTGCATTGGCCAACCGGAACACTTCGATGGCAATGGCCGAAAGATCCACTCCGCTTGCGTGAAGACCCAGCATAGCGGCCGCCGTGATGCCTGCGAACACTGGCAGGCCGAGCAGAACGAGAAGGATCAGCAGGGCGGTGAGGGCGACGGTCATGGGTTCACTCCTGGCCCTGTTTCGGCAGAAACGGCTCCAGCGCGATCAACGTGAAGCGGAACGCCAGAAGAAGAAACCCGATGGGCAGAATGGTCTGAACCGTCCAGGTGGGAACGTGAAGGAAAACCCGGCCTCCGAACGTCCATTCCATGCGAACCATGGAAAAGGACACCAAGGCCATGATACAGCAAATGAAGGCTGTGGTGAGTGCAAGAAGGGCCTCGCGAAAGGCCGTTCCCTTTGAAGGCAATACAGTGGAAGCCACATCGATTCGAATATGGCGGTTCTTGCGGGCGAGAAGAGAAGCACCCGGAAATGTGAGCCAGAGCATGAGGATACGGGTCAGAGGGTCGGTCCAGGCGATGCTTGCGAGAAGCGCGTTGGCCCAGCCGAGCCCGGCCTGCACGGCAAGGGCCCGAAGAACCACTTGGACGAGCGTAAAAATGATCATCAGGGAGAGAAACAGCACTACGGCCCTTTTCTCCCAGCGCGCAAGGAATCGATCAAGGGATCTGAGAAGACCCATTCAGGCGATCATCCGATTCGAGTCAGGGCCGTCGGTCGAGGATTTCATAGACCCGGTCCAGGGTTTGCTGCGGGTAGAGACGGCCGGACAAGCTCTCGGCCACCTGCCCGTGGATTCTATAAAACTCCTGCAATTCCCTGCCGGTCGGCTTGGGAATGCGGGTTTGCCCGCTCTGCTCGATCACCTCCACCGCCTTGCGGCTCTGAGCTCTCAATGCCCGGGTGAGCTCTCTCATGGCACCGAAAAACTCGGTGTGAAGAAGGCGGGCCAGATCTTCGGGGAGGCGGCGGAAAAATCGGTCCGAAAGCAGCACGGCACCGCTGGCGTGAGCCATGGCCAGAGAGGTCATGTACTTTGTATAGGTGTGCCATTGGAGTGCGAGGGCACCCAGGGGAGGGCCGTATACCGTGTCGATCATCCCCGTGCTGAGTGATGTGGTCACATCGGTTGCAGCGAGTGGAATGGGACTGGCCCCCATGGCGGTGAATGTTTCCAGGGAAACCGGATCCCCGGACCAGGTCCATACCTTACGTTGAGCTAAATCGGACAACCGCCGGATCGGCTTCTTGGAGAACAGGTGGACCTCTCCCACCTCGGCCCAAGCCAGGAATTCAAACCCCTTGTCTCGAAAGCCGCCGGCGAAATGGGACTGAAGGGCTTTGTGCACGCGGTCCACCTCTTCCGGGCCTCGAAACAGGAAAGGGAGATCCAGGACTCGGACCTCGGGAAGGATCTGCGTCAACCCCACGCCGCTGAACGCGGTGGCGTGAATTTGTCCGATACGGATTTTTCGAAGCACATCGAGCTCATCACCGGCGATTCCTCCTGGATAGATGCGAAACCCCATCCGTTTCTGACTTTTTTGTCGCACGACCTTGTCGAGTTCCCGCATGGCCTTCACCCAGGCGGAGCCCTCCGGCGCGAGGGTGGCGAACTTGATCTCGAACTCAGGCCGGTCCGCGGCCGCAGCCGGGGCTGCAAAGACCAAAAACCACAGGATCAGCAGTGCCCGGCAGGGATGAAGCAGGGTTCGATCGCAGGGGTATGTTTTCAACGGGCTCTCCTAGAAGAATAGATCATCCATCTGTTGGCGCAGCCGGCGGGCTTTCAGGTGGGCTGCGGCATTTAAGAGACAGGCATCCTCGAGGGCCTCGGGATCGGCCGCCTCTACCTCGTCGATAAGGCGGATGAACAGCTCGCGATCCTGTATGCGCACCGCATAGTACCTTGCGAAGTAGACCTTGGCCAGCAGAAATCGCCCATGATGTTCGGCGATTGCCTTCTCAAAGAGCCCAAGGGCCTCCTCCGGCCTTCCGCCCAGCATGGGCGGGACCGCGGAAAGGGTGCCGGCCAGTGCAGCATAGGGCAGACCGTAAAAGCAGGACCCGTCCAAATCGATCACCCGGCGCAGGCAGGACTTTGCGGCATCGAGCTGGGCCAAGGCCTCCGGACGGTCCAGATTGAGGCGTATCCAGCCGGTCCATGCCAGTCCACACCAGAAAAGGGCTTCCACGTCGTTCGGCCCCAGGGAGTGAAGGATGCGGGAAACCTCTTCAGGATTCAGGGCGGAGCGTCGCAGAGATCGACCTTGTGGGTCGAGAGCGTCGAATCCGTACTCAAGCGCTCGATGGAGCAGTCTGCTTGCTCGAGCAGTGTTCTCGTCCTCGACAAAGAGCATTGCATACCCGGTGTAACCCATGGAAAGGGCGCTCAGGAGACGCCCGTTTTCAGGGTCAGCCCGCAGAAGGCCTTCCATCATTTTGAGGTTGGCCGGAATGGATTCTCGAGCGAGCACGGGGTCGCATTCGGCAAACAGGGCCCGGGTCATGTGAGGTACAAGCCCGGACGATCCACGAACCGCCATGCGCGTGCATCCGCCTGCGATCAGGCACAAACCCAGGAGCATGACCCCCGTGTAGATGCCTGGGACAAATCGCTTTCCATGCCTGTACATGGATGTCTCCTTTCATGGAAACGAGCGCACCCCGAGGGCCGATCGCACGGCTCGTCGAACGGAATTCACGCGACAAGCCGTTTTTGCGGGGGGGGCGTCTTTATGCAGGGAGGTTATCATGATTCTGGAAAACCGGGCAACCGGGAACATCGGGGAAACACCCTCGCCCATGCCCGGTCCGAAGTGCAAGGGGCATTTTCGCGGCAAAAGCCATTGAAAGGTTTGCATCTGGTTCGCAATTGATTATACTGGGATTTACGCTTTGCCCGCTCTGGAAGGACGGCTGTACAGTCCCAAGAAGGCCGGCAGAAATAAATTGGACAAAATTGCGCTCAGATTTGGGTCATATTTGGCTGCGGCGATTGAGCAAAACCGCAGGCGTAGCTGGACTACGTCGAGGATTTTGCGATTGAGCCGCAGCCGAAGATGGCCTGAAGATGAGATGCAAGATGTTCAAGTTATTTTTGCCGGCCTCCCAAGGATGACGGCCTTGTAAAAAGTCAAAATTTCGCGCCAAGACGCAAAGTTCGCAAAGTGAACTGATTGATATTAAAAGGTTTTTTCTTAGCGTCTTGGCGTCTTTGCGAGAGGATGCAGTTTTTACGAATTTGTCAAAAAGAAGAGGCCTCAACTTCTTGTAAAGGGGGATTCCTCCGGCAATGAAAATCCTACTTCTGGGAAGCAATGGAATGCTGGGTGCCGACTGCAAGTCCGCCCTCGAGAGGGAACACGAGGTGCTGACGCCCGATCGAAAGGCGCTCGACATCGTCAGTTGGGACCATGTGATAGAAACCATGCAGCGTCTCTTTCCTGATGCGGTGGTCAACTGTGCTGCAATTACAGACATCGACCAGTGCGAAAAGGATGAATTCCTGGTTCGTAAAATCAATGTGGAAGGCCCGAGAAATCTGGCTCAGGGATGCGCAAGGTTCGACTCGAGGCTGGTGCATTTCTCCAGCTACTGCGTGTACAATGGGTCCAAGAGCGTTCCTCAGCCCTATTTCGAAGACGACACAGCAGACCCTGTGAACGAATACGGCCGCAGCAAGGTGTACAGCGAGACGGCGGTCCGGGAGAACGCCCCCCATTACGTCATTGTTCGAACCGGCTGGCTTTATGGACGTTATGGAAGAAATTTTGTGACCGACATCCTTCATCAGGCCCTGAAAGGGGGAAGAAAAAAACAGACCATTCGGATTGACAGCGATCAGTTCGGTTCTCCGACCTGGACCTATCGTTTGGCCTACCAGGTTCGAGAAATGATCCGCGAGGACGCTTACGGAACCTATCATGCCACCTCGGAGGGATATTGCAGCTTGCTGGAATTCGCCCATAGAGTATTGGACAGGCTGAACATCAGGGCGAATCTGGAACCCGTCAAGGGGAATGACAAGACGGAAACCGCGAGAAGACCGCTCAATGGGATCCTGGAAAACCGGCTGCTGAAGAAGCAGGGGATCAACATCATGGCGGAGTGGAAAAAGGACCTGGATCTGTTTCTGGAACAGCACGGAGAACAGATGATCAAGGAAATAAGGAAAGGGCTGAAATCCCGTTAGATTTTCCGGCCGATAAGCGCCCCCTCATAGATGGCCGTCTTGGCGCTTCTCGGCTCGAGGCAGTCCCCTATTTGATACACCGGAATGCCCAGATGGCGAACCTCCTCGTACAAAACCTTTTCCGGTTTCATCCCCGTGACCACAACCACCTGACCGGCCTCGACAAAATGCTCCGCCCCTTCCCGGTTCCGGACCAAGACCCCGTTGTCGAGGATTTTCAGGACCTCTGAACCGGTCATCACAGTCACCCCCCGTTCCGCCAGTCGCTCCAGAATCAGCTTGCGGGTCACGCTCTCGATCTGCGGACCGATGCGCATGAGTTTCTCAACAATGGTGACGGGACCTGCGGTTTCGGAGAGATGCAAGGCCACTTCGCAGCCCGTGGCACCCCCCCCGATGACCACGGCAGGCATGTCCGCCGAGGGCGGCCCCCCTCCCAGCACCTCGCTCACGGACCGAACAATCGGATTTTCCAATCCGGGAATGGGGGGATAATCCTGAATGGAGCCGGTGGCCAGCACAAGGGCGTCCGGGTTGACCTCGGCCACGGTTTCCAGGGTCACATGACAGCCCAGATGACATTGAACCCCGTGCTTTTCGATCTGCTTCTTTTGGTACTCTATCAGAGTGAGCAGTTCCTGTTTGTAGCTGGTCACCGCTCCCAGAAGGAGCTGGCCGCCCAGGGTCTTCTGACTCTCGTAAAGGTGAACCTCATGCCCCCGCTTGGCTGCGACCCAGGCCACGTCCAGACCACCCGGCCCTCCGCCGACCACCATGACTTTCTTGGGACGATCCGCGGGCTTGATCGCCATTTCCTGCTCGCGGCCCAGGGTGGGGTTCACCAGGCACTCCACTCGGCCTCGGCGAAAAATGGACTCCATGCATGTATTGCAGGCAATGCAGGTGCGAATGTCCTCCAGGCGTCCCTCCCTGGCCTTGATCGGCATCCTGGGGTCGGCCAGGAGCCCCCGCCCGATACACACAAGGTCCGCGCGGCCTTGAGCAATGATATCATCCGCGATCAAGGGGCTGTTGATGCGCCCTACAGCCATGACCGGTACGTCGAGAGCCTTTCGAATCTGCGCCGCAGAGTCCGCCAGGCAGGCCTTTTCCATGAACATGGGCTGACAGATCCACTCGGGCGTGGCGTCGTTTCCCGCCGACACCTGGACGGCGTCCACCCCACAATCCAAAAAGGATTTCAGAATCTTTATGCTTTCAGGAACAGTAAGCCCTCCAGGGACGAATTCCTGAGCGCTGATTTTGAAAACCAGGGGAAACGCCGGGCCCACTCTGCGACGCACCTCCTGCATAACTTCCCGTGCAAAGCGGGAGCGTCCCCGGGTATCCCCCCCATAGGCATCCTCCCGGACGTTGGAAAAGGGAGACAGGAACTGGTTGATCAAGTACCCGTGCGCCCCGTGGATCTCGATGAGCTCGAAGCCCGCCTCCACAGCGCGGACCGCCGCGGCACCGAACAGGCGCACAATTTCCTGAATTCCCTCCACGCTCAAGGGTTCCACCTCACCACGGATGGTGGGGCAGGGTAGGTGGGAGGGGGCCAGGGGTTTTCTACCGATGACCCTGGGGGAGGTCTGGCGTCCTCCATGATGGATTTGAACGGCTGGAACCGCTCCTTCGGCTTTCATGCTCGCAGCGATCCTTGACAGGCCTTCGATGAAACAATCATCGTAAATCCGGGCCTGGTGGAGAGACACAATGCCCTCCGGCGCCACTGAGCAGGCCTCCACGATGACCATGGCCGGACCGCCGGCAGCTCGGCGGCGGTAGTGTTCCACCGTCTGATCCGTGATGGATCCGTCATCTTCGATCAGAAACGAGGCCAGGCCGGGCATCACTATACGGTTGTGAAGATTAAGGTTTTTCAGGGTGAACGGTGTAAACAGATGCTCGAGCATGTCAGCGTCCTCAGTCCCTTCCTTTGCATTGGTTCGCATTGCGGCCCACGCAATTCCTTCCGCACCCACCGCCTGAACGATTCCACATAGGAAGTAAACGATTCCCCTGAGAAAAGCAAGGTTTGAAGTGAAAAACGCCCCCCTCCAAAGCTGATAAAACACCTTGAGCAATGGACATTACTAATTGATTATTAAGGTATTTCAAGAGGAGTGTTGAGGTTCAGGATAGTACCGACTCAAAGAAATCATTGCCCTTGTCATCCACAATGATAAAGGCGGGAAAATCCTGCACGCGAATCCTGTAGATCGCCTCCATGCCGAGCTCCGAGTATTGCAAGACCTGGACCTCTCGAATGCAGTCTTTTCCGAGGCGTGCCGCCGGTCCTCCTATGGACCCCAGGTAAAAACCGCCGTGCCGCTTGCACGAAGCGGTTACTTCCTTGGAGCGGTTTCCCTTGGCCAGCATTACCAGGGAGGCTCCCTGAGATTGAAAGAGCGGAACGTAAGGATCCATACGCCCGGCCGTAGTGGGGCCGAACGATCCTGAAGGGTACCCTTGGGGCGTCTTGGCCGGACCGGCATAGTAAATGATATGTTCTTTTACCTCCTTCGGGAGCCCCTCCCCGCGGTCCAAGCGCTCCTTGAGCTTGGCGTGCGCAATGTCGCGCGCCACTACGATGTCGCCGGTCAGTGCCAAGCGGGTGGCCACGGGGTGCTTGGAGAGCTCCGCTCGAATCTCGTGCATGGGCCGGTCCAGGTCGATGCGCACCGGTTCCTGGTCCAAGGGCTCCGGTTTCGGCAGAAACCGGACCGGGTCCCGGTCGAGCTTCTCCAGGAAGATCCCGTCAAAGGTAATCTTTGCACGAATGTTCCGGTCCGCGCTGCAGCTCACCCCCACGCCCACAGGGCAGGAGGCGCCGTGCCTGGGAAGCCGGATCACCCTTACATCGTGGCAGAAGTACTTGCCTCCGAACTGGGCCCCTATACCCAGGCCCTGAGAGCGTTGAAGAAGTTCCGCTTCCAGCTTTGGAACGCGAAAAGCGCGCCCTCCATCGTTCCCGGTGGAGGGCAGGGTGTCGAGGTAACCTGCCGTGGCCAGCTTGGTGGTTTTCAGATTGGCCTCCGGCGAGGTCCCTCCGATCACAAAGGCGAGGTGATAGGGTGGACATGCCGCCGTTCCCAGGGCCTTCATCTTGTCCACCAGGTATGGCACCAGGGTGTCGGGGTGAAGAACGGCCTTGGTTTCCTGAAACAGGAAGGTTTTATTGGATGAACCGCCGCCCTTGGCTATGAAAAGGAAGGAGTAGGCGTCTCCGGTGACGGCCTGCAGATCGATCTGGGCCGGCAGATTGGTGCCGGAGTTCTTTTCCTCGAACACGGTGAGCGGGACGTTCTGCGAGTAGCGGAGGTTGTTTCGGGTGTAGGCGTTGAACACGCCTCGAGAGAGGAACTCCTCATCCCGCACTCCCGTCCACACCTGCTGCCCCTTTTTGCCCAGCACAACCGCGGTGCCCGTGTCCTGGCACATGGGAAACACCCCTTCGGCCGAGATTACGGCGTTTTTGAGCATCTCCAGGGCCACGTAGCGATCATTGGCCGAGGCCTCCGAATCTTCCAGGATGGCGGCTAGTTGCTGCAGATGGAATGTTCTCAGCAGGTGGGCTGCGTCGCGGAACGCCTCTTCGGCCAGGCGCGTGAGACCGGCCGAGTCGACCTTGAGCATACGGCTTTCTTGGAACATGCCTTCAGAGACGAAATCCCGGCTCAGCAGCCGATACTCGGTGGTATCCTCGCCCAGAGGAAAGGGCTCCTGGTAGACGAATTCGGGCATGAGAAGCTCCTTGCGCCGTGGCGAGAGACTTTACTTTTCCTTGGACCCCAAGCTCGCCCTCAGGAATTCCCGGTTCAGCCGGGCGATGTGGGTGATTCTTATTTCCTTGGGGCAGGCGGCCTCACATTCCCGCTCATTGGAGCAGTTTCCGAAACCCAGACCGTCCATGGCCCTTTGCATGGAGATTGTGCGCCTTGCAGCCTCCGGCCTTCCCTGCGGCAAAAGGGCGAGGTGGGAGACCTTGGCCCCCACGAAAAGCATGGCCGAGGCATTGGGGCATGCCGCCACGCAAGCGCCGCACCCGATACAGGCCGCTGCATCCATGGCTTCATCCGCCTCTTGCTGGGGTACAGGGAGGCTGTTGGCTTCCGGAGCGGATCCCGCGTTGACAGAGACGTATCCCCCGGCCTCCATGAGCCGGTCCAGGGCGGATCGATCCACGATCAGGTCCTTTACAAGAGGAAACGCCCTGGCACGCCACGGCTCCACCACGATGACGTCCCCGTTGTTGAACCTGCGCATGTGCAGCTGGCAAAGGGTGGTGGCCTTTTCCGGTCCATGGGCGACTCCGTCGACGACCGCACCGCACATGCCGCAGATTCCTTCCCTGCAGTCGCTGTCGAACTCGATGGGCTCTTTTCCCTCCAAGGTCAGACGTTCATTCACCACGTCGAGCATCTCCAGGAAGGACATGTGGGTTTCCACATCCGGTACGTCGATGGTTTCGAATCTACCTTGGCGCCCGTGGCCCTTTTGACGCCATACCACGAGCTGGATGTGAAGGGTGTGCGTCTCCTGCGTCACTTGTAGCTCCTCTGGGACAGGGTCACGTTTTCAAAGACGAGCGGTTCCACCTGGCGGCGTGGGGGCGTTGGCGGCTCATCCACATACTCCCATGCAGCAACGTGGCAGAAGTGCTCGTCGTCACGCCTGGCCTCTCCTTCCTCGGTCTGATACTCCTCCCGAAAATGCCCGCCACAGGATTCTTCCCTTTCCAGGGCGTCCATAACCATGAGCCGGGCAAAATCCAGAAAATCCTGGACACGATAGGCCTTTTGCAGGCTTTGATTCATGTCGTCGGCCGCGCCGGGCACGCGGACATTTCTGTTAAAGGATTCCTGCAGCTCCTCAATGCGGCTCGAGGCCTCCTGAAGGCCGGCCTTGTTGCGGGCCATACCGCAGTGTTCCCACATGACATCTCCCAGCTTTCGATGGAAGCTGTCCACGGTTTGGTCCCCCTTGATGCTCAGGATCGAGCGGATGCGCGCCTCCACGCCCGCCACCGCCTCCTCGAACGCGGGGTGGTCCGGTTTGAGCGCCGAAGGGGTCACCTGGGCCAGGTATCCGCCGATGGTGTAAGGCAGCACGAAATACCCGTCGGCCAATCCTTGCATGAGGGCGCTCGCGCCCAAACGGTTGGCCCCGTGATCCGAGAAGTTCGCTTCCCCTATAACGAACAGTCCCGGGATGTTGCTCATGAGGTTGTAGTCCACCCACAGGCCGCCCATGGTGTAGTGGGTGGCGGGGTAGATCATCATGGGTGTTTCATAGGGGTCCTCGTCCACAATGTTGCGATACATGTCAAAGAGGTTTCCGTACTTCTTGCGGATTACCTCCCGGCCGCTACGCTGAATGGCGTCGGCAAAGTCCAGATACACGGCGTATCCTGTGGGTCCCACGCCGAACCCCGCATCGCAGACCGCCTTGGCGGCCCGGGATGCCACGTCGCGCGGAACCAGATTTCCGAAGCTCGGGTACCGGCGTTCCAGATAATAGTCACGTTCCGCCTCTGGGATCCGCTCCGGAGGCCGCGTGTCTTCAGGATCAACAGGGACCCATACCCGGCCGTCGTTTCGAAGGCTCTCGCTCATCAAGGTCAGCTTGGATTGGTAATCGCCGTGCCGCGGAATGCAGGTGGGGTGGATCTGGCTGTAGCAGGGGTTGGCAAAAAGGGCCCCTTTGCGATAGGCCTGGAACGCAGCGCTGACGTTGCTGCTCATGGCGTTCGTGGACAAAAAGAAGACATTGCCGTATCCCCCGGTGGCCAGAACCACGGCATCGGCCTCGTGCCTTTCGAGCTCTCCGTTCACCAGGTTCCTCACAACGATTCCCACGGCCCGGCCGTCTGCAAGCACCAGATCCATCATTTCCCTGCGTGGGTACATCGTTACTTTGCCGGATGCGATCTGCCGGCACAATGCCCCGTACGCCCCGAGAAGGAGTTGCTGTCCGGTTTGCCCCCGGGCATAGAACGTCCGTGAGACTTGGGCCCCGCCGAAGCTGCGGTTGGCCAGAAGCCCGCCATACTCCCGGGCGAAGGGGACACCCTGGGCCACGCAGTGATCAATGATGTGATTGCTGATCTGGGCCAGGCGGAAGACGTTGGACTCCCTCGAGCGGTAATCTCCCCCTTTGACCGTATCGTAGAAAAGACGCCGGATGCTGTCTCCGTCGTTGGGATAATTTTTGGCCGCATTTATTCCGCCCTGAGCGGAGATGCTGTGAGCCCGGCGGGGGCTGTCCTGAATGCAGAAGGCCTTCACCTCATAGCCCAGCTCCGCCAGGGAGGCCGAGGCCGAGCCCCCGGCCAGGCCGGTTCCCACCACGATGACCTGATACTTGCGCTTGTTGGCGGGATTCACCAGCTTCAGATCTAAACGGTGGCGATCCCATTTTTCTGCAAGGGGGCCCTCTGGAACGTGTCCATCAAGCTCCATGTCATCCTCCTTGGGCGAAGAGCGCCATGAACAGCGGGATCGTCCCGAACCCGATGCCGAAGACCAGGCTGAGCCCTGTACCGAGCTTTTCTATGAAGGGCATGTACTTGGGGTGGTTGGCGCCCAGGGTCTGAAACAAGCTCCAGAAGCCGTGGCTCACGTGGAAGGCCAGGATGACCATGGCGACGATGTAAACGGTGGTGACCCAGGGGCTCGAAAAGACGTCCGATACGATGCGGTACAGGGTGGTGCCGGTCCGGTCCGCGAAGTGAAAGTGGACGAGGTGGAGGATTACAAAGGCCAGGATCACCACCCCGGTGTAGGGCATGGTGGCCGATCCCCAGGTCCGGCCGCCGGCTCGGCGGTTGACGCGGTAGCGTTGAGGCCGGGCCCGAAGGTTTTCCACGAACAGGGTGAGGCCCGTGACGATGTGCACCAGGGCCAGGACGACTAGGGCCCACTCGGCCGCGATGACCAGGGGCCCCAGTCTGTGGAGGCCCTCGGCGTAGCCCTCGAAAAGTGCCCCGCCTTCAAACAGGGTGAGGTTGCCGCCCAGGTGCACGCACAAGAACAGGAGAAAACAGGCCCCGGTCAGGGCCATCAGCAGCTTCTTGCCGATGGAAGAGAGCAATGTGGATGCGAGCCGGTTCATCTGCACCTCCGCGGACCCGCCGTTTTCGATCGCCGGCCCTGAGGGGACTCAACGTCAGTAACGCCGACCTGGGAAGATCAGGACTTTTTCAACCGTTTCATGTCATCCACCAGGCCCTGAACCGCGGCGGCGGAAAGCTGCAGCGCCTTGTCTTCCTCTTCGGTAAGGCGAATTTGAACAATCTCCTCCACGCCGGCCTCGCCGAGCTTGACGGGCACGCCGATGAACAGGTCTTGGATTCCGTACTCCCCCTCGAGCAAGGCGGCGCAGGGAAGGATTTTTTTCTTGTCCAGCAGGATGGCTTCGGCCATCTCAACGGCTGCTGAGGCCGGCGCGTAATAGGCGCTGCCGGTCTTGAGAAGCCCTACGATCTCGGCGCCGCCCGTGCGGGTGCGCTCCACGAGGGCCTTTATCCGCTCCTCGCTCAAGAGCTCCGGAATGGGAATGCCTGCGACCGTGGAGAACCGGGGCAGGGGGACCATGCTGTCCCCGTGGCCTCCCAGCACAAAGGCGTGCGTGTTCTCGACAGACACTCCCAGCTCCATAGCGATAAAGGCGCGAAAACGGGCCGAGTCCAGGACACCGGCCATGCCCACGACCTTGGTCCCGGGAAAACCGCTGGACTCCAGGGCCACGTGGCACATGGCGTCGAGGGGGTTGCTCACCACGATCAGAATGCTATCAGGTGCAACCGATGCGATCTCCCCGGCCACACTCTCCATGATTCCCATGTTGGTGGACAGCAGGTCGTCCCGGCTCATGCCGGGCTTTCGAGGAATCCCCGCCGTAATGATCACGATGTCGGAGCCGGCGGCCTCACTGTAGTCGCCTGTAACGCCCACAAGACGTGCATCGTGCTTCTCAATGGGAGCGGCTTCAGCGAGATCAAGGGCCTTGCCCGCAGGCACCCCTTCCAGTACATCCACCAGGACCACATCCGCGAGTTGCTTCTCCGCGACCCGCATGGCGGCGGTGGAACCGACGTTGCCGGCACCCACCACAGTGACCTTTTTCCGCATGTTCCTGCTCCTTTCGTTGTTCCTGAACAACGCAGGTTCCTTTGTTTACCCTTGTCCCTTTTCAACCCTCGAGGAAATGATTTTCCCTGAGACGGTCATTCCTATGAGGAGGACCAGCAGAACCACAAAGACCCCTATGTACCGAAGAAGCAGTGTCCCGATGATCCAGGTCCAGTTGTCCTTCATTATCACTACCTTGGTCCCGTCCTTGAACTCTTTGTCAATGGTGATGGAATGCCAGGGGCGATTGCTGTCATCCTCTATGTAGGACTGGTCGGACCAGTTTCTGATCTTGATGTCCTCCATACCCTCGAGCTTTTCTTTGTAGTAATCCAGGACCTGATCATGGGTCCAAGGCGACCTCAGCTCCAAGCGATCCTCGGCTCTTTTGATTTCTTTTCCTTCGGGCACCGGCAGCCCCAGAAAATCCTTGTGGGTCGATTGCGCCATGATCGTCGCAGGCAGTAGGATGCAAGTGATTGTAACCAGCAGCAATATAAGTCGTTTCATGGCTTATCCTTTCACTAGCATGCGTGAAAAATACAACAGAAACATTTCAACGCCTGATCTATTTTACAAAAGGGCGCTAGTCGAACATGGCGATGAACATCCCGGCGGCCGCAGCCGAACCGATGACACCCGCCAGATTGGGTCCCACGGCGTGCATGAGCATGTGGTTCGACTTGTCGTACTTCAAGCCCTGCACCTGGACGACCCGAGAGGCCATGGGCACGGCGGACACGCCGGCGGCTCCGATCAGGGGGTTGATCTTTTCTTTGAGAAACAGATTCATGATCTTGACGGTGATAATCCCTCCTATGGTGCACACGGCAAAATCCACCAGGCCCAGCCCGAAGATGAACAGGGGCTTCCAGCTCAGAAACTTGTCCGCGTGCATGGTGGCGCCCACGGAAAGGCCGAGAAAGATGGTCACGATGTTCATGAGGGACCCCTGGGCCGTGTCGGTCAGCCGGGCCACTACACCGCTTTCCTTCATGAGGTTTCCGAGCATGAACATGCCCATCAGGGGAATGACCGAGGGCACCAGCAGGGCGATGATGCCGGCGGTGATCAGCGGGAACAGCATTTTCTCCTGGCGGGAAACCTGTCGAAGCTGGCGCATCCTTATGACCCGCTCCTTGCTGTTGGTCATCAGCCGCATGATGGGAGGCTGAAGAATGGGAACCATGGCCATGTATGAATAAGCGGCCAGGGCGTTGGCACCCAGCAGCTGGGGAGCCAGGTGCTGGGTGAGGTACACCGTGGTGGGGCCGTCCGCTCCGCCGATGATACCCACGCTGGCGGCCTCCTTCAGAGTAAAGCCGGCGAGCACGGTGCCGGTGAAGGTGACGAACACGCCCAGTTGGGCTCCGGCCCCGATGATCAGAACCTTGGGGTTTGCAATGAGGGGACCGAAATCGGTCATGGCCCCCAGACCCAGAAAGATCACACAGGGAATGATTTCCCACTCGAGCCCGTAGTGATAGAAAAACTCGATCAGGTGAGGGTGTCCGTCCCCGGAGTACCCCATCATCGGCACGAGGGGAAAATTGACTATGAAGATCCCGAATCCTATGGGAAGAAGAAGGAGGGGCTCGTATTTTTTGGCTATGGCGAGCCACATGAAGAGTGCACCGATACCCCACATGACCACGATGTTGAACTGGAAGTTCCAGACGCCGGTCGTTCGCAGGGTGCTGAACAGCAGGTCGAGAATCTCATTGGACGTCATGGGTCGGTTTCTCCTTTTACAGCATAGCGTGTGGCAATAAAACTTCGCTCACAGGGAAGGTTTTCAAAAAGAGGCCTTGCAAACCTGTTCGATGGCTGCAGCCATGGCCTCGTCCTCCTTGCGGATGTCATCCAGCGTCTTCGGCTGGATCTCGGTCGGTTTCTGCTCCAGTCCGTACTTCCACTTCAGGAACTGCATCCCGGTGTTGGGATACAGGGCGACTATGAGCAGGTCGAAGTCGTCCTTGGCCAGGTCTCCGGCACGCTCCCGGACCCGGTCCAGCTCCGGCTCGAGATAGTCGGCGGCGCGGCCCGTAATCGGGGTCTCGCCCCGTTTGTACCCCTTGAGCACCTTCTTCTGGACCTCGGGATCCACTCCGGTGGGGGTCTTGCCGTACAAGCCGTACACGAGGTCCTTGACCTCGTTGGTCACCATTTTGTACCGGCCGAACAGGACGTTGAGAACGGCCTGGACCCCCACGATCTGGCTTGTGGGCGTCACCAGGGGCGGGGTGCCCAGCTCCCGCCGGGTGACCGCCACCTCCTTGTACACCTCGGGCAGACGATCCAGGGCCTTGGCCTCCTTGAGCTGGCTCACCAGATTGGAGAGCATGCCGCCGGGAACCTGATGGAGCAGAACCCCGGTGTCGATCACGCTCATCTTGTGCGTCGAGAGGTAGTCCCGGTATTTGGGGGCGATCTTTTCTATGTGGTCGCCCATTTCGAGAAGCAGCTCGATGTCGAACTCCGGATCCCGGGTGGTCTGGTAGAGTGTCGCCACCAGAGGCTCCACCGCGGGCTGGGAGGTGCGCAGGGCGAAGGGCGCCAGGCAGGTGTCCACAATGTCCACGCCGGCCTTGATGGCCTCCAGGTAGATCATGGAGGCCATGCCGCTCGTGTAGTGGGTGTGGAGATGGATGGGAATGGAGATTTCCTTCTTGAGCTCTGTGACCAGCTTGGCTATGTCAAAGGGGCTCATGATGCCGGCCATGTCTTTCAGGCAGAGGGTGTCCGCTCCCATGTCCTGGATTTCCTTGGCCTTGAGGAGATAATAGTCCAGGTTGAAGACATCTCCACCCATTCTGCGCTCCGTGAGCGAGTAACAGATGGTCCCCTGAAAATGCTTGCCATTGGCCTTGATCCGCTCCACGACTGTTTGAAAGTTTCTGAAGTCGTTCAAGGCATCGAAAACCCGAAAGACATCCATGCCCGCCTCGCAGGACTTGTCCACGAAGAGCCTGGCCGTATCGTCGGCGTAATTGCGGTAGCCCACGAGATTCTGGCCCCGAAGGAGCATGGAGAACGGAGTTTTCTTGATGTACTTCTTGAGGGTTCGAATCCGTTCGAACGGATCCTCGCCCAGGAAGCGGTGCATGGTGTCGAAGGTGGCGCCCCCCCAGACCTCCATGGCCCAGAAGCCGACGCTGTCCATCTTTTCCGCAATGGGCAGCATGTCCTCGGTCCGCATCCGCGTGGCCAGCAGCGACTGGTGTCCGTCGCGAAACGTGTTGTCTTGAATGTTGACGGGGTTCTTCGGTCCTTGCTCGAGAAATGGATCCATATTGTCATCCTCCGTTATTATGATCTGCATTTATATCGCTTGTGAAATTTGTGTCAATGAAATATTGACGGGAAGGCGTTTTGCCTCTCGCAAAGACGCCAAGAACACAAAGAAAAAACGATTTCAGGGTGTTACCTTCAGAATTTTGACCAATTCGTAAAAACTGTATTCTCTCACAAAGACGCCAAGACGCTAAGAAAAAACCCTATTGATATCAATCAATTCCCTTTGCGTCTTGGCATGAATTCCACGATGGGGCGGCGCTTGGGAAGGGGTGCCGGTGCTCACTGGAGGGCGGAAGAGCAAAAAAACCGTTCCTGGGGAAACCGGCTAAATTCCGAGATAGGCTTCTCGAATCTCCGAGGACCCCTTGATCTCCTGCGGGGTGCCGTCCGCCTTGATCATGCCCTCATGCATGATGTACACGTAGTCGGCCGAGTTGAGGGAGGCGTCGGCGTTTTGTTCGATCAAGAGCACTGTCAGGCCGATCTCTGTTTTCATTTTAATAATTGTTTCAAAGACTTCCCTGACAAGGAGCGGGGCCAGGCCCTGGCTGGGTTCATCCAGCATGATGAGCTCCGGCCGTGTCATCAGGGCCCGTCCTATGGTGACCATCTGTTGCTCCCCGCCGCTCAGCAAACCGGCTGCCTGCCCGCTGCGCTCCTTGAGCTTGGGGAACAGGGAGTAGACCAGGGCCATGCTTTCATCCCGGTGGGGCAGGGCCTTTTTCGGATACGCCCCCATGGCCAGATTTTCGTAAACGCTCATGTTGGGAAACAGGTGCTTGCCCTCGGGCACGAGCGCAAGCCCCATTCCCACCTTCTTGTGAGTAGGGGCCCGCGTGACATCCATGCCGTTATACAGAACCTGACCGCCCCAGATAGGGACGGAACCGAATACCGTTCCCAGGAGGGTACTCTTTCCCACCCCGTTGGGACCGAGTAGGGAGGTGATGCTCCCCTTGTTCACGGTGAGACTCGGCTTCCACAGAACCTGCATGGGTCCGTAGCCGGATTCCAGGTCTTTCACGTCGAGCATGGATTACTCCTCCGGGGGGCGCCCCAAGTAGACCTCGATGACCTTAGGGTCTTCGAGGGCCTCTTTGGTCGGGGCGTCCACGATTTTGGAACCCTGATCGAGAACGATCACCTTTTCCGCCATGCCCACCACCGCCCGCATGATGTGCTCCACCATGGCCACAACGGCGATGCCTTCGTCCTTGGCCAGCGTTTTTAGAAACGACACCATGTCGTCGATGTCGCTCGGATGCATACCCGCCATGGCCTCGTCCATAAGGAGCAGCTTGGGCTTCATGGCCAGGGCGCGTGCAATCTCCATGAGCTTTTTTTCCACCGGGGTCAGGGCACCCGCCTGCTTTTCCCGGTGTTCCTGGAGGCCCACACGATCGATGATCTGGTCGGCGATTTCCAGGGATTCGTTCACGTTCACCTCAGGGCCCAGGGCCCCGAACATCGCCCCCACGGCCACGTTTTCTTGAACGGACGCCGAGGCGAAAGGCCTCGGAATCTGAAAGGTCCGCCCGACACCCAAAGGGGCGCGCTTGTAAGGGGGAAGACGGGTGATGTCCTTGTCCTCGAAGAACACACTCCCTTCCTCAGGAAAGAAGACCCCGTTGATAACATTGAACAGGGTCGTCTTGCCGCTGCCGTTCGGTCCCACGATGCCCACGAACTCCCCGGCATCGATCTCCAGGCTGACGGCGTTGACCGCAACGAGACCTCCGAACCGCTTGGTCACGTCCTCGAGCTTGAGCAGAGCCATAGTCTTTCCACCTTACACGATGTAACGGCCCACAGCGGTGTCTCTGAGCCGTTTCTTGAGCATTCCCACAACGCCTTCCGGAAACGCGACGATTATACAGATGATGATCGGGGCGAAGATGAGAAGCTGGAAACCCGGAAGAAAGATCGACAGGTAGTACTTGGAAATACCATAGATCAGTCCCCCGGCCACAGGCCCGAGCAGGGTGCCGGCGCCTCCGAGGAGCACGATAATGATCGCCTCGATGGTGTAGTGGATCTCAAAGACCTCCGGCGGAAATACGTACGGCGTTTTCAGGGCCCAGGAGGAGGCCCCCACGAGCCCGGCAAAGCTGGCGCTGGTGACGAATGCGATGATCTTGAATTTGGTGACATTGATCCCCATGACCTTGGCCGCATCCTCGTCCTCGCGAAGCGCGGTCAAGGCATAACCGATCTTGCTGCGCATGTAGATCAGGGTCACCATGGCGGCCAGTGCGGCGATCACCAGGACCATGACGTCCGCCCAGAAGGTGGCGAGCGCGCTGGCACTCTCCCGGCCCAGTATTTGGTTCAGCTCGCCCATGAATATCATTCCCTCGGATCCGTTCCAGATGCGCGCTCCTTCGATGAGAAACCGGAACCCCTCGTTCACGCCGATGGTGGCAATGGCGAAGTAGGCCCCCCGAAGCCGAAGGGCCACCGCGCCCACGGCCAGGGAAAGGAGGGTGGAGAACAGGATCGCCATGATAAAGCCGATCACGATCACCCAGGCCCCCAGGCCCTCGTATCGGGCGAGGTGCACGATGGACAGGGCCATGCCGTAAGTTCCCACGCCCATGAAGGCCACGTACCCGAAGTCCACGTATCCCGTCATTCCCAGAAAGATGTTGAAGGCCTGTCCCAGGGCGCAGTAGAACAGGAGCATGGCCATGAGCTGCCACATGCCCGAGACGTTCTTCCCCACCAGGAAGAGCGCCACGTACACGGCGAAGACCGGGATCAGGGGGAGATACTTGCCTGTGTCTGTTTTCATTTTCCCCTCAGCAGTCCTGTGGGTCTAATCAGGAGAATGGCCAGTAGGATCATGAACGACAGGAACCGGGTCAGGGCGAACGGCTCCACCCCCGGAAGCAGGGCGAAGAGTGTGTAGGAACCGTTCTCGATGAGCCCGAAGACCAGGCCTCCGAAAAAGGCGCCGTAGGGAGAAGCCAGACCGCCCAGCACGGCGATGACAAAGGCCTTCAGGGTGTATCCGCCGCCCATGTAGGGGTTGATCCCCACCGGAATGAACATGGTGAGCATCACCCCGCTCGCCACGGTCAGACCGATGCCCAGTGCAAAGCTCCAGGCATAGGCGGCCCCCACGTTCACGCCGCAGACGCGGGCCCCCTCGCTGTCCTCCACCACGCTTCGCATGGCGGAGCCGGCACGGGTCCGGTTGAACCACAGGTAGAGAAGGATCGCGATCACCACGCTCCCCACGCCGGCGTACAGCTTGCTCATGGGAATCACGGTGATGCCCAGGTCGATCTTGCCCACCACCCAGTTGTACCCGCGGAACTCGGAACCGAAGACGAGTTTGACAACTTCCTCCAGGAGGATGCCCATGGAGAAGGTGGCCAGGAGCGTGGCCAGCTCAGGGGCTCTTATGAGGCGCTGGATCACCGTGTAGTAGAAAAAGAGCCCCAGGGCCAGGCCCACGCCGAAGGCGGCGGGAATCGCCAGGATGGGGGAGAGGCCGAGACCGTCGAACATGGCCAGGGTGACAAAGGCGCCCACCATGATGAAGGCCCCGTGGCCCACGTTCACCACCTTCAGGACCCCGAAGATCAGGCTGAGGCCCATGGTGGCCATGCCGTAAACGGCGCCCAGGAACACACCCTGGATGAGATTGCCGGCAAGCTGTTCAAAGACCATGCGAACCCTTCCTCGTGGTGTGGAGTTACACCCCCGGCCGGAACCGCGTTGAGCAGGCCGGGGGGAAGGGGACCCGCCCCCAGAGGGTGGAGGCGGGAGCGGAAGCAGGGTTTACGAAGTTTCCATCCAGAAAGGGTCTTTTTTGCCAATCTCATCGTCGATCAGCGAGGTTCCTTGTGCGGCGTACGAGAGTACGCCTCCGCGTCACCTCTTGATCTCCTTGACCTTGACAAAAAATCCTCCTTTCTGAATTGGAAACTTACCAGTGCCCAAAATTCGTTTATGGATGGGCACTATAGCGTATTTCATATGACTTGATATCAAGATTTTTTTGGAGAAGACGCTCTT